>NZ_JALQDZ010000012.1:0-163167 GCF_023630985.1 Caballeronia sp. ATUFL_F1_KS39 | reverse complement strand
GGACCGTGAAACGACTCCACGCCGATGATAGTGCGGATACCCGTGTGAAAGTAGGTAATCGTCAGGCTCCTCATGCTACAAACAAAAACTCCACCCCAAAAAGGTGGGGTTTTTGCGTTTAAGCGCGGTATCCGTGAATCCGGATAACCCGCGCTGCGACTCGCCTCGCGCCCCATCGGCGCATCCTTCTATCTGCCAGCTGTTTACCCTCGCCCGCAAAAATACTGTATAAATATACAGTAAACCGGAGGCCCACCGAGCGCTTGCGCCATGAGCAGGCCCCTGTATTCGCGTCGGACGGGGAAAACTCATGGGTGCAGCACTTTCATTGCTCGACATCGGGCTGACATCGCATCTGCAGCGTCAGGTCTGGCAGGGCAGTCCGGTCAACGATCCCGATTCGAACATCATCTCGAGCGGCTTTCGAGCGCTCGACTTCGCCTTGCCCGGCGCAGGCTGGATGCCCGGCTCAGTCACCGAGTTGCTGATCGAAGAGAGTGGCGTAGGCGAAATCAGACTGCTCGCGCACTCGATCCGCGAACTGACAGCAAGCAAAGGCCGCTCCGTCATCTTCGTCGCGCCACCGTGGAAGCCCAATCTGGCCGCGCTTCGGACGATGAACATCGCGGTGAACAAGCTGGTCTGGGTCAAAGCGGCCGAGGATCAGGTGCTCTGGGCCGCGGAGCAGTCGTTGAAGCAGGAAGGCATCGGCGCAGTGCTGATCTGGCTACCACAAGTCGATGCCAAAGCCTTGCGAAGACTGCAGGTGGCGGCTCAGGAAGCGCAGTCGCTGGCATTTCTGTTCCGCCCGCTCAAAGCGGCGAAGCAATCCTCCGCTGCGCCGCTGCGCATGGTCTGCAAGCCGATACTTCCCGCCAACGCGCAGACGATGAACCGTCGCGAATGGATGCAGGCCGTCATGCTCGAAATCGACATCATCAAGCGGCGCGGCCCATTGCTCGGCAAGCCCTTGCAGTTGAACTTGCCGCTGCAGATGCCTGCGCTGCCCGAACATATTCGTCGGGCGCATCAGGCAAGGAAAGCACGAGAGGTCAAACATGTTGTGGATAGCGGTGACATTGCCGCTTTTATCGCTCGAAGCCGTCAGGCCGCCTTCGATGCCCTCAGCGCCGGCGAACTCGACATCGCCTGGAGCGAGCTCGACGGCGAATGACAATATCGATCAGTCATGCTTCGCGCTAGCCGATCACGCGCGCGTCCTGATGCCCGATCTCGTCGCGTTTCGGCTCGGCGTGCGGCCCGGCAGCACGCGCTCGCATGCGTTCGCGCTCGCGCCCCAACTGACGTTGCTTGCCGTCGACATTCGCGAGGAGCAGAACGCGCTCGAAGCCGTTGCGCTGGCGCTGCTCGCGTTCACGCCCAAAGTCGTGCTCGCGCATGCGAATACGGTACTGCTCGAAGTCGGCGCCAGCATGCGGCTCTTCGGCGGATTGCGCGCGTTGCTGTCCAGCGTGACATCGACGGTTAAAGGATGTGGCTTCACGTCCCGCATGGGCTGCGCGCCGACAGCGTGGGGCGCGTGGCTGCTGGCGCACGCGCGCACGCGCCGGGTCGCGCGGCGCGTACGCATCGTGAAAGAGACGACGCTCGTGCACGTACTCGATGAGTTGCCCGTATCGCTCATCCCATCGGCGCATTCGCACGGCAACGTGTTCGAGCAGATCGGTTGCGCGACGCTCGCCGATTTGCGTCGTCTGCCGCGCAAGGGCGTCGCGCGCCGCTTCGGGCAAGGCGTTCTGCAATGGCTCGCGCAAGCGTACGGACAGGCGCCCGACCCGCGCGAGGCATTTTGTGCGCCGGCGTCGTTCGAAGCGCGGCTCGAATTGCAGGCGCGCGTGGAAAGCGCCGAGGCGCTGCTGTTCGCCGCGCGCCGGCTCGTGCTGCAACTCGCCGGCTGGCTCTCTGCGCATCATGCGGCGGTCAGCGAATTTTCGCTCTTGCTCGAACACGAACTGGCCGCCCGTCACGCGCCGAAAACGTCGACATTCAAGGTGGCGTGGGCCGTGCCGACGCGCGACGCCGACCACATCCTGTGGCTCTTGCGCGAGAAGCTGAATCAGACGACGCTCGCCGCGCCCGTCATCGAGATGAAACTCCTGGCCGACAAGGTCAGCGAGTATGCGCCGCCGCCCGACACCTTGTTTCCGATGCCTGGTTCCGACAGCGAATCGATGGCGCAACTGCTCGAACGCCTGAGCGCGCGGCTGGGCGCGGAGAACGTGGTGCAACTGGTCGCGCGCGACGATCATCGGCCCGAGGCGGCGATGACCGTCGAACCTTATAAGCCCGCAAGCGAAACGAAACCCAAGCGTGGAAAAAAGTCGCCGAAGACGCAAACGGCAAGGGCAGAAGCAGAACCCGAAGTGCAAACGGAGTCAGACGAACCGCTCGAACTTCCCGATCTCGCCGTGCCTCAGCAGCCGCGTCCGTCGTGGATACTCGAAACGCCGCAAAAGCTGATGCTGCGCAACGAGCGGCCGTTCTATCGGCGTCCGTTGAAGCTGATCAGCCGGACCGAGCGTATCGAGGCGGGATGGTGGGACGGCAACGGCGTCCAGCGCGATTACTACGTCGCCGCCGACGATCGCGGGCGCATGTTCTGGCTCTATCGCGAACGTCTTACGGGCGACTGGTTCCTGCACGGTTTTTTCGGATGATGCGCGATGGATGATCTGAACGACATCATCGGTCTGGATGGAGACAACGCGTTTCCCGGCTCGATGTCGGCGTCGGCGTTGTTGCCCGGTTATGCCGAACTGCATTGCCTGAGTAACTTTTCGTTTCTGCGCGGCGCATCGCATCCGCAGGAACTGGCGGCGGCCGCGCTCGAACACGGCTACACCGCGCTCGCGATTACGGATGAATGCTCGCTCGCGGGCGTCGTGCGCGCGCATGCCGCGATCAAGGACATCGAGGCGAAGGCGCAAGCCGACGCCGAAGCCGCGCGGCTTGCCGGCGAGCCGCCGCCCAAGAGCCAGGATCTGAAGCTGATCATCGGCAGCGAACTGCATCTCACGGACGCCGATGGCGAGCCGTTCTGCACGCTCATCGCGCTCGCGACAAATCGGGCGGGCTACGGCAACCTGTCCGAGCTGATTTCGCACGCGCGCGCGCGTTCGCCGAAGGGCAGCTATCGGATCGGTCCGGAAGACTTCACCGATCCCGCCGCTTCATCCGATACATCGGACTTGCGCGGCGATATCGCGCATCTGAAGCACTTGCCCGATTGCCTGCTGATTCTCGTGCCGCAGCGCGCAGCGACGCTCGCCGATACGCTCGATCGCGCGCACTGGCTGGCCGGTTTCGCCGCGGGCCGCGCGTGGCTCGCGCTGGAGCTCTGGCAGGACGGCAGCGACGACGAGCGTCTCGCTTCGTGCCGCGTGATCGCGCAGGCGAGCGGATTGCCGCTCATCGCGGCAAGCGGTGCGCTGATGCACGCGCGCTCGCGCAAGCCCTTGCAGGACACGCTCACCGCGATTCGCCTGAACCGGCCGCTCGCCGAATGCGGCTATGCGCTCGAAGCGAACGCGGAGCGGCATCTGCGCACGCGGTTGCGCATCGGCGCGCTTTATCCGAAAGAGGCGATCCGGGAAACGTTGAAGGTGGCCGCGCGCTGCACCTTCTCGCTCGACGAACTCAAGTACGAATATCCCGAGGAACTGGTGCCGCCCGGCGAGACGCCCGCGAGCTATCTGCGCAAGCGGGTGATGGCGGGCGCGCTGCAGCGCTGGCCGAACGGCATGGACGCCGAGACGATCGGTCTCATCGACAAGGAACTGGCGCTCGTCGCGAAGCTGGAATACGAGAAGTACTTCCTGACGGTCTACGACATCGTCGCGTTCGCGCGCAGCAAAGGGATTTTGTGTCAGGGACGCGGCTCGGCGGCGAATTCGATCATTTGTTATTGCCTCTTCATCACCGAGCTCGATCCGGTGCGGATGGGTCTCCTGATCGAGCGCTTCATCTCGCAAGCGCGCAACGAGCCCCCCGACATCGATGTCGATTTCGAGCATCAGCGGCGCGAGGAAGTCATCCAGTACATCTATCAGAAGTACGGGCGGCATCGCGCGTCGCTGGCGGCGTCGCTCATCACGTATCACACGCGCAGCGCGCTGAAGGATGTCGGCAAGGCGCTCGGGCTCGATGCATCGCTGATCGAGCGCATCGGCAAATCGCAGCAATGGTGGGACGGGCCGTCGGCGGTGGCGGGTTATCTCCGGGAAGCCGGCTTCAGCGACGATTCGCACGTCACGAAGCATCTGATCCGGCTCACGCGCGAGTTGCGCGGCTTTCCGCGGCATTTGTCGCAGCATGTCGGTGGCTTCGTGATCGCGCGGGAACGTCTGTCGCGGCTCGTGCCGATCGAAAACGCCGCGATGAAGGACCGCTGCGTGATTCAATGGGACAAGGACGACATCGATCAGCTGAAGCTCCTGAAAGTCGACGTGCTCGCGCTCGGCATGCTTTCGGCGATCCGGCGCGCGCTCGAATTCGTCGCGCTGCGGCGCGGCGTGCCGGGCTTCGGGCTGTCGCATATTCGTCGCGAGGACAAGGCCGTCTACGAAATGTGCTGCCGCGCGGACACCATCGGCGTGTTTCAGATCGAATCGCGTGCGCAGCAGAGCATGCTGCCGCGCTTGCGGCCTCAGAAGTATTACGACCTCGTCATCGAAGTGGCGATCGTGCGGCCCGGCCCGATCCAGGGCGGCATGGTGCATCCGTATTTGCGCCGCAAGCAGGGCCTAGAAGAGGAGGATTATCCGAAAGAGGAACTGCGGCCGGTGCTCGGCCGCACGCTCGGCGTGCCGATCTTTCAGGAGCAGGTGATGAAGCTCGCGATGGTCGCGGCGGGCTACACGGCGGAACAGGCCGATCAGTTGCGCCGCGCGATGGCCGCGTGGCGCCGCGGCAGTCATCTGGAAAAGTATCAAGCCGATCTCATGCAGAAGATGCTCGCGCGCGGCTACGAGCACGATTTCGCCGCGCGCGTGTGCAAGCAGATCGAGGGTTTCGGCGAATACGGCTTTCCTGAGAGTCACTCGGCGAGCTTCGCGCTGCTCGTCTATTTCAGCGCGTGGATCAAGCGTTACGAGCCCGCGGCGTTTCTGGCCGGCCTGCTGAACAGCCAGCCGCTCGGCTTTTATTCGCCGTCGCAACTCGTGCAGGACGCGCGGCGTCACGGCGTGCCGGTGTTCGCGCCCGATGTTTCGCTGAGTGATTGGGAGTCGGTGCTGGAAGCGCGCGCCGGCGATGGCGAGCGCATCGGGTTCGATGCCGGCAAGGAGCGGCGGCGTCAACAGTTTTACGGCGCGGCAGAGTCGGATCGCGTGTTCCGGAAGACCGTGCAGCGAGCGGCGCGCAGGCTCAGAAAGCGCGTCGAGCTGGATGGACGGCAATACGGCGCGAAAGGGCCAGGCGTGCGGATCGGCCTGCAACTGATCAAAGGTCTGCCGCAAGCGGCGGCCGAGCGGATCATGGCCGCGCGCGCAGAAGCGCCGTTCATCGATGTCGACGATCTCACGCGCCGTGCCGCGTTGTCGCGCCGCGAACTCGAAGCGCTCGCGGCGGGCAATGCGCTCGCGAGCATTGCAGGACACCGGCGTCAGGCGTGGTGGGCGGTCACCGCACAGCAGCGCGCGCCGGAATTGCTGCGCGACGCGCCGATGAGCGAGGCGCCGCTGCTGTTGCCGGAAGCATCGGAAGGTCGCGAAATCGTCGACGATTACGCGAGTCTCGGGCTCACGCTCAATCGGCATCCGCTCGCGCTTTTGCGCGCGAAGCTCGCGCGTATGCGCTTCAAGACCGCGGCCGAACTCGCGGATATCAGAAACGGGCGCTTCGTGCGGGCGTGCGGCATCGTGACGGTGCGGCAGCGGCCGGGCACGGCCAACGGCACGATTTTCGTATCGATCGAGGACGAAACGGGCGCAATCAACGTGATCGTCTGGCCGGGGCTCGTCGAGAAACAGCGCAAGGTGCTGCTAGGCGCGTCGCTGCTCGGCGTGCACGGCGTCTGGCAAATGGAAGGCGAGGTGCGCCATCTGGTGGCGCAGCGGCTCGAAGACCATAGTGCTTTGCTCGGCCGCCTGGCCGCGCCGAGCCGCGATTTTCACTGAGATGAGACGTCCGGATACTTCGCGAGCAGTCTGCCGATCGCGATGTCGAACGGCGTGCGCCGGCCGATGCCCAGCGCTTCCAGCCGGCCGGAATCGAGATGACAGTCGCGCGGGCGCGGCGTCGCGTCCGCGGGCGTGCGCTGCGCAACGAGCTTCGCGTCCACTTTCAGTGCTCGCGCGATGCGTTCGGCGATATCGAACTTCGTCATCGGCTCGTCGCCGGACCATTGCGTGATCCCGGAGATCGTCGCGCCTTTCGCGTGATGTTCGAGCATGCCGCGAATCACCACGGCGACATCGGGCGTGTATGTCGGATAACGCGTCGCCCAGGCGTCCATCGAGGCGGGCGCGCCGGCAGCCTCGGACGATTTCACGATCGCGGGCGTGAGGCTCGTCACCGCAGATTCGCTCCAGTCGGTGAACGGCCCGTAAAGCAGCGGCAGACGCAGCACGCAGGACATCGGATCGCTCGCGAGCAGCGCGCGTTCGCCGTCGAGCTTGCTCTGGCCGTAGGCGTTGAGCGGCGCGGGCGCGTCGTCGGGCAAATAGGGCGGCGACGCGCCGTCGAAGACGTAGTCGGTCGAAATCGACAATACCCATGTGCCGAGCGCGCGCGCTTCGGTGGCGACCACGCTCAACGCCTCGACATTCAACGCGCGCGCGAGCGCCGGATCGTTTTCGCAGATGTCCGGACGCCGCTCCGCTGCCGCGACCACGATCGCATCCGGCGCGAGATCGCGCACGAACGCGCGTACCGCGTCATGGTCGAGCAGGTCGAGCTTCACGCTCGCGGCGTCGGCGCGCCGGTGAGCCGTATGCACGACGCGCCACGTCTGCGTGCTGGGCGCGCTCGCCAGTTCCGTGGCAACCGCCCGGCCCAGCAACCCCGACGCCCCGATCAGCGCGACGGTAAAGCGCTCGTTTTGCCTCATGCCGAAGCGACGCCGACGACCGTATAGCCGGCCTCGTCGATGGCTTCCTTGAGCGCATCGTTCGATTTTGCGGATTCGACGGCGACCTTGCCTCGCTCCAGATCGACGCGAACTTGCGCTTGCGGATCGATTTCCTGAATCGAGCGCGTCACAGCGGCGACGCAGTGCTGGCAACTCATGCCCTGAACTTCGAATTCGGTCATTGCTGTTTCCCCTTGAAAAAGTCCGGATCAACGACATCGTATACCTTGCCATCATGGGAAGGTGTAGAGTCGGAATGACATTTTTCAGGAGCAGACGATGAATATCGGCGAAGCGGCCCGCGCCTCGGGCGTGACCGCGAAAATGATCCGCTACTACGAGAGCGTCGGATTGCTCAATCCGGTCGGACGGACGTCATCGGGATATCGCGTGTATGGCGATCACGAGGTCCACGCGCTGCGTTTCGTGCGGCAGGCACGCCGGCTCGGCTTTCTCGTCGACGATATCCGCAAGCTGCTCGCCTTGTGGCAGGACCGGTCGCGGGCGAGCGCGGAGGTGAAGTCGATTGCGCTGGAACATGTTGCGGAACTGGACCGGCGGATCGCCGAATTAACCGAGATGCGCGACACGCTGTCGCATCTGGCTAACCATTG
Organism: Caballeronia sp. ATUFL_F1_KS39; assembly: GCF_023630985.1. Lineage (NCBI taxonomy): Bacteria > Pseudomonadati > Pseudomonadota > Betaproteobacteria > Burkholderiales > Burkholderiaceae > Caballeronia > Caballeronia sp. ATUFL_F1_KS39. The sequence continues at coordinate 155,463 of NZ_JALQDZ010000012.1, read as the reverse complement.
TCACGGCGACGCGCGGCCGGATTGCCCGATATTGGACAAGCTGGCGCAGTAATGCACGAAAATGGTGCATGTGCAACGACCAGATTGTTGACAATGAGCGAATTGATACGAGAAATCAGTGGTTTAAGCAAGAATGCGGCCTGCACCATTCCGAATCCGAATGCACACTATTCAAGCATTTCACTACCCCGGCACGGACGTTCTCCCCTATAATCCGGGTATTCCCTAACGCGGGTAATCCCTGACCCGAACCGCCAGGGATCTTTCGAAGACCTTGGAGAACACCATGTTTGCATTCCTCATCGAAAAACTGAGCATCTGGTTTGAAGCCGCCGAGCAGCGCCGCCGCGAAGCCTATCTTGCGCAATCGACGGACATCGTCCAGCTTGAACAGCGCATCCGCTCGCTGGAAACGAACGGCTACAACGCTTAAGCGTTTCGTTCCTGGCGTCGAACACGCCCGATGTGAAAGCAAAAGCCCCGCGATTGCGGGGCTTTTGCTTTTTGCTCGTCACGTGGGCGGAGCGTTTTACTGCTTGTGCGGATGCTGCTCCAGCCACTGTTTCATGAATGCGATTTCCTTGTTCTGCGCGGCGATGATGTCCTTCGCCAGCTTGCGCAGCTTGGCGTCCTTGCCGTACTTCAGTTGGACCTTCGCCATTTCCACCGCGCCCTGATGATGCGGAATCATGTGCGCGACGAAATCCCGGTCGGCGTCCCCCGTGTACTCGATGCTCGACATGCCCGACATCATTTTCTGATCGGCGGCCTGGAACGCGGCGGTGGACGAGACGTCCGTCGGCTTCGGCTCGTGCTGTTCCATATTCATGCCTGGCATTGCATCGCTCGCCGGCGCGGCGGTCTGGGCATTCACGCTTGCGCTGCAGAGGATGGTGAAGATGGCAAGTGCGATTCTTGTTGATTTCATCGTATCTCCTGTGGAAGGGGCGGTTGCAAGGCTGCTTATGTGTCGAACCACCTAGCCTAAAGCTTGCCACCGGGGTAAGGTAAAGCGGTTTCGTCTACACAAAAGGGCGCGCGATGCCAGGCCATATCAATGACACGACGAATATCGGGTTCCGCCATCGAATCACGAAAGTCACGCAGGTTTGCATCGCGCTCGCCGCAGTCTTGCCCGGCTCGCAACCGGCGCTCGCCAAGCCGGGCGGCGAACCGCTCGTACTCGATACGCAAACCGGTATCCACAGCGGCGTGAGCGGCACGGTGCTCCAGAGCGGCCCGCTCGGCGGCCCGGGCATGGTGCCGATGGCGACATTGCCCGGCATCCCGCAGGAGGCTCAACCGCCCATCGTCGTTTCACCATACGTCGAATATTCAAGCGGACAGAACACGGTGCCCGTTCAGCCTGGCGGCGGCGTGCGCCCCAGAACTCCGCGCGCGCCTCATCCCTGACCGCGAAACCGTGCTCAGTCGGCGCGATGTTCAAGCTTGAACGAAGCGTTGCCGTCCTCGCCGAGCGCGTCGACGAGGTAGGGCAGTGATTCCTTCAGTTCCTTCGCCAGCGTGTAGGGCGGGTTGATTACGAACATGCCGCTGCCGAACAACCCGAAGCCGTCCGTCGGCGGTTTCCTCACCGTGAGGGCCGCATGCAGCCAGCCGTTCGGCTGGATGGCCTTCAGCTGATCGGCGAAACGCTGCGACTCCTGGCGCGTGACGATCGGGTACCAGACCGCATACGTTCCGGTCGAGAAGCGCTTGATACTTTCTTCGAGGCACGTAATCGTGCGGGCGTAGTCGCGCTTGTCCTCGTACGACGGATCGATCAACACGAGCGCACGCCTCGGCGGCGGCGGAAGAATCGCCTTGATGCCGTCGAAGCCGTCGCCTTCGTAGATCATCGCGCGCCGGCCGGCATCGCGGAAATTGTGGCGCAGCACGTCGATTTCCGTGCTGTGCAACTCGAAAAGCCGCATGCGATCCTGCTCGCGCATCGTGCGCCAGGCCAGATAGGGCGAGCCGGGATAGAAACGCAGACCGCCATCGGGATTCAACGCCTTCACTTCGTCGACATAGTCGGCGAGCAGCGCAGGCAGGTCGCCGCGATCCCAAAGCTTGCCGATGCCCGTCTCGAACTCGGCGTTCTTCGTCGCGAAGCCTTCGGTGAGCGAATACACTCCGGCGCCGGCGTGCGTGTCGACATACCAATACGATTTGTCCTTCTGGCCGAGATAGCGAAGCATCTGAATGACGATCGCGTGTTTCAGCACATCGGCGTGGTTGCCCGCATGAAAGGCGTGACGGTAACTGAGCATGACAGGAGGCCCGCGTCGGGCGCGAGAAGCAAAATGAAAAGGTGCGGCGGAAGGGCGCCTATTCTAGCCGACCCCGTGCGCTGCATGACTCACGACGCCCAGCGCGTGCTGCGGCGCATTGCGTCCTTCATGCACAATAACCGCTCCCGGACTTTCATGAACAGTCGGCCGAATGGCCTAAGCGTTCTGAGTTTCGCCCGACTTTTCCTATGCCGAACGGCCAGCTTGATAGCCGTGCCGACGGATGTTGTCATACACCCGATGTCTTCCCACTGGATAGGAGGTTCGCATGTCATCAAACGGTAAGCTCGACGGCAAGACCGCGATCGTGACGGGCGCGGCGAGCGGTATCGGCAAGGCTATCGCGTCCACGCTCGCCGGCGCGGGCGCGGCGGTCGCCATCGCCGATCTGAATCAGGCGGGCGCGGACGCGGTCGCCGAAGAGATCCGCGGCAAGGGCGGCAAGGCTATCGGCATCGCGATGGACGTGACGAACGAAGACGCCGTCAATCAGGGCATCGATCGCGTCGCTGCGGAACTGGGCTTTGTGGACATCCTCGTGTCGAACGCGGGCATTCAGATCGTCAATCCCATCGAAAACTACGCGTACGCCGACTGGAAGAAGATGATGGCGATCCACGTCGACGGCGCGTTTCTCACCACCAAAGCCGCGCTCAAGCATATGTACAAGGACGATCGCGGCGGGGTAGTGATCTATATGGGTTCGGTGCATTCGCACGAGGCGTCGCCGCTGAAGTCCGCCTATGTGACAGCGAAACACGGCCTGCTCGGCCTCGCGCGCGTGCTGGCGAAGGAAGGCGCGAAGCACAACGTGCGCTCGCACGTCGTCTGTCCGGGCTTCGTGCGTACGCCGCTCGTCGACAAGCAAATTCCCGAGCAGGCGAAGGAGTTGAGAATCAGCGAGGAAGAAGTCGTCAGGCGCGTGATGCTCGGTGGCACGGTCGATGGCGTATTCACGACCGTCGAGGACGTCGCTCAGACCGTGCTCTTCCTTTCCGCGTTCGAAACGGCGGCGCTGACGGGGCAATCGTTCGTCGTGAGTCACGGCTGGTTCATGCAATAAGGAGAACGCGCGGGATGTCGGAAATCGAGAACGAAGAAGTCATAGGACGGGAAAGCGCGCGGACTCGGGCGTCCGCCGGGCAGCAAACCCGCGTGCACCTGCCGCCCTACGAGACGATCGCGCTCATGCTCCAGGGCGGGGGCGCGCTCGGCGCCTATCAGGCGGGCGTCTATCAAGGGTTGCACGAGGCGGACATCCATCCGAACTGGATCGCCGGCATCTCGATCGGCGCGCTCAACACGGCGATCATCGCGGGCAACGCGCCCGAGCATCGCGTGACGCGTCTGCTTGAATTCTGGGAGACGATCTGCCGGCCCGCGTTCGGTTTCCCGTTGCCCGCGTTCCTCGAGCGCGCGCTATTCGATTCCGCCGACGAAATTCGCAAGGCGTTCACCGCGATGCAGGCTTTCGGTGCGATCGTCGAAGGGCAGAAGGGATTTTTCATCCCGCGCTTTCCGCCGCCGTCGCCGATCGCGTCGAGCTCGCCGCAGACCGCGAGCTATTACGACACCACGCCGCTCAAGGCCACGCTCGAGCGGCTTTGCGATTTCGACCGCATCAATTCCGGCGAAACGCGCGTGTCGGTAGGCGCGGTGAACGTCGCGACCGGCAACTTCGCGTATTTCGATAACACGCAGATCCGCTTGCGCGCCGAGCATTTCATTGCCTCGGGCGCCTTGCCGCCGGGCTTCGCCGCAGTCGAGATCGACGGCCAGTTCTATTGGGACGGCGGTCTCATGTCGAACACGCCGCTCTACGAAATCGCGCAGGCGACGCCGCGCCGCGACACGCTCGCCTTCCAGGTCGATCTGTGGAGCGCGCGCGGGCCGGTGCCCGACAGCATCGTCGACGTGATGGGGCGCGTGAAGGACGTGCAGTATTCGAGCCGCACGCGTCTCGTCACGGATCAGATGCAGCGCGCGCAGCGCTACCGTAACGTGTTGCAGCACGTTCTCGATCTCGTGCCCGAAGACGTCCGCGAGAGCGACGAATGGTGCAGGCTCGCCGCCGAACTGGCATGTTCGAAGCGTTACAACATCATCCACCTGATATACCGGCAAAAAGAGTACGAGGGGCATTTCAAGGACTACCAGTTCGGCTTTTCGACGATGCGCGAACACTGGGAAAGCGGTCTCTCCGATATGCGCCGCACGCTTGCGCATCGTGACTGGCTCGACATGCCCAACGGCGAGTCGCGCTTCATCACGCACGACATCCATCGGGACGAGAGATGAAAGCGTTGCGCAAGATGGAATGAGCCGTGTGGGCGAGAATTTGTGCCCCTTTGTATAATTCGGGACGCATTCCGGTGCTGTTTCTATCGACGCCGGACATCACGACTTTTCCCGGCTTTAGATGAACTCGATCGCGGTCTGCTTCGTCTGTCTCGGCAATATCTGCCGCTCGCCCAGCGCGGAAGCGGTGATGCGCGATCTCGTCGAGCGCGCGAAACTGGCCGAGCGCATCGTGATCGATTCGGCGGGCACCGGCGACTGGCACATCGGCGAGCCGCCGGACGAACGCGCGCAAAAGGCAGCGAAGAAGCGCGGCTACGATCTGTCGAACTTGCGCGGCCGTCAGGTCGCCGCGGCCGATTTCGCGCGCTTCGATCTGTTCATCGTCATGGACGACGCCAACGCCGCCGCCTTGGCGGAAGTCTGCCCGTCCGAGCACCGCGACAAGATTCGCCTGCTGATGGAGTTCGCGACGCGCGACGACAGCCGCGTGGTGGTCGATCCCTATTTCGGTGGCGAAGAGGGCTTCGAAAAAGTGCTCGACCAATGCGAGGACGCATGTGAAGGCTTGCTGAAAGCCTTGCGCGCTCAGTTGACTGCCTGAGCGGCGGCGCGGCCGCGCGATCCGAAAAAACGCGTTAAAAGACTACTTATCTCGCCCCGGATACTTGACTAAAAACGTGGGCTATTTATACTTGACGAAAACCATCGAGTATTAGCGTTAGCCCCCAATTATGAGACTCACCACGAAAGGCCGTTTCGCCGTCACGGCGATGATCGACCTGGCGCTGCGCCAGGAGCAGGGCCCGGTGACGCTGGCAGGCATCAGTCAGCGCCAGCGCATCTCGCTTTCCTACCTCGAACAGCTCTTCGGCAAGCTGCGGCGGCATGAGATCGTCGAATCGGTTCGCGGACCGGGCGGCGGCTACAACCTCGCGCGCCGCGCGGAGAACGTCACGGTTGCCGACATCATCATCGCGGTCGACGAGCCGATCGACGCCACGCAGTGCGGCGGCAAGGGCACGTGCGAAGGCACGAAGCAGCACGACGGCCACTGCATGACGCACGAGCTCTGGGCGACACTGAACCAGAAGATGGTCGAGTATCTCGATTCCGTCTCGTTGAAGGATCTGGTCGACCAGCAGCGTGCGCGCGAAGGTTCGTCGGCGGTGCTGCGCGACCGGCGCGCGGAATCGGCTGGCGTCGAGGCCGCGCGTGTCGTGCCCAAGGGGCCGAATTCCATTTTCAATCTGGCCGGATGACATAAACCGCGCCGGCGCGAGCCGCGCGCGCAGACGAAAGCGTCCCAGCCAAGAGCTTTGACCGATTTTCCCGGAGCGACTGATGAACAACGATATTCCCCACCTGCCCATTTACATGGACTACAGCGCGACGACCCCCGTCGATCCGCGCGTGGTGGACAAGATGATTCCGTATCTTCGCGAGCAGTTCGGCAATCCGGCCTCGCGCAGCCACCAGTACGGCTGGGATGCGGAGCGTGCGGTCGAGGAAGCGCGCGAGAACGTCGCGGCGCTCGTGAATTGCGATCCGCGCGAGATCATCTGGACGTCGGGTGCGACGGAATCGGACAACCTCGCCATCAAGGGCGCGGCGCACTTCTACAAGAGCAAGGGCAAGCACATCATCACCGTGAAGACCGAGCACAAGGCCGTGCTCGACACCACGCGTGAGCTGGAGCGCGAAGGCTACGAAGTCACGTATCTCGACGTGAAGGACGACGGTCTCATCGATCTGGAAAAGTTCAAGGCGGCGATCCGTCCGGACACGATCCTCGTCTCCGTGATGAGCGTGAACAACGAAATCGGCGTGATTCAGGACATCGAGGCGATCGGCGAGATCACGCGCGAGAAGGGCATCATTTTCCACGTCGATGCGGCGCAAGCCACCGGCAAGATCGAAATCGATCTGCAAAAGCTGAAGGTCGATCTGATGTCGTTTTCGGCTCACAAGACGTACGGTCCGAAGGGCATCGGCGCGCTGTACGTGCGTCGCAAGCCGCGCGTGCGCATCGAAGCGCAGATGCACGGCGGCGGTCACGAGCGCGGCATGCGTTCGGGCACGCTCGCGACGCATCAGATCGTCGGCATGGGCGAAGCGTTCCGCATCGCGCGTGAGGAAATGGCGACGGAGAACGAGCGCATCCGCATGCTGCGCGACCGTCTGCTGAAGGGGCTGCAGGACATCGAAGAGGTGTACGTCAACGGCGACATGGAACGCCGCGTGCCGCACAACCTCAACATCAGCTTCAACTTCGTCGAAGGCGAATCGCTGATCATGGCGGTGAAGGACGTCGCGGTGTCGTCGGGTTCGGCGTGCACGTCGGCGTCGCTCGAGCCCTCTTATGTGCTGCGCGCGCTCGGCCGTAACGACGAACTCGCGCACAGCTCGATCCGCTTCACGGTCGGCCGCTTCACCACCGAGCAGGACGTCGACTATGTGATCAACCTGCTGAAGAACAAGATCGCGAAACTGCGCGATCTGTCGCCGCTCTGGGAAATGCACAAGGACGGCATCGACATCTCGACCATCCAGTGGGCTGCGCACTAAGCGACCACTGAGCGCCACGCGACACCGAATATTAGGAGAGTTTGAATCATGGCTTATAGCGACAAGGTTCTGGACCACTACGAAAACCCGCGTAACGTCGGCTCGTTCTCGAAGGACGACGACACCGTCGGCACCGGCATGGTCGGCGCGCCGGCGTGCGGCGACGTGATGAAGCTGCAGATCCGCGTGGGCGCGGATGGCGTGATCGAGGACGCGAAGTTCAAGACCTACGGCTGCGGCTCGGCGATCGCATCGAGCTCGCTCGTCACCGAATGGGTGAAGGGCAAGACGCTGGATCAGGCGCTCACCATCAAGAACACGCAGATCGCCGAAGAACTGGCGCTGCCGCCGGTGAAGATCCACTGCTCGATCCTCGCGGAAGACGCGATCAAGGCGGCGGTTGCGGACTACAAGCAGCGTCATGGCGTCGCGGCGCCGGAAGCGGCAGCGGCTGAATCGAAGCAGGCAGCGGCGTAATTGTGACGACGGGCGTCCGGGGCGGCGCCCCGAAGAGAGAAGCGAAGACTATGGCAATCACGTTGACGGATAAAGCGGCACAACACGTGCAGAAGTATCTGACGCGGCGCGGCAAGGGCGTCGGCTTGCGGCTGGGCGTGCGGACGACGGGCTGTTCGGGCCTCGCGTACAAGCTCGAGTATGTCGACGAGCTCGCACCGGAAGACACCGTGTTCGAGTCGTCGGGCGTGAAGATCGTGATCGATCCGAAGAGTCTTCCGTATCTCGACGGCACCGAGCTGGACTTCGCCCGCGAAGGCCTGAACGAAGGCTTCAAGTTCAACAATCCGAACGCGAAGGACGAATGCGGCTGCGGCGAATCGTTCCGCGTCTGACGGGAATGACGCCGGCGGTATCGGCAAAAGAGGCGGCGCGTGCCGCCTTTTTCATTCGCGCACACTGAATTCACAGACATAGCATGGCCACGCTCACCGACAGTCACTTCGATCTCTTCGATCTGCCGCAGACCTTCGCCGTCGACCAGCAGAAGCTCGACGACGCTTATCGCACCGTGCAGGCGCAAGTGCATCCGGACCGTTTCGCCGCGGCCGGCGATGCGCAGAAGCGTCTCGCGATGCAGTGGGCCACGCACGCGAACGAGGCGTATCAGACGCTGCGCGATCCGCTGAAGCGCGCGCGCTATATGCTCGCGCAGCGCGGCATCGACGTCGGCGCGGAGAACAACACCGCGATGGAGCCGGCGTTCCTGATGCAGCAGATGGAATGGCGCGAAAATATCGAGGATGCGGCGAACGCGAAGAACATCGGTGCGCTCGAAGCGCTGCTCGACGAACTGCGCGACGAAGAGCGCATTCGCTTCACCAAGCTCGAGGCGCTGATCGACAGCAAGTCGGATCAGGCGGCGGGCGAGGCCGTGCGTCAGTTGATGTTCATCGAACGCGTGGCGCATGAAATCGGCGCGCAGATCGAACGGCTCGAACACTAAAGGCAAACGCGCCGCATACAACCTCATAAGACCAACGATGGCTTTACTGCAAATCTCAGAACCCGGCATGGCGCCGGCGCCGCATCAAAGGCGCGTGGCGGTCGGCATCGATCTCGGCACGACGAACTCGCTCGTCGCGGCCGTGCGCAGCAGCGTGCCCGAAGCGCTGCCCGACGAGGACGGCCACGTGCTGCTGCCGTCGGTCGTGCGCTATCTGGAGAAGGGCGGACGGCGCATCGGCCGCGCCGCGAAGGAAGAAGCGGTCATCGATCCGCGCAATACGATCGTCTCGGTCAAGCGTTTCATGGGCCGCGGCAAGAGCGAGGTCGAGGGCGCGGAGAACGCGCCGTACGATTTCATCGACGCGCCGGGCATGGTGCAGATTCGCACCGTCGACGGCGTGAAAAGCCCGGTCGAAGTATCGGCGGAAATTCTCGCGACGCTGCGTTATCGCGCGGAAGACACGCTCGGCGAGGATCTCGTCGGCGCGGTGATCACGGTGCCCGCCTATTTCGACGAAGCCCAGCGTCAGGCGACGAAGGACGCGGCGAAGCTCGCCGGCCTGAACGTGCTGCGCCTGCTCAACGAGCCGACCGCAGCCGCGATCGCTTACGGTCTCGATAACGGCGCGGAAGGCCTCTACGCCGTCTACGACCTCGGCGGCGGCACATTCGATCTGTCGATTCTCAAGCTCACGAAAGGCGTCTTCGAAGTGCTCGCGGCGGGCGGCGATTCCGCGCTCGGCGGCGACGATTTCGATCACGCGCTGTATCGGCACGTCTTGACGGCGGCGGGCGTGTCGGTCGATGCGCCGGAAGACGTGCGCCTGCTGCTCGATCTCGTTCGCAACGCGAAGGAAGCGCTGTCGTCGACGAACGAAACGCGCGTCCAGGCGACACTCTCGACCGGCCAGCAGATCGATGTCGCCGTGACCGAAGCCGAGTTCGCCGCGCTGACCGAGGCGCTCGTCGCGCGCACGCTCACGCCGACGAAAAAGGCGCTGCGCGATGCGAAGGTCGCCGCGAAGGACATCAAGGGCGTCGTACTGGTTGGCGGCGCCACGCGCATGCCGGTGATCCGCCGCGCGGTCGAAACGTTTTTCGGCCAGCCGCCGCTCATCAATCTCGATCCAGATCAGGTCGTCGCGCTGGGCGCTGCGATTCAGGCCGATCTGCTCGCGGGCAACCGTCGCGGCGAAGGCGACGACTGGCTGCTGCTCGACGTGATTCCGCTGTCGCTCGGCGTCGAAACGATGGGCGGCCTCACCGAGAAAATCATCCCGCGCAATTCGACGATCCCGACCGCGCGCGCGCAGGATTTCACGACCTTCAAGGACGGCCAGACCGCGATGGCGATCCACGTCGTTCAGGGCGAGCGCGAACTCGTGTCCGATTGCCGGTCGCTCGCGCGCTTCGAGTTGCGCGGCATTCCGCCGATGGCGGCGGGCGCGGCGCGCATTCGTGTGACCTATCAGGTCGACGCGGACGGTCTCTTGTCCGTGTTCGCGCGCGAGCAGATGTCGGGCGTGGAGGCGTCGGTGGTCGTGAAGCCGTCGTACGGACTCGCCGACGACGAAGTCGCCCGCATGCTCGAAGAGAGCTTCAAGACCGCCGAGACGGACATGCGCGCGCGTGCGTTGCGCGAGGCGCAGGTGGAAGCGGAGCGTCTCATCGAAGCGACGCACGTTGCGCTCGAAACCGACGGCGAACTGCTCGACGACGATGAACGCGCGCAAATCGTCGCGCTCGTGACCGAACTGGCGGCGCTCGCGAACGGCGATTCGGTCGAGAAGATCGAAGATGCGACGAAGACGCTCGCCACCGGCACCGATGAATTCGCCGCGCGCCGCATGAACAAGAGCATCCGCCGCGCGCTCGCGGGCCGCAAGCTCGACGACGTCTAAATCATCCTATTCGAGAAATTACGAAACATGCCTCAAATCGTTGTGCTGCCTCACGTGGAGCTTTGCCCGGACGGCGCGGTGATCGACGCCGACATCGGCAAGAGCATCTGCGACAATCTTCTGGATCACGGCATCGAGATCGAGCACGCCTGCGAGAAATCGTGCGCGTGCACGACGTGCCACGTCATCATTCGCGAGGGCTTCAACGCGCTCGAGCCGTCCGAGGAAGACGAGGACGATCTGCTCGATAAAGCGTGGGGTCTCGAACCGACATCGCGGTTATCATGTCAGGCAATGGTGCCTGCCGACGAGGATCTGGTGGTCGAGATCCCGCGGTACTCCATCAATCACGCCAAAGAAAATCACTGACAGGAGGCTCGCCCATGAAGTGGACAGATACCCAGGAGATCGCGATGGCACTCACCGACGCGCATCAGGATGTCGATCCCCAATATGTGCGTTTCACTGACCTGCATCGCTGGATCACCGAACTCGACGGTTTCGACGACGATCCCGAAAAGTCCAACGAGAAGATTCTCGAGGCAATCCAGGCGGCCTGGATCGAGGACGCGGACTACTGACCGGTTCTAATTCGCCATGACGGCGGCTTCGTGAGAAGCCGCCGTTTTGTTTTGCGGGCATTCTTTTGCGCCGATGCTTCGCATTGCAGAAGTTCAGACCTTCGCGCCGCGCTCCGCGAGCTGTCGCTGCAACGTCGGCCACATCTTGGCGACGGCTTCCTCGCCCGCGAGAATCGATGCATTGCGCTGGCTGAAATCGCTGCTGCTCATCGCGTTGAGGTTGGGGCGAACGACCGCGTTCGCGTATTTGTCGAGCTCGTAGGCCTTGATGGTCTGGCCCATGATCGTGAAGGTCTGCATCAGCACGTCGAACGAGCTCGATGTCAGCCCGCTTTCCGGCCGCGCCGAAATATCGACGGCGATCACGAAATCCGCGCCCATCTTGTGCGCGAACGCCGCTGGCACCGGACTCACGAGCCCGCCGTCGACATACTCGCGATCGCCGATCTTCACCGGCTCGAAAATCGACGGCACGCTGCACGACGCCCGCACAGCGACGCCCGTGTTGCCGCGCTGAAAGAGAATCGGCTGGCCGCTCTTCAGATCCGTGGCGACGATGCCGAGCGGCTTCGCCATCTTTTCGATCGGACGGTTGTCGAGCGTCCTGTTCAGGTAGTTCTGCAGCGCGACGCCTTGCAGGATGCCGCGCGCGCGAAAGGGCATCGCCCAGTCGCTGATCGAGGCTTCGTCCATCGTGAGGGCGAGCTTGTTGATCGCGATGCCGCTCATCCCCGATGCGTACAGCGCCGCGATGACCGAGCCGGCGCTCGTGCCCGCGACGAGATCCACGCGCACGTTGCGCGCCTCGAGCGCCTTGATCACGCCGATATGCGCGAAGCCGCGCGCGGCGCCGCCGCCGAGCGCGAGCCCGATACGCATCGGTTGTTGCGGTTCTGCCTTCGGCGGCGCCGGCGGCGTGACGATTGCCGTTTCGCCTGAATTGCCGCCGCTCGTGGTAGTGCAGGCGGCGAGAACGGACGACGCGGCCGCGAGCGAAAACGCGCGGCGCGAAAGACGGGGTGACGATGAACTCAAAGTGTGCTCCAGCGGTGCGGCGGGTTCCGGCAGGCCCGTCGATGCGGGCGTTCGGGGAGATCTTGAAAAGCGCGCACATCATAAAACAAAAGGCGCGCGGACCGGCGCGAAGCGGGCGGCGAGTATAATTTCGTCTCATTTTGCGCGGCATTTCAGCGCCTGGCGCACTGCCATTCATCGAGTAAACAGCAATGACCACCCAAGTCCGCACACGCTTCGCTCCGAGTCCGACCGGCTTCATCCATCTCGGCAACATCCGCTCCGCGCTTTATCCGTGGGCGTTCGCGCGCAAGATGAAGGGCACTTTCGTGCTGCGCATCGAGGACACCGATCTCGAGCGCTCCACCGATGCGTCGGTCGATGCGATTCTCGAAGGCATGGCGTGGCTCGGGCTCGATTTCGACGAAGGCCCGTTCTATCAGATGCAGCGCATGGACCGTTATCGCGAGGTCATCGCGCAGATGATGGAAAAGGGGCTCGCGTATCACTGCTACATGTCGACGGAAGAGCTCGACGCGCTGCGCGAGCGTCAGCGCGCCGCGGGCGAGAAGCCGCGCTACGACGGTACGTGGCGCCCCGAGCCGGGCAAGGTGCTGCCGCCGGTTCCGGAAGGCGTGAAGCCTGTCGTGCGCTTTCGCAATCCGCTCTCGGGCACGGTCGCATGGGACGACGCGGTGAAAGGCCACATCGAAATTTCGAACGAGGAACTCGACGACCTCGTGATCGCGCGCCCCGACGGCACGCCGACGTATAACTTCTGCGTGGTCGTCGACGATCTCGACATGAAGATCACGCATGTGATTCGCGGCGACGATCACGTCAACAACACGCCGCGCCAGATCAATATTCTGCGCGCGCTCGGCGGCGAGGTGCCGGTGTACGCGCATCTGCCGACCGTGCTGAACGAGCAGGGCGAGAAGATGAGCAAGCGCCACGGCGCGATGAGCGTGACGGGCTATCGCGACGACGGCTATCTGCCGGAAGCGGTGGTCAACTATCTGGCGCGCCTCGGCTGGTCGCATGGCGATGCGGAGATTTTCTCGCGCGAGCAGTTCGTCGAATGGTTCGATCTCGAGCATCTCGGCAAGTCGCCCGCGCAGTACGACCACGACAAGCTGAACTGGCTCAACGCGCACTACATCAAGGAAGCGGACAACGCGCGTCTCGCCGAGCTGACGAAGCCGTTCCTGCTGCAGGCCGGTATCGATGCCGCGGCGATCGACGGCGGCGCGCCGCTCGATCAGGTGATCGGGCTCTTGAAGGACCGCGCATCGACGGTGAAGGAAATCGCCGATAACGCCGCCATGTTCTATCGCGAGCCGGTGATCGATGCGGACGCCTTCGCGCAGCACGTCACCGATGCGGTGCGTCCGGCTATCGCGGACCTGCGTGCGGCGCTCGCGAACATCGAGTGGACCAAGGAAGCGATCGCGGCCGCGCTCAAGGCGACGCTCGCCGCGCACAAGCTGAAAATGCCGCAACTCGCGATGCCGGTGCGCCTGCTGGTCGCGGGCACGACCCACACGCCGTCGATCGATGCCGTCCTGATGCTCTTCGGACGCGATGTCGTGTTGGCGCGTCTGGAAAAGGCGGCGGGTTGAGGTCCGCGCAATGGATCGCGGGGCGTGATCCATTGCGCGCATCGGCGTCTGTCGAGGCAAAAAAGTTTCACTGAAGTCGTCAGAGGGTATTTACAACTTCGAAAACGCCCTATACAATCTCGTTTCTGTTCTGCAAGGGGGTATAGCTCAGCTGGGAGAGCGCTTGCATGGCATGCAAGAGGTCAGCGGTTCGATCCCGCTTACCTCCACCAAGAACAGCAGAAAGCAGTTGAAGTAGTGCGAAGCTTGTTCTCCGGAAACGGAAGTCGCAAAAAATACTTCACAAGCAACACGAAGTTGTATAGAATTTCGGTCTTCGCTGATCGGCGGCAAGTAGATCAGCGGAGCAGTAGTAAAGACAGAATCACAAGTTTCTGTCCCCTTCGTCTAGAGGCCTAGGACATCACCCTTTCACGGTGAGTACAGGGGTTCGAATCCCCTAGGGGACGCCAAAACATCGGCGGCTGCTAGTAGAAAGCGCTGCAAGTTCGCAGGTGACACTGTGAACGGATGAAAAGAAGTGGAGCGGTAGTTCAGTTGGTTAGAATACCGGCCTGTCACGCCGGGGGTCGCGGGTTCGAGCCCCGTCCGCTCCGCCAACACTTGCGAGCAGAAACACTCCGGCTAATGAGAGCCGGTTTTTTTTCGCCGCAGGGTGTGCAGAAGTTGAAGTCCCCTTCGTCTAGAGGCCTAGGACATCACCCTTTCACGGTGAGTACAGGGGTTCGAATCCCCTAGGGGACGCCAGAACATCGGCGGCTGCTAGTCAAAAGCGCTGCAAGTTCACAGGTGACACTGTGAACGGATGAAAAGAAGTGGAGCGGTAGTTCAGTTGGTTAGAATACCGGCCTGTCACGCCGGGGGTCGCGGGTTCGAGCCCCGTCCGCTCCGCCAAGTTGTTTTAAGGAAATCCAGCCTTCGGGCTGGATTTTTTTTGCCCGCTTTCCGCCGCTCGCCATATCCGATTCCCTTTCGTACGCGTTCCCTGCGCATTCGACCGTGATAATGGCCATTGCCAGCCCGCGCACACTGTCTTAGTGTTTAGGCACCTGTTTCTCGTGCCCGTGCGATGCTCGACCCGACCGAAGACCTCTCGCTCTATCAACTGCGCCAGGCGAACATGGCGGACTTCGCCTTCGCCGAAGCGCTCACGCACGACAACATGGTGGGCTACTATCGGCGTCACAATCTCGTGTGGCGCGGCGATCTTTTCCTTTCCAGCTGGCGCGAGTCCGAAAATTTCATCCTGCAGGCAGATGGCGTTCCCATTGGCGTCATGCGTGTCACCGAGGAAGACAATTCGCTGCATATTCGCGACGTGCAGATCGCGAAGGGCTATCGTGGACACGGCGCCGGGACCTTTCTGCTCAACACGGCGCATCGATGGGCGAGGGCGCGCGGGCTCGCCGAATGTCAGTTGCGCGTGTTCGTCGATAACCCCGCGGCGCGTCTTTACATTCGGCTCGGATACCGGCCGGCCGGACCGCGGCTCGCGCAGCTCGGCGCAATCCGGCACATGGTGCGGCGCGTCTGAAGAAAGCGCGCACACGCGCTAAGAGCCGTCGATGTCGCGCTCGTCGCGGCCATCGCGGGCGAAAAATGCGCGCGGGCTTTCGCCGAACGCACGGCGAAACATCGCGGAGAATGCGCTCTGGCTCTGATAGCCCAGTTCACGCGCAACTTGCGCGAGCGGACGGCCCTGGCTGAGCAGCGGAATGGCGCGCGCAAGAACGGCCTGCTGACGCCACTGGGAAAAACTCACGCCGAGTTCGCGTCTGAAAAGCCGCGCGATGGTGCGCGAACTCGCGCCGGCCTCCGATGACCACCGCTCCAGATCGGAATGCGACGGATCGGCGAGCACGGCGTTGCACAGGGCGCGCAGGCGCTTCTCGTTCGGCATCGGCACGGAGAGCGGCAGCGGCTGCGAGCGGATGATTTCATCGAGCGCGAGCGTGCCCAGCAGTCGCTCGCGCTGACGCGAAATCGGTTCTTCATCGAGCGCCGCGATGACTTCGCGCAAAAGCGGCGACACCTCGACGACGCGACACGCGCCGAGACCCGCCGGCACGACGCTCGCGTCGACGTAAAGCGTCCGCAGATAAGCGTCCTCGACGATCACGACCTCGTGCGTGACATTGGGCGGCACCCAGATCGCGCGCGAAGGCGGCACCATCCAAGTCGAATCCGCTGTCGCGACACGCAAGACCCCGCGCGACGTATAGGCGACCTGCGCCCACGGATGCGTATGCAGCGCGATCCGCACGCCGTAGGGAACGGGCCGCGAGCGCACGCGAATCGGATGATCGAGCGTCGGCGAATGCTCGACGGGAATGTCGAGATGCTCGACTTCTTCGCCCGACGAGTTCGATTCGACAAACGTGGCCATGTTCGCTCGAGTTGATGGTGGCAGGCGGCCGGATTCATCGACCGCCACGCGCCGATGGTAGCCGAAAGCGCTCGCCCCGGCGCACCGCGAATATTGCCCGGCGCATAATGCCCGTCGTCACCTTTTGCGACAACAGGAGCGTTTTTCCCAATGCAATACGTTTTTGTCTACGGCACGCTGCGCGCGGGCGAGGCCAACGATATCAACCACGCAGCCGCGCGAAACGGCATCGCTACGCCCGAATGGATCGGTGCCGCCCACGTTCGGGGTCAGCTTTTCGACTTCGGCAACTATCCGGGCCTCGTGATCGATGAGAAGGGCGCGCCGATTCGCGGCGATGTCTACCGGATCGAGGACGCGCTCGTGCCCGTGCTCGACGAGATCGAACATGTGTATCCGGGCGTGGAAGGCTTATTCCGCTCGCATCGCCTGCATGTGGAGGTGGAAATCGAGGGGAGAAAGGATCGGGTCGATTGCCTGATCTATCCCGTCGGGGCTGCGTCCGCTGCTGGGCTGCCGTGCATCGAAGGCGGCGACTGGGTGACGCATCGCGCCGAACGCGCCTGAATGCGCGAAGCAGGGAAACTGATTTTGCTCGCGCCGCGGTGAGCCGATGCGTCGACTCACCGCGGCGTGAATGGCCCCGCGCCTTGCAGCGGGAACCGGCTTACTGGCTCGGGGCCGCCGGCTTGCTGTGCGATTTCTTGTGATGCATCGACTTGTGCGAAGAAGGCGTCTGCTCGGTCATCTTTTGGCTTTCCTGACGCGACTGCAGAGCCTGCGCGCGCGACTCGACATCAGCAATTTTGGCGGGATCGGTGCTCATGGTCACGCCTTGATCGCTCTGGGCATACGCGGCCGATGCGACCGCGCTGAGGGACAACAGAACAGCCAGGGACACTTTCTTCATTGTTACCTCCGAGTGGCAGTTGGAACCTGGGAATCGTCTGTCCGATCCGTTGGAACGACACTTGTGTCTGAGCAAAAATCGCTCCCGCTGTGCGGGAAGTCAGCCGCTAACCTCGCGCGTCTGACCATCAGACAACCTGAATCATAAGCCTTGAATCGGGCAAGGGTGTGTCGTGCGTCTGTCCGAAAAGCGGACGCGCATGATCGAGCACAAGCGTCGAATTATTTTCCAGTGCTTATCAATGCGCTTCGCTCCCGAATCACGAGGCGCTAATAGAGATGCAGCCAGCGATACACGTCGAAGCGTGCGAGCCCGACGAGTTCGTGCATCGCGAGCTCGCTGTTCGTGAAGCCCCGCACACGGGGAAAGAACGTCGGGCGAGTGGGCCATACATCCGACACATACGGCACCGGCGCATAGCCGAAAGCCTCGAAAGCACGCAACGCGCGGCGCATGTGATACGCGGATGTGACGACGATCAAACGGTTGTCATGTGCGTGGCCGAGAATACCGGCCACGTTTCGCGCGTTCTGGTAAGTATTGAGGCTTTGATTCTCGCGCACGAGGTCGTCCGCAGCGACGCCTTGCGCAAGCACGTATGGCGCGTAATTGTCGGCTTCGGCCTGCCCGTGATGTTCCGGATCGCCGCCGCTCAGAATCACCTTGCACGACGCGCCGGTTTCGCGGCATTCGCGATACAGCGTTGCCACGGCGTCGATGCGCCGCACCGCGTTGGACTTCGGAACGAGCCCCGCTTCGCTGCGATGCGTGCCGCCGCCCATCAGCACGATCGTCGTCTTCGGTGCGAACGAAGGCACGTCCGTGTGACGATAGCCGTGCTGGGCGAGATCGAGCAAAGGCGTTGCGAACCATCCCGCGCCGATCGCCCATGCGAGCGCCGCCACGATGATCGCAATCTGGATGCGGCGGCGTCGCCATAGTGCGAATAACGCAAAAAAAAGCAGCAATAAAGTGAATAGAACCAATTTGATTGGGGTAACGTATTGGTTTAAGGGCAATTCGTTCCGTCATCGCGTGCTTCGGAACGCATCGGCGGATGTCGCAGCAGAGCGCGTGATTAGCGCGCTGTCAACGGGGGCTTGTAATAGAAAGCAGCACCTAACGCAAGCGGTGGCCAAACATTCGGCTGCGAGTCGTTCGTCGCAATCGGAATTCGGCGCGCCGCGTTTAGTCGACGTCGCGGACCGTCTTGCGACCGTCACGAGCGTCGTCATGGCTGCACAGGAAGAAACAACGAGATGACCACGTATTCCAACGAAGTTGTACTCGAAGCACTTCGCCGAGCGCAGTATCGTCAGGTTCCTTGGGCGAAACGCCCCAACGTTTTCGATCTCTTGCGCGCGCTCGGTTTGCTCGAACTCGCCCGGCAGCGCACCGTGGCGCCCGCGCCCGGATTTCACGCACCGGTCGATATCGCGGTCGTGACCGAACGCGGCAAGCACGAATTCACGCGTCTTTCGCGCGACGAACGTGGCAGCGACTGGGACTTGCGCCGCATGGAACCTTATACGTTCGGTGGTCAGGAAGCGGTCCTGGAGGCGCGAGTCTAGCACTGCCGGACACGTCGGCAGCGAGGCCGGCAGCGGTCGACAGTCGACGCATGGGTCGAGGGAGCGTTGTCGTCGGATGAAAGAGCCGACAATCTGCCTGCAGCCAACGGCAATACCCCAAAAAAGTGCCCGTATCGCGAACGACACGGGCATACCGGATCTCACTGTCGCCATGCTGTGCTCATGGCACGAGGTGTGACTGCCGCGCGCCGGAGTGGTTCCGTCAAACGCGCATCGTTCAGACGAACTCAATGATGTTGTGAACGCGCATCGCGTTCGGTATCGGGACGCGCGCGCACGTTGCTCGCGATATCGCCGCGCAGGTCGCCGCGTGGCGCGGGCGGCGTCGCATCGCGATTGCGGCCGGCATTCTGCGGCGCGGCCATCGAAGCCTTCGTGCTGACGTGAAAGTCGGATGCGGGAGGTGGCGGCTGCGCCTGGCTCATCGCCGCAGTGCTCGTCAGCGCGACGAAGGCGCCATGAGCGAGCAGAGTCGATGCCTTCATGGTGAAATCCTCGAAGCCTTCGTGGGGCTTGTTCGATTAATCACCAAGCTATGCTGCGATCCGCCGGGGCGCTGTAAGGAATCGTAAAGAGTTGTTTCGTCGACGACGCAGTGCGCGCGACTGTGCTACGACATCCGAATGCGGCAACGCAAAGGAGAGAAAGATTCGCGCAGGCCGCGGCCCGCGCGAGAGGTGAAATGTCTGGGTGAAGCCAGCGAGCGCCGGCTTCGGTCGATGCAAAGAACCGTTCAGGCCATCTTGGCCGGAGCGCGCCACGATTCCGGGTTCGTCCAGAACGCGCCACGCAGGCGATCGCGGCTCGGCGGCGCGGGCGGTTTGGCGGCGCTGGAACCGATGCGTCCGCGCAGCGACACTTCACGGCCGTTGCTGGACAGGCGCTTCACGATCTCGGCCAGCGTGCCGTCTGCCTGCCACTCGTCGAAGCGGCGGCGGCAGGTCGGCGGGGACGGGTAGCGTCCGGGCAGCTTCGACCAGCCTTCGCCCGTCGACAGCACCCACAAAACCGCGTTGACCACGGCCCGCGCTTCGACGCGCGGACGGCCGCGCCGTTCGCTGCGCGCCGGCTCCGAACAGAACAACGCCTCAACCAGCGCCCACTCGTTATCTCTCAAATCGTCGAACAGCACCATATCTCACCTCAGCGAAGCTAACCCCGGTGCGCTGCCCCGCGCCGCGCACTCTGGTCGGAATCCGATGAACGAATACCTGGGAAGGCCAGAGCGATTGCGGCGGACGATGTTCGATGTAACCGCGAATGGCTCCAACCTCTGTGCGCAATGAAATGCGAGAACCGTGCCATGCTTGTTGCTAAATCCGGGAAACCCGCATGGCAGTAGGCTGACGCGATGCCAGCATGGCCCGTATCAGACCCGAAACACACTGATTAAGAAATCGGGACAATCACCAATCAAGTGCAATAGGCCCATCCAGCGTGCGTCGTGAGGATTTGCTGCACCGCAGCGAAACGCGCGTTCGGGCATGAGTTCAGACCAATGCTCGCTATAATCCGTGCATGAATTGTGGATATTGATGAGCATTCTGAATGAACGCGCCATTGAACGTGACGTTGCGGCAACTGCGCGTCTTCATCGAAGTATCGAGGCTGCGCAGCTTCAGCCGCGCAGGCGATGAAATCGGCCTCACGCAGTCGGCGGTCAGCCGGTGCGTGCGCGAGCTGGAAGGAGAAATTGGTCTCAAGCTGATCGACCGGACGACGCGCGAAGTTCAGCTGACCGATGTCGGCGTGAATCTCGTCGGCACGGTGTCGCGCCTGCTGGCCGACCTGGACGAAGCGCTGCGCGAGGTGCGCGATCTCGGCCAGCAGCGCCGCGGACGCGTGATCGTCGCGGCGAGTCCGACGGTCGCCTGCCGGCTGATGCCGCGCGTGATCGCGTCGTGCTTGCGGCAGTTTCCGCTCATCACGCTGAGTCTGCGCGACGACGTCCAGTCAGATGTCCTGCGCAAGGTGAAGTCGGGCGAGGTCGATTTCGGCGTCGTGATCGGCCCGTTTTCCTCCGACGAACTCCACGGCGAACCCGTGATGACCGATTCGTTCTGTCTCGTCGCGCGGCGCGATCATCCGCTCGGGCGCGAGACGGCGGTGCCGTGGGAAGCGCTCGCGGGCGAGCGGCTCGTGATGCTCGACTACGCGTCGGGCAGCCGGCCGATCATCGATGCCGTCATGCAGGAGCACGGCGTCGAGGCGCAAGTGGTGCAGGAACTCGGACACTCGGCGACGGTGTTCGGGCTCGTGGAAGCGGGCGTCGGCGTGAGCGTGCTGCCGTGGCTCGCGCTGCCGCTGCCGGCGGATTCGTCGCTGGTCGCGTTGCCGCTCGAACCGCGCGCCGAACGGACCGTGGAGCTCGTGCGGCGGCGCGATCGCTCGCTGTCGCCCGCGGCGGAATCGGTGTGGTCGCTGATCGCCTCGCTGCCGCCGCGTGCGGAAGACCTCGGATAAGCCTCCCTTCATCGCGAAAATCACGGCGCGCGCGTTAGACTTCTTTTTTAAGACAAGACGACGGGGCGAGCGATGAGTGAATCGGAAGGCGCGGTGGTCAGCGAACTGAGTCAATTGGCGGGCGCGCACGCATCGGGTGGGCCGAATGCGCGCGACGCCGTGCGGGCGTTGAGGCCGTCGCAGATCCGCGAGGTCGCAAACGCGGGTTTCGGCGTCGCCGATGTGCTGCCGTTCTGGTTCGGCGAATCGGATCGCGTGACGCCGCAATTCATCCGCGATGCCGCAAGCCGCGCGCTTGCCGATGGCGCCACGTTCTACACGCACAATCTCGGCATCGCCCCGCTGCGCGAATCGCTGAGCCGCTACGTGAGCGCGCTGCACGGCGCGACGACGCCGGCGCACATCGCCGTGACGAGCGCCGGCGTGAACGCGCTGATGCTCGCGGCGCAACTCGTGGTCGGTGCGGGCGATCGCGTCGTCGCCGTGACGCCGCTATGGCCGAATCTCGTCGAGATTCCGAAAATCCTCGGCGCGAGCGTCGATACCGTTTCGCTGACTTACGGCCCGCGTGGCTGGACGCTCGATCTCGACCGCCTGCTCGCGGCGCTCACGCCCAGCACGCGCATGCTGATGATCAACTCGCCGAACAACCCGACCGGCTGGACGATGACGCGCGATCAGCAGCGCGCCGTGCTCGCGCATTGCCGCCGTCACGGAATCTGGATCGTCGCGGACGAAGTCTACGAACGCCTGTACTACGGCGATGACGCTCGCGTCGCGCCGTCCTTTCTCGATCTCGCCGCGCGCGACGAGCGCGTGATCGCGGTGAATTCGTTTTCGAAGGCGTGGCTGATGACCGGCTGGCGCCTCGGCTGGCTCGTCGCCCCGACGCAACTGATGGACGATCTCGGCAAGCTGGTCGAGTACAACACGTCGTGCGCGCCGTCGTTCGTGCAGCAGGCGGGCGTCGTCGCGGTGGAAGAGGGCGAGCGCTTTACTCAGGCGCTCGTCGCGGATCTGCGTGCAAGCCGCGATCATCTCGTGCGGGCGCTTCAGGCGATCGACGGCGTCGACGTGCGCACGCCCGACGGCGCGATGTACCTGTTTTTCTCGCTACCGGGCGCGCAAAACAGCCTCGAACTGTGCAAATCGCTGGTGCGCGAAGCCCGTCTCGGACTTGCGCCGGGCAGCGCGTTCGGCCCGGAAGGCGAAGGCTTCGTGCGCTGGTGCTACGCGTGCGATCCCGCACGGCTGGACACGGGCGTCGAACGCCTGCAGCGATTCCTGACGGCGCGCGGCGTCGCCTGAGCCGTGCCGATCGACGTCGGCCGCGCACGACCGGCGTCGAGTGAGTCCGGGCGCCGATCAATCGATCACCTTTACGCCCCGGTTGTTTTTGCGTAATATGGCGCTCAGTCACGCGCTTTCGCCTAGGAAAGCGCCACCTCGTCCGGCTGGATGGCCCGGCGTTCGCTCACCGATCGCCCTTTACGCCTCTCCCCGGTGCGTGCTCCCAATCAATATGACCGATTACAATCGGGCGAGCGCGTCTTGAAACTCCGCGTCCAGCTTTATCGTTCGCACCATTTTGGTGGCGTTCGGTCCTGCGCAAGCTCGATTTGAATTGAATCATTGACCATATAGGGTTGACCCAAGCTGCATGAATACCCAAGAGGCGAAGATCGTCCTCGAGACTGCTTTGATTTGCGCGCAGGAACCGCTGAGGCTGAATGAATTGCGCAAGCTGTTCGCCGACGACATTTCGGCGGATACCGTTCGCACGTTGCTCGAAGCGCTCAAGGCCGACTGGTCGGGACGCGGCGTGGAACTGGTCGCGCTTGCCTCGGGCTGGCGTTTTCAGAGCAAGCCCGCGATGCGGGCCTATCTCGACAGGCTGCACCCGGAAAAGCCGCCCAAGTATTCGCGGGCCGTGCTCGAAACGCTGGCGATCATTGCCTATCGGCAACCAGTGACGCGGGGCGATATCGAAGAGATCCGCGGCGTGACGGTGAACACGCAGGTCGTGAAGCAACTGGAGGACCGTGGCTGGATCGAGGTGATCGGTCATCGCGACGTGCCGGGCCGCCCGGCGCTGTACGCGACGACCAAGCAGTTTCTCGACGATCTCGGACTGACCGCGCTCGACGAGTTGCCCGCGCTGGACAATCCGTCGGCGCAGCTCGAAGCATCGCTGCTCGCGCAGCATTCGATCGAATTTCCCGACAGCATCGCCGGGAATGCGCCGCCGGCGGGCATCGAGCCGCCGGCCACGCCACAAGCGTCGAATGACGGGGAACCTGACGCCCCGGCGCAGGTCTTCGCCGTTGAAGCGCTGGAATCGGCGGAATCCGCCGAACCCGACGCCTCCGCCGATGAGCGCGCGGCCGCCGGGCCGGCGGAGCAAGAACAGACCGAAGAACAGCAGGAAAGACTCGGAACGGAACGTGCGGATGCGCTGGACGAGCGCGCCGCGTCGACAGCCGGGATTCACGCACAGCCTTTGGGCACCGCGCACGATGCGCCCGTTCCGATGCCGCGTGAAGACGAAAGAGATGCGAGTCCATCGAACGAAGCCGAACTGGACGACGACTCCGAAGAACCGAAGGCGCGCCGCGCCTGACGCAATTTGCATGGCCCCTGATCTGGCAATCCGGCTCTCCATAAAGATTATTTCGAGACGACCAGCCGGACCGGTCAGCGGATTTTTTGACGCGCCCGCGACGGGCGCGCGATTCGACATTTGAGGTTGTTTTGACACACTCCCACGACAGCGATTCGCCTGAATCCGCGCGCCCCGTGCACGCCGCGGACGCACCTGAGTCGGCCGATGCCGGCGACAGCACGCGCACCGACCGCGCCGATGAAGGCGGCGAGGGCGATGACCGTCCGCGCCGCGGATTGCGCCGCGGGCCGCGTAGCCTGATCGCACGGCGTCGCGCTGTCGCGAAGACCAAGGGCGCGGACGCTGCGCCAGGCGCGCCGGGCGCCGTCAACGAGACGCCGCCCGACGGCGTCGTGGCGGCACAAGTGCGTACCCCGCGCAAGGATCCGGGCGCGAAGCCGCGCAAGGGCGAAGGGGCGAGTCCGCGCGGCCGCAAGAGCGCGCGCGCGGAAGCGGGCGAAACCGGCGTCGAAGCAGCGGACGAGGCCGGCGTACAGGCCGCCGCGCCCGCGCCGCGCGAAGGCGGCCGGCGCAAGAATCCGCCGCAGCAAAAGCGCGGCAAGCGCAGCGACGCGGGACCGGCGACCGTCGAGAGCGCGGCTGCTGCAGCCGTCGACGACGTGTTCGCCTACGTGACCTCGCCGGCCTTCGACGCCGACAACGGTTCGGCCGGCGTGCGCGCCCCGATGCTGCGACGCGGCCGCAATGCACCGCAAAAGCGCGTGCTGGAACCGGACGAAGACGCGCCGAAGCTGCACAAGGTGCTCGCGGATGCGGGCATGGGTTCGCGGCGCGACATGGAAGAGTTGATCATCGCCGGGCGCGTATCGGTGAACGGCGAGCCGGCGCATATCGGCCAGCGCATCATGCCGACCGATCAGGTGCGCATCAACGGCAAGCCGCTCAAGCGCAAGCTCGCGAGCAAGCCGCCGCGCATCCTGCTGTATCACAAGCCGACGGGCGA
The DNA here is from genome assembly GCF_023630985.1 of Caballeronia sp. ATUFL_F1_KS39. Classification (NCBI taxonomy): domain Bacteria; kingdom Pseudomonadati; phylum Pseudomonadota; class Betaproteobacteria; order Burkholderiales; family Burkholderiaceae; genus Caballeronia; species Caballeronia sp. ATUFL_F1_KS39. The sequence continues at coordinate 130,744 of NZ_JALQDZ010000012.1, read as the reverse complement.
GATCGTCAGCCATGCCGACCCGGAAGGGCGTCCGTCCGTGTTCGACAAGCTGCCGTCGATGAAAACCGCCAAATGGCTCGCGGTCGGGCGTCTCGACTTCAATACGGAAGGCCTGCTGTTGCTCACGACGTCCGGCGATCTGGCGAACCGCTTCATGCATCCGCGCTACAGCGTCGAGCGTGAGTACGCGGTGCGCGTGGTCGGACAACTGTCCGAGGCGATGAAGCAGAAGCTGCTGAAAGGCGTCGAGCTCGACGACGGTCCCGCCAACTTCTTGCGCATCCAGGACGGCGGCGGCGAAGGCACGAATCACTGGTATCACGTCGCGCTGGCGGAAGGCCGGAATCGCGAAGTGCGCCGTATGTTCGAGGCGGCCGGCCTGATGGTGAGCCGCCTGATCCGCACGCGTCATGGTCCGATCGCGCTGCCGCGCGGCCTGAAGCGCGGCCGCTGGGAAGAGCTCGAGGACAATCAGGTGCGCAGCCTGATGGCGTCGGTCGGGCTGAAATTGCCGACGGCCGAGAAGGGCGGACGCAGCGCCGCGCCGCGTGTGCAACCCGATCCGATGCAGACGTCGATGGGCTTCATCACGCGCGAGCCGGTGCTGAGCTCGCACTCGCGCATGACGCAGCAGCAGACGCCGGGACGCGGCGGCCGGCGCGGCCAGCCGGGCGGTGTGCCGGGCAGCTTCGGGCTCGGCGGCATGGGCGGATTCGGCGGCAACACGGGCAATGCAGGCAACGGGGGCGGCATGGGCCGTCGCGGCGGCCGGGAGCCGAACGGCAACCGCATCGGCAACGAGCCCAACGGCAATCGCGCTAACGGCGCACGGCCGGGTCCGCGCGGCGCGCGTCCGCAAGGCGGCGGTCCGCAGGGCGCGGGCGGCGCCGGCAAGCGTGCCGCCGGTGGCAACGCACCGCGGGGCAATCGCCAGGGCGGCGGACAGCAGGGCGCTGGCCAGAACAAAGCCGGCGGCGCGGGCCGGGGCGCGCGTAATCGCTCGCGCGGCCGCTGAGCGCGATACGTAAAAAATCGCAAAGACGTCGCCGGGGGAAGTCCAAAAGCGGGATGCGAAGCATCGGTCCGCCCCCGGCGATGAAAATCTCGCGTTTCGCTCTTTCTGATCGTTAGGACAAACCGGCGTGAAACCGGGTCCAACAGGGGCGAAAGTGCGCGTTACGTTTGCGTTTATCCTGAAAAATGGCTAAAATCATGAAGTCGCTGGGCACGTAGTTTTCTTTCGCTGCCCTGAGTGCGACCTCGGTTGAAAAATGTGGGCGTTGCGCCCATTTTTTTTTGGCTATTCGGTTCGGCATCTCGGGAGCAGGGGTGCGCGCCCGCATGAAGGCGCTCGCCCGCAGGTGTTTCGGCGTGGAGCGCGCGAACACCTTGGAGTTACTGTGCAACTGACGGAATTGATTGAAACCACGGTCTCGAGCCTTGGCTACGAGCTTGTCGATCTCGAGCGTTCGGGAGGCGGCATGCTGCGTGTCTACATCGACCAGCCGGCTGGTATCGCGATCGAAGACTGCGAGAAGGTCACCCGTCAGCTCCAATATTTGTTTGAAGTCGAGAACATCGACTACGACCGGCTCGAAGTATCGTCGCCGGGGCTCGACCGCCCGCTCAAGAAACTGGCGGATTTCGAGCGCTTCGCGGGGAGCGAAGTCGCCATTACATTGAAGAAGCCGCTGGACGGGCGCAAGTCGTTCCGCGGCATCCTGCACGCCCCTGACGGCGAAACGATCGGATTGGAATTTGAAGGGAAGGACGGCGCTGCGATGCTCGGTTTCACGCTCGCGGACCTCGATAAGGCACGTCTCGTCCCCAAGGTTGACTTTAGGAGCCGCAAACAATGAGTCGCGAAGTATTGATGCTGGCGGATGCGCTGGCACGCGAAAAGAACGTCAACAAGGACGTCGTGTACGCAGCGCTGGAAGCTGCGCTTGCTTCGGCAACGAAGAAGCTCTTCGAGGAAGACGTGGATATTCGTGTCGCCATCGACCGTGAGAGCGGCGAACACGAGACTTTCCGCCGCTGGCGCGTCGTGCCGGACGAGGCCGGCCTGCAAGAGCCGGATCAGGAAATCCTGCTGTTCGAAGCGAAGGAGCAAAAGCCCGACGCGCAGGTTGACGAATTCATCGAGGAGCCGATTCCGTCGATCGAATTCGGCCGTATCGGCGCGCAGGCCGCCAAGCAGGTGATCCTGCAGAAGGTGCGCGACGCCGAGCGCGAACAGATTCTGAACGACTTCCTCGAGCGCGGCGAAAAGATCATGACCGGCTCGGTGAAGCGCCTGGACAAGGGTAATTTCATTGTCGAGTCGGGCCGTGTCGAAGCGCTGCTGCGCCGCGACCAGCTGATTCCGAAGGAAAACCTGCGCGTGGGCGACCGCGTGCGCGCGTACATCGCGAAGGTCGATCGCACCGCGCGCGGCCCGCAGATCGAACTCTCGCGCACCGCGCCCGAGTTCCTGATGAAGCTGTTCGAACTCGAAGTGCCGGAAATCGAGCAAGGTCTGCTGGAAATCAAGGCCGCCGCGCGCGATCCCGGCGTGCGTGCGAAAATCGGCGTGATCGCCTACGACAAGCGGATCGATCCTATCGGCACTTGCGTCGGCATCCGCGGTTCTCGCGTGCAGGCCGTGCGTAACGAGCTCGGTGGCGAGAACGTCGACATCGTGCTATGGTCGGAAGATCCCGCGCAGTTCGTGATCGGCGCTCTCGCGCCGGCAGCCGTCCAGTCGATCGTCGTCGATGAAGAAAAGCATTCGATGGACGTCGTCGTGGACGAAAACGAGCTCGCCGTCGCCATCGGCCGCGCCGGCCAGAACGTGAGGCTCGCAAGCGAACTCACCGGCTGGCAAATCAATATCATGACGCCGGACGAGTCCGCGCTGAAGCAGAACGAAGAGCGTGGCAAGTTGCGCGACCTCTTCATGGCGCGTCTGGATGTGGACGAGGAAGTCGCCGACATCCTGATCGACGAAGGCTTCACGAGTCTCGAAGAAATCGCCTACGTGCCGCTCAACGAAATGCTCGAAATCGAAGCGTTCGACGAAGACACCGTGCACGAGCTGCGCAATCGCTCGCGCGACGCGCTCCTCACGATGGCGATCGCCAACGAAGAGAAGGTGGAAGGTGTCGCCCTCGATTTGAAGAGCCTCGACGGCATGGACAACGAGCTTCTCGCAAAGCTCGCCGAGCACCAGATTCAGACCCGCGACGATCTCGCGGAGCTGGCAGTAGATGAACTGGTCGAAATGACCGGAATGCAAGAGGATGCCGCTAAGGCGTTGATCATGAAAGCACGTGAACACTGGTTCCAGTGAGAAATGACCATGGCGCACTGATATTTGGCGGCCTGTCTGGCCGCGTGACCCCGATCTAACCGCAAGGATTGGTCCTTGCATCAAGAGGAATGAATGGCGAGTAACAACGTAGCCCAATTTGCCGCGGAACTCAAAATGCCTGCGGGCGTCCTGCTCGAGCAGTTGCAGGCGGCTGGCGTCCAGAAAGCGAGCGCGAACGACGATCTGTCCGAGACGGACAAGGCGCGTCTGCTCGATCATTTGCGCAAGTCGCACGGTTCCGCCGACGCCGACAAGCGCAAGATCACTTTGACCCGCCGGCATACGTCGGAAATCAAGCAATCCGACGCAACGGGTAAAGCTCGCACCATTCAGGTCGAGGTGCGCAAGAAGCGTGTTTTCGTGAAACGCGACGAAACCGGTGTGGAGCAGGCCGAGGCCGCGCCGAATCACGTCGAAGAGCCGGAAGTCGACGAAGCCGAACTGCAGCGTCGCGAGGAAGAAGCGCGCCGTGCCGCCGAGCAGCTCGAGCGCGAAGAGCGCGAGCTGAAGGAACAGCAGGCGAAGCTGGAGCGCGAAGAAGCCGAGCGCCGCGCTCGCGAGGAAGCGGCGGAAGCCGAGCGCAAGAAGCAGGAAGAGGAAGCGGCGCGCCGCGCGGCGGCTGCGGCTCAGGCTGCCGAAATCTCGCGTGCGGCGCAGGCTGCGCGTCAGGAAGCGCGCACGCAACCGGCCGTCGAAGCGAAGCCGGAACCGAAGCAGGACGACACCGCGCAGCGCGAAGCCGCCGAAAAGGCAGCGGAAGAGAAGGCTGCGAGCGAGCGTGCCGCGCAGCGTGAAGCCGCGAAGAAGGCGGAAGAAGACGCGAAGGCGAAGGCCGAAAAGGCTCGCCTCGAGCAGGAAGCCATCGCGAAGCGCCGTGCGGCGGCGGAAGCCGAAGCCCGCGCGATCCGCGAAATGATGAACACCCCGCGCAAGGCGCAAGTAAAGGCGCCGGAACCCGCGCCTGCACCGAAGCCCGCCGAAGCGGCGAAGGCCGCCGAAGCGAAGGGCACGCTGCACAAGCCCGCGAAGCCGGAAGGCGCGCAGGCGGCACGTCCCGCAGCGGCGAAGAAGCCGGCTGCAGGCGCGCCGGCACCCGCATCGACGGCTCCCGCAGGCGCCGGCGACAAGAAGAAGGCTGGCAAGGGCGGCTGGCAGCAAGACGACGCATCGAAGCGTCGCGGCATGAAGACGCGTGGCGATTCGAGCGGTGGTGTCGATCGCGGCTGGCGCGGCGGTCCGAAGGGTCGCGGCAAGCATCAGGAACAGACGTCATTCCAGGCGCCGACCGAGCCGATCGTCCGTGAAGTGCACGTGCCGGAAACCATTTCCGTCGCGGACCTCGCGCACAAGATGTCGGTGAAGGCTTCGGAAGTCATCAAGGTGATGATGAAGCTCGGCCAGATGGTCACGATCAACCAGGTGCTGGACCAGGAAACGGCGATGATCGTCGTCGAGGAACTGGGCCATCGCGCGGTCGCGGCGAAGCTGGACGACCCGGAAGCGTTGTTGATCGAAGGCGAAACCACCGAGGAAACGGCAGAGAAGCTGCCGCGTCCGCCGGTTGTCACCGTCATGGGTCACGTCGACCACGGCAAGACCTCGCTGCTGGACTACATCCGTCGCGCGAAAGTGGCGGCGGGCGAAGCGGGCGGCATCACGCAGCATATCGGCGCATATCACGTCGATACGCCGCGCGGCGTCATCACCTTCCTCGACACGCCGGGTCACGAGGCCTTCACGGCCATGCGTGCGCGCGGCGCGAAAGCGACCGACATCGTCATTCTGGTGGTCGCAGCCGACGACGGCGTGATGCCGCAGACGAAGGAAGCGATCGCTCACGCGAAGGCGGGCGGCGTGCCGATCGTCGTTGCGATCAACAAGATCGACAAGCCGGAAGCGAACCCCGACCGCGTGAAGCAGGAACTCGTCGCGGAAGGCGTGGTGCCGGAAGAGTACGGCGGCGATTCGCCGTTCATCGAAGTGTCGGCGAAGACCGGCCGGGGCATCGACGATCTGCTCGAAAACGTGTCGCTGCAAGCCGAAGTGCTGGAACTCACCGCGCCGGTGGAAGCCGCTGCGAAGGGTCTCGTCATCGAAGCGAAGCTGGACAAGGGCAAGGGCCCGGTCGCGACCATTCTGGTGCAGTCGGGCACGCTGAACCGCGGCGACGTGGTTCTCGCGGGCAGCGCCTACGGTCGCGTGCGAGCCATGCTCGACGAAACCGGCAAGCCGACGAAGACGGCGGGTCCGTCGATCCCGGTGGAAATCCAGGGTCTGTCGGAAGTGCCGGCGGCGGGCGAGGAAGTCATCGTGCTGCCGGACGAGCGCAAGGCGCGCGAAATCGCGCTGTTCCGTCAGGGCAAGTTCCGCGACGTCAAGCTTGCGAAGCAACAGGCCGCCAAGCTCGAGAACATGCTCGAGCAGATGGGCGAAGGCGAAGTGCAGAACCTGCCGCTCATCGTCAAGGCCGACGTGCAGGGCTCACAGGAAGCGCTGGTCCAGTCGCTGCAGAAGCTGTCGACCAACGAGGTGCGCGTGCAGATCGTGCACAGCGCGGTCGGCGCGATCAGCGAATCGGACGTCAACCTGGCGACGGCATCGAAGGCGGTCATCATCGGCTTCAACACGCGTGCGGATGCTCAGGCGCGCAAGGTGGCCGAGGCGAACGGCATCGACATCCGCTACTACAACATCATCTATGACGCAGTGGATGAGGTGAAGGCGGCGATGTCCGGCATGCTCGCGCCGGAGAAGCGCGAAACGGTGACGGGCATGGTCGAGGTGCGCCAGGTCATCCGCGTGCCGAAGGTCGGCCTGATCGCGGGTTGTATGGTCACGGACGGCGTGGTCAAGCGTTCCTCGTCGGTGCGCGTGATCCGCAACAACGTCGTGATTCACACCGGCGAGCTCGATTCGCTCAAGCGCTTCAAGGACGACGTCAAGGAAGTGCGTCAGGGCTTCGAGTGCGGTATGTCGATCAAGAACTTCAGCGATATCGTCGAAGGCGATCAGTTCGAAGTCTTCGAAGTGACGGAAGTGGCTCGCACGCTGTAATGCGCTAGCCGCTGAAAAAAGGGCGGGGTGAGCCTTGCGGCTCGCTCCGCCCTTTTTGCTTCAGGCGGCGCGACAAGAATACGGAAACGAAATCATGGCTAAAAAACGGACATCCGCGAACCGCAACGTGCAGATTGCGGATCAGATCCAGCGCGATCTTTCGGAACTGATGCGCGAGGTGAAAGACCCGCGCGTCGGACTCGTGACGATTCAGAGCGTCGAGCTCACGCCTGACTACGCGCACGCGAAGGTCTACTTCACGACGCTGACGGGCGATCCGAAGCAGACGCAGGAAGGGCTCAATCATGCGGCGGGACATCTGCACAATATGCTGTTCAAGCGCCTGCACATCCACACGGTGCCGACGCTGCATTTCCACTATGACCAGACGATCGAGAAGGCCGTCGAGATGTCGCGCCTGATCGACGAGGCAAACGCGACGCGCGCAAAAGATGACGAAGAAGGTGCGTGAGTGAAGGGCGGTCCGAAGATTCCCCGTCGCGCGCTCGATGGCGTGCTCTTGCTGGACAAGCCGCTCGGGCTGTCGAGCAACGATGCGCTCATCAAGGCAAAGCGGATTTATCTGGCGAAGAAGGCGGGCCACACGGGTACGCTCGATCCGCTCGCAACCGGTCTGCTGCCGTTGTGCTTCGGCGAAGCGACGAAGTTCTCGCAAGACCTGCTCGATGCCGACAAGACCTACGAAGCGACGATGCGCCTCGGTATCCGCACGACGACCGGCGATGCCGAAGGCGAGGCGGTGGATACCCGCGACGTGACGTGCGACGAAGCTGCCGTCGTCGAAGCGATGACGCGGTTCATCGGCGAAATCGTGCAAGTCCCGCCGATGTACTCGGCGCTCAAGCGCGACGGCAAGCCGCTCTACGAATACGCGCGCGCCGGTCAGACGGTCGAGCGTGAGGGCAGGCAAGTGACGATTCACGCGCTGCAGTTGATCGCGTGCGCGCTGCCTCTCGTGACGTTTCGCGTGACGTGCAGCAAGGGCACTTACGTACGGACGCTGGCCGAGGACATCGGCGAAGCGCTCGGCTGCGGCGCGCATCTGACGGCGTTGCGGCGCACCGGTGTTGGCGCGCTGACGCTCGAACACGCGGTCACGCTCGATCACCTCGCGAGCCTGAGCGAAGCGGAGCGCGACGAGCGGCTTCAGCCCGTCGATGCACTGCTATCCACGTTTCCCGCGGTTCAGTTGAACGACGAAGCGACGCAGCGCTTCCTGCACGGTCAACGTCTGAAGCTCGCGGACGTCGTGAAAACGCGTCTCGAAGCAGGCCGCGTGCGCGTTTATGCGCAAGAAGGCGGCCGTCTGCTGGGCGTGGCGCGCGCGGGCGAGGGTGTGCTCGCGCCGGAACGGCTCATCGTCACGGCGCAATGAAAAAGAGCCCGGTCGATGTCGACCGGGCTCTGTTCTTTTGGAAGCAGTCAGGCGATCAGTGCGCCGCCGATGCCGCCGCCGCCGAATCTCCACCGCCCGAACGCTCGGGCCGCGTGATCCAGATCAGCACGATCAGCGCGACGAAAATCCCCGCCGAAATATAGAACATGTCGTTCACGCCGAGCTGCGCGGCCTGCTGCGTCGCCATGCTGTTATAGAGGCCGACGGTCTGCTCGTGCGTCAGGCCGAGCGCGCCCATCTGCTGCATCGAATTCGCGAACACCGGGTTGTACGAATTGGCGCTTTCGACGAGTTGCGCGTGATGCACGATCGAACGATGCTCCCACGCCGTCGAGAAGATCGACGTGCCGATGCCGCCGCACATGATCCGCACGAAGTTCGACAGCCCCGACGCCGCCGGAATTCGATGTCCCGGCAAGCCCGACAGCGTGATCGACACGAGCGGAATGAAGAAGCCCGCCATGCCGATGCCCTGAATCAGCGTCGGTATCGTGAGCGCCCAAGTGTCGACGCCGGTCGTGTAGCGTGAACGCATCCAGAAACACAGCGCGAAGACGAGGAACGCGGCGGTCGCGATGTAACGCGGATCGGTGCGCGGCAGGAATTTGCCGGTGATCGGAGAAAGCAGGATCGCGAACACGCCGACGGGCGCCATCACGAGACCGGCGTTCGTCGCCGTGTAGCCGATATCCGTCTGCAGCCACAGCGGGAGCAGAACGAGATTGCCGAAGTAGAGCCCGTATCCGATCGACAGCGCGATCGTTCCGCCGGTGAAGTTGCGCAGCTCGAAGAGCGACAAATCCACGACCGGATGCTCCGCCGTCAGCTCCCACACGATGAAGAACGCGAACGCGATCACGGCGATGAGCGCGAGCACGACGATCGTCGTCGAGTTGAACCAGTCGAGATCCTTGCCTTTGTCGAGCATGATCTGCAGCGAGCCGACCCAGACGACGAGCAGCCCGAGCCCGACCGTGTCGATCGGCGCCTTGCGGATCGCGGAATCGCGGTCGCGGAAGATCGCGAACGTAGCGAGCGCCGCCGCGATGCCGACCGGAATGTTCACGTAGAAGATCCACGGCCACGAGATGTTGTCCGAGATCCATCCGCCGAGGACCGGCCCCGCGACCGGCGCGATCAGCGTGGTCATCGACCACATCGATAGCGCCATCGGCGCTTTTTCGCGCGGATAGCTCGCGAGCAGCAGCGTTTGCGACAGCGGGATCATCGGGCCGGCGACGGCGCCCTGGAATACGCGCGCGGCGAGCAGGAAGGGGAGCGTCGGCGCGAGACCGCAGAGCCACGACGCGATCACGAACAGGATGATCGAGCCGAGAAAGAGCCGCACCTGCCCGAGACGCTGCGTGAGCCAGCCGGTCAACGGCACCGAGATCGCGTTGGCGACCGCGAACGACGTAATGACCCACGTGCCCTGATCCGACGACACGCCGAGATCGCCGGAGATCGACGGAATCGAGACGTTCGCGATCGACGTGTCGAGCACGTTCATGAACACCGCGAGCGATACGGCGATCGTCCCGATGACGAGCTTTCCGCCCGACAGCGGCGGATGTACGACGTTTTGCGAAGACATGTGGCGAGTCCGCTTACATCAGCTTGGCGGCCGACGCGGACTTCGTCGCGCGCCCGTGCGCCGGCGACGCGCTCTGCGCCGACGACCCTGCGCCCGCACCCGTACCCGCGTTCTGCTGGATGATGCGCGCGATTTCCTGATCGGCCTGCGCGCCGTAGTTGTCGAACACATTCGTCTGGTAGACCGTGTTCTGCGCGTTGCCGAGCTGGCCGCCTTGCTCGTCCTTGATGGTGACGTCGACGTTCATCGACAGGCCGATACGCAGCGGATGCGCTTCCAGTTCCTTCGGATCGAGCTGGATGCGCACCGGCAGGCGCTGCACGACCTTGATCCAGTTGCCGGTCGCGTTCTGCGCGGGCAGCAGCGAGAAAGCCGAGCCCGTGCCGGCCGAGAAACCGACCACCTTGCCGTGATACACGACGCCCGAACCGTACAGATCGGCCGTCAGCTCGACCGGCTGGCCGATCCGCATGTGCTTGAGCTGCACTTCCTTGAAGTTCGCATCGACCCACACGGCGTTGAGCGGCACGATCGCCATCAGCGGATTGCCCGGCGACACGCGCTGGCCGACTTGCACCGAGCGCTTGGCGACATAGCCCGTGACCGGCGCGGGCAGCGTGTTGCGCGCGTAGTTGATGTAGGAATCGCGGACCTTCGCGGCGGCGGCGAGCACGTTCGGGTGATCGGCGATCGTCGTGTTGGCCGTGAGCGAACGGTTCGACGCGAGCTCCTGCTCGGCGGCGTCGAGCGCGGCCTGCGCGCTGCGCACCGCGTCGCGGGCGTGCGAGATTTCTTCCTGCGAGACCGCACCCGTCTGCGCGACCTGCATGCGGCGCTTCAAATCGTCCTGCGCGCGCGACAGATCGGACCGGCGCAACGCGATCTGCGCTTCGTACTGGTTGTTGTTGACGAAGAACGTGCGTACCTGGCGCACAGTCTGCGCGAGATTTGCCTCGGCCTGATCGAGCGCGACCTTGGAGTCGGCCGGATCGAGCGCGACGAGCGGATCGCCTATCTTCACGGTCTGCGTGTCGTCGGCGTTCACCGAGATCACCGTGCCCACGACCTGCGGCGTGATCTGCACGACGTTGCCATTCACGTAGGCGTCGTCGGTGGCTTCGTGGAAGCGCGCGACGAGGAAGTAGTACAGCCCGTACGCGATAGCCGCGATGATGATGACGAGCACGATCAGCGTCATCAGCGCTCGGCGTTTGCCGTTGCTCTGTTTCGGCGCGGGCGCGGCGGCCGCGGCTGCGTTTTGTTGAGGGTCGCTCATGAAAGACTCCGAAAATTCCGTTTTTGGTCCGATGCGTGTTCTTGTGGGCGCTTAGTTCGACGGCGTGGCCTGATTGGCCGCCTGCGTCGTCGTCTGACTTTGTCCGCTGCCGCCGATCGCGAGATTGCTGCTCGTCGCGTCGAATCCGCCGCCGAGCGACTTGATCAGCGCGATCTGCAGATCGGTGCGCTTCAGGCGCAGATTCGTCACGGTCTGCTCGTTGGCGAGGCGGTTTTCGTCGGCGTTGAGCACCTGCAATTGCGGCGACAGGCCGGCCTTGTAGCGGATCACGGCGAGCTGATACGCGCTCGACGCCGCCGCGAGCGCGCGCTGGGCGTCGGCCATTTGCTTGTCGAGCGAGCGGATTGCGGAGATGTTGGTCGCGACATCGTTCATCGCGTTGATGAGCGTCTGGTTGTAGTTCGCGACGTCGCCTTCGAAGTCCGCGTAACGGCCTTTCAACTGCGCGCGCAAGGCGCCGGCGTCGAAGATCGGCAGATGGATCGCCGGACCGGCCTGGATCTGGCGGCTGCTCGCCTGCAGGAAGCGGCTCCAGCCGAACGCGTCGAAACCGAAGGCCGCCGCGAGGTTGATGTCCGGGAAGAACTCGGCCTTCGCTTCCTTGATGTTGTGGGTCGCGGCTTCGACCTGCCAGCGCGCGGCGACGATATCCGGGCGGCGCGCGACGAGATCGGCGGGCACGTTGTCGGGCAGCGTCACGTTGACGTTCGGGTCGATCACGGGTTTCGCGATCTTGAGGCCGCGATCCGGGCCTTTGCCGAGCAGCGCCGCGAGCTGATAGCGGACGGTTTCGATCTGGCCGTCGAGTTCCGTCGAGTTCGTCTGGCTGGTCGCGACGTTGCCTTCCGCCGTTCGGCGCTCGACGTTGGTGTCGAGCCCGGCCGCGACGCGCCCGTTCGTGATGCGTCCGACGTCCTGACGGTTCGCGATTTCGCGTTGCGCGACGTCACGCAGCGCGTAGAGCAGCGCGAGCTGGTTGTACGTGCGCGCGACCGACGCCGCAAGCGTCACGCGCGCCTGCTGCATGTCGGCTTCGGCGGCTTTCTGCTGCGATACCGCCATGTTGAGGCGCGAGCGGTTCTTGCCCCACAGATCCAGTTCCCACGACGCGCTCGCGAGCACGTTGTTCTCGCTGAACCACGTCCCGCCATAAGGCGGCGGGAAGAGGGCGTTGGCGGAATAGAGTTCGCGCGTCCACGAATACGAGCCGGTGACCTTCGGATAAAGCGCCGAGCGCGACGTCTCGATATACGACGACGCCTTCGCGATGCGCGCTTGCGCCTGCGCGATGCTCGGATTGTCGGCGAGCGCTTCGTCGATCAGTTGCGGCAGTTGCGGATCGCCGAACTGCTTCGCCCAGTCGAGCGTGGGCCATTGGCCGCCTTGGCCCGGCACGCTTTGCGTGGCCTCGAAGTTTTCCGGCGCGGCGATCTGCTTGTCGCTCGAAATGCCCGAATAGTTCGCGCAGCCGGCGAGCGCAAGCGCGGCCACCGCGGCGGCGACGGCGCGCTTCGCACGGCTTTCGCCGCGCATAGCGGACAGGAAGTGCTGGTTCATATCTCGTCTCTCGAGATGCAAATTAAAGGTGGACGTTGCAATCTTTTTGTAGGGTTGCGATGACGAATTTGCTTGTCATCGCAATGACGTACCAGGCTTATCGTTGCCGCCCAGCAGTGGCGCGACGGATGGATCGCACGAGTTCGCGAGAATCCGCCGCAGCATGCTTTTGAGGAAGCCGACTTCCTCCGGCGTGAAACCGGCGAGCAGGTTGTCCAGTACGCGCGTGAAGATGGCAGGAATCTTTTCGGCCGTCGCGTGACCTTCGTCCGTCAGCGCGAGGCGCACGACGCGCCGGTCTTCCTCGCTGCGCACGCGCGAAAGCAGGCCGCGCTTTTCCAGTCTGTCGATGAGACGCGTGACCGCGCTCGCATCGATGCCGTATTCGCGGGCAATATCCGCCGCCGTCAGGCATTTGCCGACCGCCAGCATGAACAGGATGCTTGCCTGCGTGCTCGTGATGCCCAGTTCGGACGTCGTGTGTTGCGTGACCATGTTCCACATGGTCGAGCGGACCCGGCTGATCAGATAGCCGACGCTCTCGGCGAGCACGTAGTCGCCGATCGCCGCGGATTTCGGAGCGTCGCTCATAAGAATATTTGTGCGATTGCAATAGTTGACTAGGCAGGATTATAGGGAGGCGTTTCGCGGCGTGCAAGGATCTTTTCTGAATATGCTTAACAATCCGCCCGCGCCCGGCCTGCGGTTCGTCGCGACCCGACGCCGCGGACATGCGGCGGTTGCTGGCCCGATTTACGGGTTGAGTCCTATTGCCAGGTTTAGACATCCGTGCGTGCTATACTCTTCGGTTCTCACCGCGCCGGGCCCGCGTAGTCATGCTTGCATGACGCTTTCCAGAGGGGGCTTGCCGAGCCACGGAGTCTCGCAACAGAAGGGACTCGCTCTTACGGCGCACAACCAAGACACTTTCTATGACTCGCGCCCTCCGCAATATCGCCATCATTGCCCACGTCGACCACGGCAAGACCACGCTCGTCGACCAGTTGCTCCGCCAGTCGGGCACCTTCCGGGAAAACCAACAGGTCGCCGAGCGGGTCATGGACTCGAACGACATCGAAAAGGAACGTGGCATCACGATCCTGGCGAAGAACTGCGCCGTCGAATACGAAGGCACGCACATCAACATCGTCGATACGCCGGGACACGCGGACTTCGGCGGTGAAGTGGAGCGCGTGCTGTCGATGGTCGACTCCGTGCTGCTGCTCGTCGACGCCGTCGAAGGCCCGATGCCGCAAACGCGCTTCGTCACGAAGAAGGCGCTCGCGCTCGGCCTGAAGCCGATCGTCGTCGTCAACAAGGTGGACCGCCCGGGCGCGCGTATCGACTGGGTGATCAACCAGACCTTCGATCTGTTCGACAAGCTCGGCGCGACCGAAGAGCAGCTCGACTTCCCGATCGTCTACGCGTCGGGTCTCAACGGCTTCGCCGGCCTCGAACCCGATGTCCGCGAAGGCACGATGCGCCCGCTGTTCGAAGCCATTCTCGAACACGTTCCCGTGCGTCCGGCCGATCCGGACGGTCCTTTGCAGCTTCAGATCACGTCGCTCGACTACAACTCGTACGTCGGCCGTATCGGCGTGGGCCGTGTCGCGCGTGGCCGTATCCGCCCGGGCATGCAGGTCGCCGTGCGCTCGGGTCCGGACGGCGCGATCCTGAATCGCAAGATCAATCAGGTGCTGTCGTTCCACGGCCTCGAGCGCGTGCAGGTGGAAGAGGCGCAGGCCGGCGATATCGTGCTCATCAACGGTATCGAGGAAATCGGCATCGGCGTGACCATCTGCTCGCCGGACAATCCCGAAGCGCTGCCGATGATCACCGTTGACGAGCCGACGCTCACGATGAACTTCCTCGTGAACTCGTCGCCGCTCGCAGGCAAGGAAGGCAAGTTCGTGACGAGCCGCCAGATCCGCGATCGTCTGACGAAGGAACTGAATCACAACGTCGCGCTGCGCGTGAAAGACACCGGCGACGAAACGACGTTCGAAGTGTCGGGCCGCGGCGAACTGCATCTGACGATTCTCGTCGAGAACATGCGCCGTGAAGGTTACGAGTTGGCCGTGTCGCGTCCGCGCGTGGTGCTGCAGGAAATCGACGGCGTGAAGTGCGAGCCGTATGAAAACCTGACGGTCGATATCGAAGACCAGCATCAGGGCGGCGTGATGGAAGAGCTCGGCCGCCGCAAGGGGGAAATGCTCGACATGACCTCGGATGGCCGTGGCCGCACGCGTCTCGAGTACAAGATTTCGGCGCGCGGGCTGATCGGCTTCCAGAGCGAGTTCCTGACGCTCACGCGCGGCACGGGCCTGATGAGCCACACCTTCGATTCGTACGCGCCGGTGAAGGAAGGTTCGGTCGGCGAGCGCCGTAACGGCGTGCTGATCTCGCAGGACGATGGCGCTGCTGTCGCCTATGCGCTGTGGAAGCTGCAGGATCGCGGCCGCATGTTCGTGTCGCCGGGCGATGCGCTCTATGAAGGCATGATCATCGGCATTCACAGCCGCGACAACGACCTGGTCGTGAATCCGATCAAAGGCAAGCAGCTGACGAACGTGCGCGCATCGGGCACTGACGAAGCCGTGCGTCTTGTTCCGCCGATCCAGCTTTCGCTCGAATACGCGGTCGAGTTCATCGACGACGACGAGCTCGTCGAAGTCACGCCGCAGTCGATTCGTCTGCGCAAGCGTCATCTGAAGGAACACGAGCGTCGCCGCGCAAGCCGCGAAGCCAACGCCGAATAAGCTGCGCATGCATCTGTGAGCAACGTCGGAACAAAGGCCGCCTTCGGGCGGCTTTTGTCATTCTTCGATGCCTCGCAACGCACCCTTGCTTATCTCAGAAACGCCCGCACATCCTTGTTGCGTAAAGGATGGCGAGGCGACGACGAGGCGAGGGCACATGCGGCGATACGTCATATGACTATTCGTTCTGTGCTATGCTTCTCGGATTAGCTGTCGCTTTTTAGGTCCTTCCAAGCAGACTTGATTCGCGCAATCCGCTAAACGGTCAGGCCGTGGCGCGGAAGGTTTCGTAACCCGCACTTCCTCGAGAAACTCGAAGAAAGGTGAGCGTAAAATGATGAAGCAATTCCAGTCGAACTCTTATCTGTTCGGCGGTAATGCTCCGTACGTCGAAGAGTTGTACGAGCAATATCTCGATAATCCCGCGTCAGTGCCCGAGACCTGGCGCGCCTACTTCGACGCGTTGCAGAACGTGCCCGCTTCGGACGGCACGGCTCACAACGACGTGGCTCACGGCCCCATCGTCGAATCTTTCGCTCAGCGCGCGAAGGCGAACGCCTTTCTGCCGCGCGAAAGCACCGGTGATCTGACCACCGCGCGAAAGCAAGTCTACGTCCAATCGCTGATCGGCGCGTATCGCTTCCTTGGCACGCAATGGGCCAATCTCGATCCGCTCAAGCGCCGCGAGCGTCCCCCCATTCCCGAACTCGAACCCGGCTTCTACGACTTCACCGAAGCCGACATGGATCAGGTGTTCAACGCGAA
This sequence comes from Caballeronia sp. ATUFL_F1_KS39, assembly GCF_023630985.1. Taxonomy (NCBI): domain Bacteria; kingdom Pseudomonadati; phylum Pseudomonadota; class Betaproteobacteria; order Burkholderiales; family Burkholderiaceae; genus Caballeronia; species Caballeronia sp. ATUFL_F1_KS39. The sequence goes on along the minus strand of NZ_JALQDZ010000012.1, from coordinate 114,949 downwards.
CAACCTGTACTTCGGTTTCGAGCAGGCATCGCTGCGCGACATCGTCAAGGCGCTGCGCGACACGTACTGCGGCACGATCGGCGCCGAGTTCATGTACATCAGCGATCCGGAACAGAAGCGCTGGTGGAAGGAGCAGCTCGAGTCGATTCGCTCGACGCCGAATTTCTCGAACGACAAGAAGAAGCACATCCTGAATCGCCTGACGGCTGCCGAAGGCCTCGAGCGTTTCCTGCACACCAAGTATGTCGGCCAGAAGCGCTTCTCACTGGAAGGCGGCGAGAGCTTCATCGCGTCGATGGACGAAGTCGTGCGTCACGCGGGCAAGAACGGCGTGCAGGAAATCGTCATCGGCATGGCGCACCGCGGGCGTCTGAACGTGCTCGTCAATACGCTCGGCAAGATGCCGGCGGACCTTTTCGCCGAATTCGAAGGCAAGCACGTCGATGACCTGCCGGCCGGCGACGTGAAGTACCACAAGGGCTTCTCGTCGGACGTCGCCACGGAAGGCGGCCCGGTTCACCTGTCGCTCGCATTCAACCCGTCGCACCTCGAAATCGTGAATCCGGTGGTCGAAGGCTCGGCCAAGGCGCGTATGGATCGTCGCGGCGACGAAGAAGGCCTGCAAGTGCTGCCGGTGCAAGTGCACGGCGACGCGGCCTTCGCGGGCCAGGGCGTCGTGATGGAAACGTTGAACCTCGCGCAGACGCGCGGTTACGGCACGCACGGCACGCTGCACATCGTCATCAACAACCAGATCGGCTTCACGACGTCGGATCCGCGCGATGCGCGCTCGACGCTGTATTGCTCGGACGTCGTCAAGATGATCGAGGCGCCGGTGCTGCACGTGAACGGCGACGATCCCGAAGCCGTCGTGCTGGCGACGCAGCTCGCCATCGACTTCCGCATGAAGTTCCACAAGGACGTGGTCGTCGACATCATCTGCTTCCGCAAGCTCGGTCACAACGAGCAGGACACGCCGGCGGTCACGCAGCCGCTGATGTACAAGACGATTGCGAAGCATCCGGGCACGCGCGCCGTCTACGCCGAAAAGCTGGTGCAACAGGGCGTCATCACGGCCGAGGAAGCGGACAACTTCGTCAAGGAATATCGTCAGGCGATGGACGAAGGCCATCACACGATCGATCCGGTGCTCTCGAACTACAAGAGCAAGTACGCGGTCGACTGGGTGCCGTTCCTGAACCGCAAGTGGACCGACGCGGCCGACACGGCGGTGCCGCTCGCGGAACTCAAGCGTCTGGCCGAGCGCATCACGACCATTCCGGAAAACTTCAAGGTTCACCCGCTCGTCGAGCGCGTCATCAACGACCGCCGCGCGATGGGTCTCGGCGAAGCCAAGCTCGACTGGGGCATGGGCGAGCACCTCGCGTTCGCATCGCTGGTCGCATCGGGCTATGCCGTGCGTCTGACGGGCCAGGACTCGGGCCGCGGCACGTTCACGCACCGCCACGCCGTTCTGCACGATCAGAACCGCGAGCGCTGGAACGACGGCACGTACATTCCGCTGCAGAACATCGCGGAAGGCCAGGCCAAGTTCACGGTGATCGACTCGGTGCTGTCGGAAGAAGCGGTGCTCGGTTTCGAGTACGGTTATTCGACCGCTGAACCGAACACGTTCGTCGCGTGGGAAGCGCAGTTCGGCGACTTCGTGAACGGCGCGCAGGTCGTGATCGACCAGTTCATCTCGTCGGGCGAAGTGAAGTGGGGCCGTGTCTCCGGTCTCACGATGATGCTCCCGCACGGCTACGAAGGTCAGGGTCCGGAGCACTCGTCGGCGCGTATTGAGCGTTTCCTGCAACTGTGCGCGGATCACAACATGCAAGTGGTCCAGCCGACGACGCCGGCGCAGGTTTTCCACCTGCTGCGCCGTCAGATGATCCGCCTGTTCCGCAAGCCGCTCATCATCTTCACGCCGAAGTCGCTGCTGCGTCACAAGGAAGCCGTGTCCGATCTGTCGGAACTGGCGAAGGGCTCGTTCCAGCCGGTCATCGGCGAAACGGACGAAGCCATCGAGGCGAAGAAGGTCAAGCGCGTGATCGTGTGCTCGGGCCGTGTCTATTACGACCTCATCGCGCATCGCCGCGAAGCGAAGAGCAACGATGTCGCGATCGTGCGTATCGAGCAGCTGTACCCGTTCGCGCACAAGCAGTTCGACGCGGAACTCAAGAAGTACGAGAACGCGACCGAAGTCGTGTGGGTGCAGGACGAGCCGCAGAACCAGGGCGCCTGGTTCTACGTCGAGCACCATCTGCGCGAAGGCATGCGCGAAGGCATGAAGCTGGCCTACAGCGGCCGTCCTGCATCGGCATCGCCGGCGGTCGGCTACTACGCGAAGCACTACGAGCAGCAGAAGGTGCTCGTGGAAGGCGCGTTCGGCCGCCTCAAGGGCGCGCAGGTCATCGCGAAGTAAGCATTGCTTGATCGAAACCGGGCGAACGGACGTTCCCCGGTTTCGCTGCTCGTACACACAGACACGCATCAGGAAAATACAGAAATGGCTATCGTAGAAGTCAAGGTTCCCCAGCTTTCCGAGTCGGTCTCGGAAGCGACCATGCTGCAGTGGAAGAAGAAGCCGGGTGAGGCTGTCGCCCAGGACGAAATCCTCATCGAAATCGAGACCGACAAGGTCGTGCTCGAAGTGCCGGCTCCGTCGGCCGGCGTGCTGGCGCAAGTCATCAAGCACGACGGCGATATCGTCACCGCCGACGAACTCATCGCCAAGATCGACACCGAAGCGAAAGCGGGCGAAGCGCCTGCCGCCGTCGCCGCTGCCGGCGACGCCGAAGTGAAGCCCGCGCCGGTCGCGGAAACCGCCGCTGCCACGTCGGCTCCGGCTGCTGCGCAAGCATCGGCGGGCGGCGCCGCATCGCCGGCCGCGACGAAGATCTTGGCCGAGAAGGGCGTGTCGGCGGATCAGGTGTCGGGCTCGGGCCGCGACGGCCGCATCACGAAGGGCGACGCGCTCGCCGCTCAAGCCGGCGCACCGGCTGCCGCACCGGCCAAGCCCGCTGCCGCACCGGCTCCGGCCGCCGCGCGCGCCGCGAAGCCGTCGCTGCCGCAAGTCAGCGCACCGGCATCGGCCGATCAGTGGCTGAAGGACCGCCCGGAACAGCGCGTGCCGATGTCGCGTCTGCGTGCGCGTATCGCCGAACGTCTGCTCGAATCGCAGCAAACCAACGCCATCCTGACGACGTTCAACGAAGTCAACATGGCGCCGGTCATGGATCTGCGCAACAAGTACAAGGACCGCTTCGAGAAGGAACACGGCGTGAAGCTCGGCTTCATGTCGTTCTTCGTGAAGGCCGCCGTCCACGCGCTGAAGAAGTTCCCGCTCGTGAACGCATCGATCGACGGTAACGACATCGTCTATCACGGCTACTTCGACATCGGTATCGCGGTCGGTTCGCCGCGCGGTCTCGTCGTGCCGATCCTGCGCAATGCGGATCAGATGAGCCTCGCCGACATCGAGAAGAAGATCGCCGAATTCGGCCAGAAGGCGAAGGACGGCAAGCTGTCGATCGAGGAAATGACCGGCGGCACGTTCTCGATCTCGAACGGCGGCGTGTTCGGCTCGATGCTCTCGACGCCGATCATCAACCCGCCGCAATCCGCGATTCTCGGCGTGCACGCGACGAAGGAACGCGCGGTCGTCGAAAACGGCCAGATCGTGATCCGTCCGATGAACTACCTCGCGCTGTCGTACGACCACCGCATCATCGACGGCCGCGAAGCCGTGCTGTCGCTGGTCGCGATGAAGGACGCGCTGGAAGATCCGGCTCGTCTGCTGCTGGACCTGTAATACAAGCTTAGTTGCCTCGATGCGCGCGATAGGCTCGCGCGCATCGCAAGAGGCTGCTCCGCAAAAGCGGAGACACACCAAGGAAAGTCATGTCCAAAGAATTTGATGTCGTCGTGATCGGCGCGGGCCCTGGCGGCTATATCGCGGCGATTCGCGCAGCGCAGCTCGGCAAGTCGGTTGCGTGTATCGAGAAGTGGAAGAACCCGGCAGGCGCATTGAAGCTCGGCGGCACGTGCCTGAATGTAGGCTGCATTCCGTCGAAGGCGCTGCTGGCGTCGTCGGAAGAATTCGAGAATGCGTCGAAGCATCTGGCCGATCACGGTATCAGCGTGTCGGACGTGAAGCTCGATGTGTCGAAGATGCTCGCGCGCAAAGACGGCATCGTCGAAAAGATGACGAAGGGCATCGAGTTCCTGTTCCGCAAGAACAAGATCACGTGGCTCAAGGGTCATGGCAAGTTCACCGGGAAGAACGCGGCCGGCGTGCAGATCGAAGTGTCGGGCGAAGGCGAGACGGAAGTCGTCACGGCGAAGAACGTGATCATCGCGACGGGTTCGAAGGCGCGCCATCTGCCGAACATTCCGGTCGACAACAAGCTGATCGCCGACAACGAAGGCGCGCTGTCGTTCGATTCCGTGCCGAAGAAGCTCGCCGTGATCGGCGCGGGCGTGGTCGGTCTGGAGCTCGGCTCGGTGTGGCGTCGTCTCGGCGCGGAAGTGACCGTGCTCGAAGCGCTGCCGCAATTCCTCGGCGCGGCGGACGAGTCGCTCGCGAAGGAAGCCGCGAAGCAGTTCAAGAAGCAGGGTCTCGACATTCACCTCGGCGTCAAGATCGGCGAAGTGAAGACGAGCGCCAACGGCGTTTCGATCGCTTACACGGACAACGCAGGCAACGCGCAGACGCTGGAAGCGGATCGTTTGATCGTGTCGATCGGCCGCGTGCCGAACACCGATAACCTCGGTCTGGAAAGCATCGGCCTGAAGGCGAACGAGCGCGGTTTCATCGACGTGGACGATCATTGCGCGACGAGCGTGCCGGGCGTGTACGCGATCGGCGACGTGGTGCGCGGCCCGATGCTCGCGCACAAGGCGGAAGACGAAGGCGTGGCGGTGGCGGAGATCATCGACGGTCAGAAGCCGCACATCGATTACAACTGCGTGCCGTGGGTCATCTACACGGAACCGGAAATCGCGTGGGTCGGCAAGACCGAGCAGCAGCTCAAGGCCGAAGGCCGCGAGATCAAGACCGGCCAGTTCCCGATGATGGCTAACGGCCGCGCGCTCGGCATCGGCCGTGCCGAAGGCTTCGTCAAGATGATCGCGGACGCGAAGACCGACGAAATCCTCGGCGTGCACGTCATTGCTGCGGACGCGTCGGATCTGATCGCGGAAGCGGTCGTGGCGATGGAGTTCAAGGCGGCGTCGGAAGATATCGGCCGCATCTGCCATCCGCATCCGTCGCTGTCTGAAGTGATGCGCGAAGCGGCGCTCGCCGTCGACAAGCGCGCGTTGAACATGTAATACCGTTTGCCTTGGCAGTAAGGCAGCACAACAAAGGCGAGCGGGTTGATCCGCTCGCCTTTGTCACATCGAACGGCCGAAGATGAACGTCACCGAATACTACGAAAACGAACTGCGCACGCGGGGTTATCAATCGGACGAGGCGCAGCTCGCGGCGGTCGCGCGTCTTCAACAGTGCTATGAAGAGTGGGTCGCGTACAAGGCGCGCCGCTCGAACGCGCTCAAGAAGTTTCTCGTGCGTCCCGAGTTGCCGCGCGGCGTCTACATGTGGGGCGGCGTCGGGCGCGGCAAGAGCTTCCTGATGGACAGCTTCTATGCGGTCGTGCCGGTGCAGCGCAAGACGCGTCTGCATTTTCACGAATTCATGCGCGAGGTGCATCGCGAGCTGGAGGAGCTGAAAGGGCAGTCGGATCCGCTGGACGAACTCGCCAAACGCATCGCGAAGCGTTATCGGCTGATCTGTTTCGACGAGTTTCACGTCTCCGATATCGCCGACGCGATGATCCTGTATCGCCTGCTCGACCGTCTTTTCAAGGCCGGCGTGCAGTTCGTGATGACGTCCAATTACCAGCCCGACACGCTGTATCCGGAAGGGCTGCATCGCGATCGTCTTCTGCCCGCGATCGAGCTCATCAAAGAGCATCTCGACGTGCTCAACGTCGATGCCGGCACCGATTACCGCAGGCAAACGCTCTCGACGGTGAAGGCGTATCACACGCCGCTTGGTGCGTCGGCGAGCGAGGCGTTGCGTGCGGATTTCGCGAAACTCGCGGCCGTGCCCGACGAAAGCCCGATCCTGCACATCGAGAAGCGCGAGATCAAGGCATTGCGCAAAGCCGACGGTGTCGTTTGGTTCGACTTTGCGACGCTATGCGGCGGCCCGCGCTCGCAGAACGACTATCTCGAACTGGCGAACCGCTTTCACGCGGTCATCTTGTCGGACGTGCCGCAAATGACGCCGCGCATGGCATCGGAAGCGCGCCGCTTCACCTGGCTCATCGACGTGTTCTACGACCACAAGGTCAAGCTGCTGATGTCGGCGGCCGTGCCCGCGGAAGAACTGTACGTCGAAGGGCCGATGGCCAACGAGTTCACGCGCACGGTGTCGCGTATCGTCGAGATGCAGTCGAAGGAATATCTGGAGGCGCCGCGCCGCGTCACCGATATTTCGCTGACCTAATACGAGTATCAAAAATCTGCGGTAGGCCAATCGGCATAAGGTTTTGCGAGCAATTTCAAGATTCGGACCACTCCGATTTGCTGGCTTTCGGGTACTCGGTATCGTCGATACCGGTTATCAGTCAGTAAATTGGAGAAACTACCGTGAAGCCCTATCGCGACATGTCCGACGAAGAATGGCAGATGGTTGCACCGCTGCTTCCCGAACTGCGTCCGCGTTCGGAGTTGCGGGGCCGGCCGCTCGCCAATACCCGCGCCGTGCTCAACGGTGTGCTCTGGGTCATGTACAGCGGGGCGTCATGGTCCACGCTGCCGCGCAAATATCCGTCGTATCAGACGTGCCATCGGCGCTTCAAGGCGTGGCACGAATCGGGCGTCCTGCTGCGCGTCATGACGCAGTTGTTCGGGCCGGCCGGCGAATCGCTCTATGCGTTGATGACATCGCGCATGCGTGTGCCGGGGGAATTCAAGCCGGAAGAGCCGAACCTGCCCGCCGAAGCACAAGCGGAAGAGGCGCAACATCGTCACGCCGCATGATTGCTCGAAGCGTGCTCGCGAGATGAGCAAAGCCGGGCGAAGATCGACGTCTTCGACCGGCTTTGTCTTTATATAAAGCTATTGCTGGCGCACCCAGGTTTGCGAGCGCCCCAGCAGCGAAACGCCGATATACCCGCGCACGACGAGCTTCTTGCCACCGTCTTCGAGTTTCATCTTGCACTTGTAGAGCTTGCCGCTGTCCGGGTCGAGAATCTGGCCGCCTTGCCACTCGTCGCCGTCCTGACGCATGCCGGTGATGATCGTCATGCCCTTGATCAACTGATCCTTGCGTTCGTCCGTGCAGGCCGTGCAGCGCCGTTCCGGATGATCGAATTCGCCGATGCCACGCACGACCTTGCCCGACAACTGCCCGTTGCCGTCGTCGGCGATCTGGATGATCGCTTTCGCTTTGCCGGTCTGATCGTCGATGGTCTGCCAGGTGCCGACGGGCGTCGCCTGCGCGAAAACGCTCGCGGCGAAAGTGGCGCACAGCGCGCCGAGCGTCACGCGTGCACCGCGCGAGCCGATGAAACGGGTCATGTCGTCTCCTTGTCGTGAACGGCCGAGCATACGAGAAAGCGACCGTTCCCGTCTGAGAAGAATCGTTCTAGACGCGCGCGGACCGAAAACTCAGACGGCGCGTTCAAGACCCGCTTCGAGCGTGGCGAACGTGCGCTCGTCGGTGCGATCGAAATGGAGCGGCGTGACCGACACGCTGCCTGCCGCCACCACCGCCGTTTCGCTATCGGGCGAATTCGGGCGCGGGCCACGCTGAAAGCGCAGCCAGTGATAGTCGATGCCGCGCGGATCGACGAGCGGCAACACGTCGATGCCTTCCACGAGCCCGATGCCTTGCCGCGTCACGGTGAGCGGACCCGCGGCAGACGCGTCGCAATCGGGGAAGTTGACGTTCAGGCACGTCGGCGCCTCGTGGGAAATCGAGAGCAATTGGCGGATCACGCCCGGCGCCAGCGCGCGCGCCGTGTCCCAGCGCACGTTCTCGCGGTCCGTGAAAGCCTGACTGAGCGCGATCGACGGCAAGCCGAGCAAGAGGCCCGTCATCGCCGCGCCGACGGTGCCGGAGAACATCGTTTCGACGCCGAGATTCGCCCCGCGGTTGATGCCGGACAGGACAAGTGTGGGCGGCGCGTCTTTCATGATGTGGCGCACGCCCATCACGACGCAGTCGCCTGGCGTGCCCTGTACGCCGAAGCGCCGTTCGCCCTGACGCGAGATGCGCAGCGGCGAATGCAGGCTGATGGAATGCGAAGTGCCGCTCTGATCGTGCTCGGGCGCGATGACCCAAACTTCGTGCGCGAGTTCGGCGGCGACCGCTTCGAGCACGGCGAGGCCGGGCGCGTCGATGCCGTCGTCGTTGGTGATGAGCACACGCTGCACGATGGGTGAGAGGGCGGACATCGCGAATCACTCCTTGGTCGGTGATGAAAAAGTATCGACCGATTATTACAGAGTTCGCGTTCCCGGGCGTCCGCGGCCCGTATCGAAATGAAGCCTTACTTGACGCCGAGCCCGCGCAGCACGGCGTTGCCGTCTTCGGTCAGGCGCACTTTCGGGGTGCCGGCGTCCGGCGACACGATCTCGACATAGCCGTATTCCTGCAGCGAGGCGACATCGGGCGTGGCGGCCATCACATCGATCGGCGCGTGCATCAGCAGGAGCAGCGTGGCGATTTCGTGATGGCTCAGAAGCTTTTTGATGGCTCGCACGGGTGCGGAAGCCGGACGGCGGAGGTTCATGAACGATGTCCTCAGGTTTGCATGACGATGTGCGGCGCTTTCGGCTTGACGCTTCGCGCGGACCTTGATGTCGATGGAGTGCGGGCAGGTTATCGGCCGACTCTTAGGCGAAACTTAAAACGCGCGCCGCCCGGTGCGACGAGTTGTTACACGGGATGTCACGAAGTCAGCGCGCGCTTCAAATCAGAAGGAAATCAGAAGCGATAGTCGGGATTTTTCGGGTCGAACGTCAGGTCGTCGAAGGGTTTCGTCTCGATGCGCTCGAACACGACGCTTTCGAAAATCTCGCCGTCGTTGTCGTAGGACTCCAGCGTGCGGAAAAGCGGCCGTTCGAGGTCGAGTCCGAGCACTTCCTTTTTCGCATAGAAGGTGGGTTGGCCTTCGACCGTTTCGTAGGTGAGCGCGATCACGCGCAGTCCGTCGACGTTCTTCACTTCGATGTTCGTTGGTTTCGTGATGCCCGCTTCGGCGAACTTGCGCCCTTCGTCGATGAAGCGTTGCGTGATCGCGTCGATGCCGAGCTCGCGGATCGAATGATTCGACTGCGCGCGGGCGAGCGCGCCGTTCACCGATGCCCACATCGGCACGACGCCCAGAAAGCCGCCGAGATGACCGTAAAGCTGATCGGAACGCTTCGAATCGTCGTAGATGACTTCCTGGCCCGCGTGCCCGCCATCCGGCAGCCATTTCGCGTAGATGCGCAGCGGCTCGCGCGTGACGCGCACGAGCATGTGATCCGCGCGCTTCGGCCATTTGCCTTTGATGCGCTCGCGGCGGCGCATCGTGAACTCGCACGAATCGAAATCGCGTAAGCCGTCTTGCAGATAGCGCGGCAGCGTGCGCGCGTCGAGCGAGCGGAAGAGGGCGACGAGTTGCGCATCGTCGAGACTGGCGAGCGCGCCGCTTCCCGCCGATCGCGACAGCCATTGCACCTGCTGCTCGACGCCGAGATCGCCGATGCGCGCAACGTCATCGGATGGATCGGCGCGTGCCGCGAAAGACGCGAGCGCGAGACACAACAGGCTCGCACAAGCGAACCGGAAGCCGGAAGCCGAGCGCGGCATGGGTATCTCCGTGAGGGCTAGCCCTGCGATGTGGATCCGGCGTCGCGCAGTTCGCGCCTGAGCACCTTGCCGATCGGCGTGAGCGGCAGCGCGTCGCGGAACTCGACATAAGCAGGCACCTTGTAGCCGGTCAGGTGTAAACGCGCGAACTTCAGCAGTTCTTCCACCGTGAGCGTGTCGTCGCGACGCACGACGAATGCCTTCACGCGCTCGCCCGTCACCGGATCGGGCACGCCGACGGCCGCGACCGCGCGCACTTTCGGATGCGCCGCGAGCACGTCCTCGATTTCGTTCGGATACACGTTGAAGCCCGACACGATCATCATGTCCTTCTTGCGGTCGATGAGCCGGATGATGCCGCGCGCATCCATCACGCCGATGTCCCCGGTCGCGAGCCAGCCGTTCGCGTCGATGGCTTTCGCCGTGTCTTCCGGACGGTTCCAGTAGCCCTTCATCACTTGCGGACCCTGGACGCAAAGCTCGCCCGGTTCGCCGACGTTCGCCCACGCGCCCTCTTCGCGGCGCAGGCGCACGAGCGTGGACGGCACCGGCACGCCGATGGTTCCATCGAAAGCGCTGTCGCCGTGCGTATCGAGCGGCGTCGCGGCGACGAGCGGCGAACACTCGGTCAGGCCGTAACCTTCGACGAGCGTTTTGCCCGTCAGCGCCCTGAAGCGCTCGGCGATCACCCGCTGGGTCGCCATGCCGCCCGCCATCGCGAGCTTGAGCGACGAGAAGTCGCGCTGACGGAAGGCTTCGTTGTCCATCAGCGCGCTGTAAAGCGTGTTGAGCGCGGTGATCGCCGTGAAATTCTCGTGACGCAGCGCGCGCACGAGGCTGCCGATATCGCGCGGATTGACGATCAGCACGTTGCGCGCGCCGATCGCAAGAAACGCGAGCGCATTCACCGTGAGCGAATAGATGTGATACAGCGGCAACGGCGTGACGACGGTCTCTTCGCCCTCGACGAGCCGCGCGCCCGCCCATGCAAGCGCCTGCATCAGATTGGCGATCACGTTGCGATGCGTGAGCATCGCGCCCTTGGCGATGCCTGTGGTGCCGCCGGTGTACTGAATGAACGCGATATCGCCGTGACCGACGCGCACCGGCTCGAACTTGCGCCGCGCGCCGAGCGCGAGCGCTTGCGGCAGGCGCACGGCATCGGGCAGCGCGTAGGCGGGCACCTGCTTTTTCACATAGCGCAGGATCAGATCGATCGCGCGGCCTTTCACGTTGAGACCGCTGCCGAGCAGATCGCCGAGCCCGGTCACGACGATGTTCCTTACGCGCGATCCCGGCCGCGCGTCCTGCACGGTCTTGGCGAAGTTCTCGAATACGACGATCGTCTGCGCGCCGCTGTCCTTCAACTGAAGGCCGAGCTCGCGCACCGTATAGAGCGGATTCACGTTGACGACGATCGCGCCCGCGAGCAGCGTGCCGAAGAGCGTCACCGGATAGACGAGCGTGTTCGGCATCATCAGCGCGACGCGATCGCCGGGCTTCACGCCGATGCCCTGCAGATACGCCGCGAACGTATGCGCCTTCTCGCCGAGCGTCGCGAACTTCAGTTCCGAGCCGAGGCTCACGAACGCGACATGATCGGCAAAACGCGCGACGCATTCGTCGAAGAAATGCGCGAGCGAGCGATAGCGCGAAGGATCGATCTCATGCGCGACATCCGGCGGATACGACGCGTACCAGATGCCGTCCGTCGCGTGCGGCTCGGAAGTCCCGCGCGGCGCTGCCTGTCCCGGGCTCATGTGGTGTCTCCGTCGGCTTGTATTTTTTTGGCCGATATTTCCGGCTACCGCTCCAGTATCGCGACGACGCCTTGTCCGCCCGCCGCGCAGATCGAGATCAGTCCGCGCAACGGCTTGCCGTCGCTGCGCGCGGGCGCGTTCGCGAGCATCTTCGCCAGCGTGCCGATAATGCGCCCGCCCGTCGCCGCGAACGGATGCCCCGTCGCGAGCGAGCTGCCGTTCACGTTCAGACGCGCGCGGTCGATCGAACCGGGCGGCGCGTCGAGTCCGAGCGCGGTGCGGCAGTATTCGTCGTCTTCCCACGCGGCGAGCGTGCACAGCACCTGCGCCGCGAATGCTTCGTGGATCTCGTAGAAATCGAAGTCCTGCAATGCGATTCCGGCGCGCGCGAGCATCGGCGGGACCGCGTAGACGGGCGCCATCAGGAGGCCTTCGCGCTTGTCGAAGAAATCGACGGCGGCGGTCGCGGAAAACGTCAAGAACGCCTGCACCGGCAAGCCACGCTCGGCGGCCCATTGCTCGGACGCGAGCAGCACCGCCGATGCGCCGTCGGTGAGCGGCGTCGAGTTGCCCGCGGTGAGCGTGCCCGCGTCGCGATCGAAGACGGGCTTGAGCGCCGACAACTGATCGAGCGATACGTCGGGCCGCAGCGTGTTGTCGCGCGCGAGGCCTTTGTACGGCGTCATCAGATCGTTGAAAAAGCCGCGCCCGTACGCCGCCGCGAGCTTGCGATGACTCTCCTGCGCGAGCGCATCCTGCGCCTCGCGCGAAATCTTCCAGCGCTTGGCCATCAGTTCGCAGTGCTCGCCCATCGAAAGGCCCGTGCGCGGTTCCGCATTGCGCGGCAGGAGCGGCCTGAAGAACATGCCGGGCCGCAGTTTAGCGAGCGCGCCCACGCGCTGTCCCGCCGAGCGCGAGCGATTCGCTTCGAGCAGGATTCTGCGCATGCGCTCGTTCACCGCGATGGGCGCGTCCGACGCCGTATCGACGCCGCCCGCGATGCCCACGTCGATCTGTCCGAGCGCGATCTTGTTCGCGACCAGAATCGCCGTTTCAAGGCCGGTGCCGCAGGCTTGCTGCACGTCGTAGGCGGGCGTTTCCTTCGCGAGCGTCGTCGACAATGCGGCTTCGCGCGTCAGATTGAAATCGCGCGAATGCTTGACGACCGCGCCCGCCGCCACTTCGCCGAGGCGCATGCCGTGCAGGTCGAAGCGATCGACGAGTCCTTGCAGCGTGAAGCTCAGCATGTCCTGATTCGACGCGCTCGCGTACGCCGTGTTCGAGCGCGCGAACGGAATGCGATTGCTGCCGATTACCGCGACACGACGCGCTTCGCTCATGGCAGCTCCCATTCGAAATGGCCACGCAGATGCGGCCGGTCGCCGGCGAGATCGCGCACTTCGAAATCGCGCGCGACGGGCGAGGGCGCGGCGGTCCACAGCGTCGCATCGCCGGGAATGTATAGCGGCGTCTTGAAATCGCCGTGCGCGTAACCGGAAGCCAGCGCCTTGACCGGATGCAACGCGGCGAGCGTGCGCGCGAGCGTCCACATGCCATGCGCGATGGCGCGTGGAAAACCGAACGCTTTCGCGCTCAGCATGTGCAGATGGATCGGATTGAAGTCGCCCGACGCCTTCGCGTAGTCGCGTCCGAGTTGCGGCGGAAGCTGCCAGCGCGCTTCGCGCGCGAGCAGCGGCACGCGTACGTCGGCGGCATCGGCGGCATCGGCGATCTCGATCGACGGCGCCGCGCGCTCGCTGCGCGCGCCGCGCTTCAGATACACGCTGTCGCCGTCCCACACCGCCTCGCCGCGCCGATAGATGCGCGTATGCAGCGTGAACGCCTGGCCCTTCTGATGCGGCACGAGCGGCCCGCATTCCACTTCGATGCGCAACGCCTGACCGGCCGCGAGCGGACGCCGCAGCCGCACGCTGTTCGACAGATGCACGACGCCGAGCGCGGACCATGGAAACGACGGATCGGTGAGCATCATCAGATGCAAGGGAAAAGCGAGAACGTGCGGAAACGTGAGCGGCACGCCGTGCTCGGGAATGAAGCCGCACACGCGCGCGTATCGGCCGACCTGTTCGGCGTCGATCCTCACATTCGGGCGCACGAGCCGCAACGCGGGCAGCTCCGGCGCACGCGCGCGCCGGAAAAGCGCGGGCAGCGCGCGGCCGTAGAGCTTCGCGGGCGGCGGCAGCGTTTCGACGACGACGGTGCGGGCGCGCGGCATGGTCGGTGCGTGCATCGCGTTCTGCCTCCTCACGCGCCGATCAGGCTCTGGCCGCACACGCGCACCACGTTGCCCGTGATGCCCGCGCTGCCCGGACTCGCGAGCCACGCGACGGTCTCGGCGACATCGACGGGCAAGCCGCCTTGTCCCATCGAATTGAGGCGTCTGCCGGCCTCGCGCACGCCGAAGGGCATACGCGCGGTCATATGCGTTTCGATGAAGCCCGGCGCGACCGCGTTGATCGTGATGCCGCGCTCGCGCAGCAACGGCGCCATCGCGTGCACGCGGCCGATCACGCCGGCTTTCGACGTCGCGTAATTGGTCTGCCCGCGATTGCCCGCGATGCCGCTGATCGACGACACCGCGACGATGCGCCCGCCCGCGCGCAACACGTTCTGCGCGAGCAGCACGTCGTCGATGCGTTCCTGCGCGAGCAGATTGATGTCGATGACGCTGTCCCACATGTCGGCTGTCATGCGCGCGATGGTCTTGTCGCGCGTGATGCCCGCGTTATGCACGACGATATCGATGCCGCCCGACGCAGCCAGCGCCGCCGCGATTTCGGCGGGCGCTTCGGGCGCGGCGATATCCGCGACGAGCGCCGCGTGCGCGCCCGATGACGGCGACGCGTCTTCGATCGCGAGCATGGTCTGATCGAGCGCATCGCGGGCGGCGTCGATATCGAGCCCGGTGACGATCGCGCCGTGCTCGGCCAGCACCGCCGCGATCGACGCGCCGATGCCGCGCGCCGCGCCCGTCACGAGCGCGCGTTTGCCGGCGAGCGGCTTGGCCCAGCTTGGCGGCGCGTCGGCGGGCGCATCGATGGTCACGACTTGGCCCGAGACATAGGCCGAGCGTGGCGAAAGGAAAAAGCGCAGCGCCGACTCGACATCCGCGCCATCGGCTGCGCGCAGCAGATTCGACGTAATGCCGTTGCGCGCTTCCTTGCCGAGCGAGCGGACCATGCCTTCGAGCGCATGCTGCGCGGTCGCGGCGCGGACGCTCGAGCGCGTGGCGGGCGGACGCCCGAGCACGACGATGCGCCCGTTCTTCGCGAGCGAACGCAGCGCATCGTGGAAGAACGCGTAGAGCGAATGGAGTTGCGCGCTTTCGCCGATGCCGGTCGCATCGAAAATCAGCGCCTCGACGCGGTCGGACGCGGAAGCGTCGCGCGAGCGCGGCTCGAAGCGGCCGCTCATCGCGCCGTGCCGCGCGGCGACCGGCAGCCAGCCGGACGCGCTTTCGTGCGCGATGCCCGTCATGCCGATCGCCGACAGCACGGCCATCAGATCGTCGAAGAGCGCGGGCGACGGCCCCGCGCCGATGGCGGCCATGCCGCCGAATTCGGCCTGATCCGCGCGATGGCGGCGCAAAACCTCGGGACGCGGAAGGCCGAGCGAGCGTGCAATGCTCGTGCCGAAGGGCGAATTGACGAAGTCGAGATAGCGGTCTTTCATCGATTGTCGATCGGTCGTCGGGCGCGCGGGGCGGTGCCTTTGGTCCTGAATGCTTCAGGCAATGGCTTCGGGCAAGTGCCGCTCGAGCGCCGCGCTGCGCTTTTGCAATGCTTCGAGGATACCGAAGTCTGCGGAAAAATCATCGACTTTCACCGCTTCCTTCGCATGAGCGGCCCATTCGGCGAGCAGCGCGCGTTCGTTTTCGTCGATGAGACCGCGCGCCGCCGCCGTCTGCGACCAGGCTTCGATGTCGTGCGGGCTTTGCGGCAGCGGGGCGGCGGCGCCCGCCTTGACGGCGTCGCGCAGACGCGCCTCTAGCGCCGCGACGGCAGGCGTGAGCGCGAGCAGCTTTTCGCCGCGCGCGATCGGATCGTCTTCGAGCGCCGAAACGTGCGAGCCTGCGACGAGGCGCTCGCGCGCGTCGCCGGGTGCTTGCATCAGCATCGCGACGTCGTTGCCGAGCGCATCGACGCTAGGGGCGTGCGGCAAGCCGAACGGGAACGCGACGATGCGCAGAAACGCCGCCGCCGCGCGGTTCGGATAGTTCGCGAGCAAACCCTCGAACGCGGCGCGCGCCTGATAAAGCGCGTCTTCGGCGCCCCAGCGCACGAGCGGCAGATCGCTTTCAGGGCGGCCATCGTCTTCGAAACGCTTGAGCGTCGCGGAGAGCAGATACAACTGCGAGAGGATGTCGCCGAGACGCGCCGAAAGACGTTCGCGGCGTTTCAGCTCGCCGCCGAGCGTGAGCATCGACACATCGGCGAACAACGCGAACGCGCTCGACAGACGCGTGGCCGCGCGATAGTACGGCACGAGACGCGCATCGGCGCGCGCGGGCTTCGCGACGAACACGCCGCCGCCGCATGCGTACACGAAGGCGCGCATCGCGTTCGATGCCAGAAACGCCGCGTGTCCGAAGAACGCGGCGTCGAACGCGCGCAGATCGTTGTCGCGCGTCGCGGCCATTTCCTTCAGCACGTAGGGGTGACACCGGATCGCGCCCTGTCCGAAGATGATGAGACAGCGCGTCAGGATATTCGCGCCTTCGACGGTGATCGAGATCGGCATCTGCTGATACGCCCGCGCCAGAAAATTCGACGGTCCCATGCAGATGCCCTTGCCCGCGACGACATCCATGCCGTCGTTGATGACCTTGCGCGCGCGTTCGGTGATGTGATACTTCGCGATCGCCGAGATGACGGACGGCTTCTCGCCGAGATCGACGGCCTGCGCGGAAAGACGCCGCGCCGCGTCCATCACATAGAGATTGCCGCCCATGCGCCCGAGCGCTTCCTGTATGCCTTCGAAGCGGCCGATCGGCGTGCGGAACTGACGGCGCGCGGCGGCATACGCGCCGGTGCCGCGCACCGCGAGCTTCGCCATGCCGACGTTCGACGAAGGCAGCGAGATCGCGCGGCCGGCGGCGAGGCATTCCATCAGCATGCGCCAGCCGTTACCCACTTGCGCGCGTCCGCCGATGACCCAGTCCATCGGGACGAACACGTCCTTACCCCAGTTCGGGCCGTTCTGGAACACGGCGTTGAGCGGCCAGTGCCGCCGTCCGATGTTCACGCCGGGATGGTTCGTCGGAATGAGCGCGCAGGTGATGCCGGGCGCGTCGTCGTCGCCGAGCAGGTGATCGGGATCGAGCGCGCGAAAGGCGAGGCCGAGCACGGTCGCGATCGGACCGAGCGTGATGTAGCGCTTTTCCCACGTGACGCGAAATCCGAGCGTCTCGCGGCCCTCATGCACGCCGCGACACACGATGCCGATATCCGGGATCGCCGCGGCATCCGATCCGGCGTATGGGCTGGTCAGCGCGAAGCACGGAATTTCATCGCCGCGCGCGAGCCGCGGCAGATAGTGATCTTTTTGTTCCTCGGTGCCGTAGTGCAGAAGCAGCTCGGCGGGACCGAGCGAATTGGGCACCATCACCGATACGGCCGCCGCCGACGAATGCGTCGCGAGCTTCATGATGACCTGCGAGTGCGCGTACGCGGAGAAAGCCTTTCCGCCATAGCGCTTCGGAATGATCATGCCCAGAAAGCCCTGTTCCTTGAGGTAAGCCCACGCTTCTGGCGACAAGTCTTGCCAGATGGCGGTCGTATCCCAGTCGTTCGACAGGTCGCACAGACGCGCGCATTCGTTGTCGATGAAGCTTTGCTCTTCCTGCGTGAGCTTCGGCGTGCCGTGTGCGAGCAGGCGGTCCCATCGCGGGCGGCCCGAGAAAAGCTCGGCGTCCCACCAGACCGTGCCGGCTTCGATGGCGTCACGCTCCGTCGACGACATCTCCGGCAGGATCTTGCGAAACACGGCGATTACACGGCGGCTGACGAGCGCGCGACGCATCGGTGTCAGCGTGAGCGCGAGCGCCGGAAGCACGAAGACGATCGCGAGCAGCGTCGCGCCGAGCGGGACCGTCAAACCGGTCAGCGCGCCGGCGGCGACCCAGACCGCGAACCCGGCGAGCCATGCGAGCGCCGGCGCTTGCAGGAAGGCGAGCGTGCCGGCGAGCAGGAGGAAAGCGATGACATACAGGGCAGGCATCACGAATCTCCGGTATTTCAACACTCGGAGCACACACCATGCCACAGAATAAACAAGAGCATAACGACCGATTAGAACTCTAATTCGGAAGTCTCATTCTTTAGGATGTGTCCACTTCAAGGATTCGAGATTCGGGCGTTATGCTTTTGTTTCGCATTAGCACCGACAAAATCGAATGATTAGTTCGATTTACTAAACAAAATTAAAGCGATTGGATTCTTGACACCCCGCAGTACGCGGGGCGTCAAAGGGGCTGTGGGTCGTTCTTCGCGGGATGCGCCACAGCAGGTCACATCGGAGGGCTTCTAGTGTGACCACCTGCCACGCGTACGGTGGCCATAGGAGCATATTTGGAAATGGAGACGAGAGATCACTTAGTCAGGCTAAGCATGGGCGCCGTTCCTGATGACATCGGTGTTTCTGACTGGATGCTGCTTACGGGGGATGTGCTGTATTTGCTGACCCGTTGCAGTGGAGAGGTCAGTTATCTGCGTGTGCCGCTGGATCTGGAACTGCTCAATAACGTGCGGAAGTCGACCATGCGAAAGGGAGATGGCGTGTATCGGAATAGTCGAGGTGAGCCGACACTGCTTGCCACGTATCTGGCCTTCGTTTTTCTGCAGCGGGACGTGCCGATTCAGGCTATCAGGCGCGAACTCGGCCTGTCCGAAGCGATGATGAATCTATTGCTCGTTGTCTGGCATTTTGCCGTCGGCGTCATCGATTGCGGTAGCCGATTGCAACTGATTCCCCCGCTGCCGTTCGAGGGAAACGGAGATGTCTAGCTCGTGGGAACGTCGGCAGCGCCAATTCGGAAACATCTGGTGGGGATGGCGGTGAAACGAGCTAAAAATATCGAGAACTCGCACCGCGATTGCCCTGGTCGAGGGGTGCGAGCGAGTATCGGTCCTGACTCCGCTCAGGCGAAGCCAGGACGCGTAGGAATGCCGTGATCGGGTTTGCAGACCCGCGCACGACGATCGCAAACTACAGTCGTCTCCTGTAGGCAGCAATCACCTGCCGTTAACAATCGGCAACAGGAGAGTAAGTGTTCCTAAATAAATGTGTTTACCGAGTCGAGCTAAAAATAAACTCGCTGTACAGAGAGACCGCGCCGATCGATCGGAGCTACGTTTTCGACAGCAAGCTCTATCTCTTCAGCAACGGCACGGACGGCTATAGCTATCGGTCCATATCGCTGGACTGCTCGGCGCCCAGGAAATTGCGCAAGGAGTTTCGGGTCGTCGAGGCGTCGCCGGGCGGCGGCGTCCGAGGACGCGTCGACTTCAAGAGGAAATTCCAGGCGCTGGCATTGCTGCACGATGGCGCGCCGGTCGTCGAGGTTTCGCGCGAGGTCAACTTGTCGGTGACGACGGCTTATCGCTATCGCAGGGAACTGCACGGCCTCGTCGCATTGCGCCCGCAGAACACGAATTCGCTGCTGCGGATGCTTGCCTTTCGGGGCGACGAAGCGCGATAAGCGAGGCGCGTCGGACGCGAGCCGGGTGGCGGAGAAGCGCAGTTGTCCGTCGCGTCGGCTTGCGCGCGGAGCGGGGCATCGATGCTGCTGCACTTGCGGCTGAAGAAAACCAGCGCCGCGGGGACTGGCGCGCCGCCGCGTCCGCACGAAGGTGAATCGGCGAACGCAGATTCGTTTCGATTTCAATTCGACATCCGCGGACCGAATCGGAAACGGAATTGCGAACGGAAAGTGAAGGCGGAAAGCGAAGGCGGAAAACAAAAAACCCCGCGACGATGCGCGGGGTTTTTGCGTGCGATGCGCTCGAACGAGCGTCTCGCGAAAGAGGGACCTTGGTGCCCAGGAGAGGACTCGAACCTCCACGGTGTTGCCACCGCTAGGACCTGAACCTAGTGCGTCTACCAATTCCGCCACCTGGGCCAAGGGGTACAGCAAGCCCGCTATTCTAGCGGGAACGGGCGCCGTGTCAATCGAAAAGTCATGCGACTCGTCTACGACAAAAACACGGTCTCCGCATAAAAAGAAAAAGCCACCCGAAGGTGGCTTTTTCAAACATCTGGTGCCCAAGAGAGGACTCGAACCTCCACGGTGTTGCCACCGCTAGGACCTGAACCTAGTGCGTCTACCAATTCCGCCACCTGGGCAAGGGTGCGTGTTACTTCAAATCTGCTGCGCTTTACTGATCGTTCGACTGACTGTTAAGCAGCAGAGAACGCAATTATAGCGAGCCTAACGCATCTGTCAAGCGTTTCGATGCGATGCCTGTAACGAGCCGCGAAGCGCGCCGCGTCGGCGTCTCGCGCCCGTGGCGCTTAAAAGACGGGTGTTAGAATGACCCGCAACGATGACCGCATTATTGGTTGCAAAGCACCGCAAAAGTCCCGTCCAACGAGAAAAAACACGACTACGCCCTTGAGCAAATATCCGTATCCGATTCCGAGCCGCGAAGAAATTCTCGGCGTGCTGCGCACGAGCGAGACACCGCATGCCGCGAACGACATCGCCGAAGCGTTGTCGATCAAGCGCCAGGAGCGCGAAGGATTTTTCAAGCGACTGGCGGCCATGGAACGCGACGGGCAAATCCGCCTCGACAAGCGCGGCCACTATCAACTCACGCATCCGTCGAATTTTGTTGCGGGGCGCGTGCAGGGGCATCGCGACGGCTTCGGCTTTCTGATCCGCGATGACGGCCAGGACGATCTCTTCCTCCCCAATGGCGAAATGCAGAAGGTCATGCACAACGATCGCGTGCTCGCGCGCATCGTCGGTTATGACCGGCGCGGACGGCCGGAAGGGCACATCGTCGAGGTCACGGATCGCGCCAACAAGCGCGTCATCGGGCGCCTCGTCAACGAGAACGGCGCGCTGATTCTCGTGCCCGAAGACAAGCGCATCGGGCATGACATCCTCATCACGCAAAATCCGAAGAAGGCGAAGGTCGGGCAGGTCGTGTCCGTCGATCTGACGGATTTCCCGAGCCGCCATTCGCAGCCGCTCGGACGCGTGGTCGAAGTGATCGGCGATATCGACGATCCCGGCATGGAAATCGAAATCGCGGTGCGCAAGTACGGCGTGCCGCACGAATTCAGCGACGCCGCGCTCGCCGCCGCCGCCAAGCTGCCCGACGAAGTGCGCGCGGCGGATATCCGTCATCGCGTCGATCTGCGCGACGTGCCGCTCGTCACCATCGACGGCGAAGATGCGCGCGATTTCGACGACGCCGTGTATTGCGAGCCGGTCGCCGTCGGACGTGGTCAGGGTTTTCGTCTGCTGGTCGCGATCGCGGACGTATCGCATTACGTGCGTCCGAACGAAGCGCTCGATATCGATGCGCTCGATCGCAGCACGTCGGTGTATTTCCCGCGCCGCGTGATTCCGATGCTGCCGGAGAAGCTGTCGAACGGCCTGTGCTCGCTAAACCCCGATGTCGATCGCTGCGTGCTCGTGTGCGACATGGTCATTACCGCGCGCGGCGAGATCAAGGCGTATCAGTTTTATCCCGGCGTGATGCACTCGGCGGCGCGCCTGACATACACCGAAGTCGCGGCCGTGCTCACCAACACGAAGGGTCCGGAAGCGGCGAAGCGCGCGGATATCCTGCCGCAGCTGCAGAACCTCTACGGCGTCTACAAGTCGCTGCATGCCGCGCGCCAGAAGCGCGGCGCCATCGACTTCGATACGACCGAGACGTATATCGTCGTGAACTCGCAGGGCAAGATCGAGCAGATCGTGCCGCGTCATCGCAACGACGCGCATCGGCTGATCGAGGAATGCATGCTGGCCGCGAACGTCTGCGCGGCCGACTTTCTGAAGCGCAACAAGCATCCCGGTTTGTATCGCGTGCACGCGGGGCCGACGGAAGAGAAGCTCGAAAACCTGCGCGCGTTCCTGCGCGGCGTCGGCTTGACGCTCACCGGCGGCGACAAGCCGCACGCGAGCGATTACGCCGCCCTCATCGCGCAGATTCGCGACCGGCCCGACGCGCAGATGCTGCAATCGATGGTGCTGCGTTCGATGCAGCAGGCCGTCTATAGCCCGGACAACATCGGCCATTTCGGCCTCGCTTATGAGGCGTACGCGCACTTCACGAGTCCGATCCGGCGCTATCCCGACTTGCTCACGCATCGCGCGATCTACGCGATCTTGCAGGGCAAGAAGTATCTGCCGGACGTCGGCCACGATGTTTTCCTGAGCACGGGCCTCACGAAAGCCGCGCGCGAACTGCAGAAGGCCGACGACTCCGCGCGTGGCCGCGCTCGCAACAGCGTCGCGATCTGGGAAGAGCTCGGGCTGCATTGCTCGTCGAACGAGCGTCGCGCCGACGAAGCCTCGCGCGACGTCGAAGCGTGGCTCAAGTGCTACTTCATGCGCGACAAGCTCGGCGAGGAATACGGCGGCATGGTGAACGGCGTGACGTCGTTCGGCATTTTCGTGCAACTGGATTCGCTCTTCATCGAAGGACTCGTGCATGTGACCGAGCTCGGCTCGGACTATTTCCAGTACGACGAGATCAAGAACGAACTGCGCGGCGAGCGCACGGGCATTCGCTACCGGATGTCCGATCGCGTGCGCGTGCAGGTGAGCCGCGTCGATCTCGATGCGCGCAAGATCGATTTCCGGCTGGTTCGCGATACGCCGGTGAAGCCGCCGCCGCCGCGTCCGTCGACCGGTGCGAGCGATGCAGCGGCTGCCGGCATCGGCGCGGGACCGCGTATCCGTCCGTTCGGCGACGACGACGCCCCGAGCACGCGCGCGCGCGGCGGCACGAAGAAGGGCGCGTCGCTTGCGGCGAGTCCGCGCGGCGGCGCGGCGAAGAAGCGCGGAGCGGCGTCGAAGTCGGCATCGCAGGGACGGCCGGCGCGCAAGAAACGTTAGGGCGGCGCGTCAATACAGCCGCCATCGAATACGCGCGGTCCGATGCTTCGTGCTTCGGACCGCGTCGTGCTTTTCAAGTTTTCACCGAAGGTTCGGATCAGTCATGTCACGTCTCAAGGTTCTATACGGATTTCACGCAGTGACCGCACGTTTGCGCGCGGATGCATCGTCGATCGAGGAGGTGCTGTACGACCCCACGCGCAAGGATCGGCGCATGCAGGACTTTCTGCGGACCGCGAAGGAAGCGGGCGTGCGGCTGATCGCGGCCGATGAAGCGCGTCTCTGGGGGCTGTCGGGCAACGTCCAGCATCAGGGCGTGGTGGCGCGCGCGCACGATCTGCCGCTCGCGCAGAATCTGGCCGAACTGCTCGATGGCATTTCGGGCACGCCTTTGCTGCTGGTGCTCGACGGCGTCACCGATCCGCATAATCTCGGCGCGTGTCTGCGCGTCGCGGATGCGGCCGGCGCGCATGCGGTGATCGCGCCGCGCGATCGCTCGGCGGGCCTGAACGCGACGGCGGCGAAGGTGGCGAGCGGCGCGGCGGAGAGCGTGCCGTATATCACCGTGACGAATCTGGCGCGCGCGCTGCGCGAACTCAAGGAGGCGGGCGTCTGGGTGATCGGCACGGCGGGCGAGGCGACGGCATCGCTTTACGAGACCAAGCTGGATGGTCCGGTGGCGATCGTCGTCGGTGCGGAGGGCGAGGGCATGCGTCGCCTGACCCGCGAGACGTGCGACGAAATCATGAATATCCCGATGGCGGGGACGGTCGAGAGTTTGAATGTGTCGGTGGCGTCGGGGGTTTGTTTGTTTGAGGCGGTGAGGCAGCGGGCGGTGAAGAAGTAAGGGTCAGGGTCCAACGTCATTCATGGCTTTGAAGCGACTTAGTGATCCTTCGGCGGTTCATGCCGCGCTGGAAGAATTCGATCGGATCGGCCGATCCGCGTTTTTGGATAAATACGGTTTCAGGGAAGCGCGAGACTATTTTGTCGTCTTGAATGGGCGACGCTACGATTCGAAGGCCGTCGCTGGCGCGGCTTGCGGCTACCAGTTTCCCGCCGTCGGACCGTTGCGTGCGAAAGATTTCAGTGGCGGCGCGCTCACGGTCGCGCGCAGGCTCGAAAGCTTGGGATTCCAGGTTTCGAGCCCGGGAGCGAATCCGGGCGCTTCGCAGCGAGTAAGCAGTACGTTCGCGCAAGCGGAATGCGAAGCCCGGGCGCGGGCAGAATCGAGCGGCGCATTCGATCCATCGTGCATCGAAGACGCCCGCAAGAAGACACTCGTTTCCATCGTCGTAAGGCAAGGCCAACCCGCGTTTCGCAATGGACTGCTCAAAGCCTACGAGCGCCGTTGCGCGCTCACGGACTGCGCGGTCGAAGCGGTTCTCGAAGCCGCGCATATCTGCGGCTACATGGGCACTGAAACCAACGACGTTCGAAACGGCCTTTTACTTCGTGCGGACTTGCACACGCTTTACGACCGCATGCTGATTACGATTGACCCTGCGACCTATGAAGTGTCGATTTCGCCGGAACTGAAGGGCAGCGAGTACGCCGCGCTAGCCGGCAAAAGGCTTCGGCTTCCGAAAGATCCCAAAAGCCAGCCGAGCCGCGACGCGCTTCTCACCCACTGGATGCACGTGCATTCGCTTCGAGAAATGCAATCGTGACGAGCACCACACGCGCGATTCGTCTTGCCGCAGCAATCTCCGCATGCCTGCTCACCGCCTGCACCGCGATGCAAGACCGCACCACCTACATCGCCGACACGCAGTACCACGCGAAGAACGCCGATTCCCGCATCCGTTTCCTCGTGATGCACTACACGGAGATCGACGAAGCGGGATCGCTCGCCGTCCTGACCGGCGACGAAGTCAGCGTGCACTACGTCGTCCCCGACGCCCCGCGCATCGAGAAAGGCGAGCCGGTCGTCTATCAACTGGTGCCGGAAGACAAGCGCGCCTGGCACGCCGGCGCGAGTTCGTGGCAGGGCGCGACGGAGCTGAACGCGTCGTCTATCGGCATCGAGAACGTGAATCTCGGTCCGATCGGCCCGCTGAGCGATGGAAAATGGCAGCCGTATCCGCCCGCGCAAGTCGATGCGCTCATCAAGCTCTCCCGCGATATCGTCGCGCGCTACCACATCCCGCCGACGCGCGTCGTCGGCCATAGCGACATCGCGCCGCAACGCAAGGTCGATCCGGGTCCGCTTTTCCCGTGGCATGCGCTATACGACGCCGGCGTGGGCGCATGGCCCGACGACGCGGCTGTTGCCACGCATCTCGCGGGCCGCGATCCGAAGGCGCCATCGGACGTGCGCGCGCTGCAGGAAAAGCTGAACCGCTACGGCTACGAAGTCGCGACCGACGGCGTGCTCGACGCCAAAACCCGCCGCGTCTTCAGCGCGTTTCAGATGCACTTTCGCCCGTCGGATTACGCGGGCAACGCGGATGCAGAAAGCGACGCGATCGCCCAGGCCCTGCTCGATAAATACTTCCCACAATGAACGACTGGTTTCCGACACTGCGCGCGATCCACATGACCTGCGCCGGCCTTTCCATCGCCGGATTCGTGCTGCGCTGGATCTGGATGCTGACGAATTCGCGCCTCCTCGCCGCGCGCGCGACGAAAATCCTGCCGCATATCGTCGATACGCTTTTGCTCGCGAGCGCCATCGCGCTGGTCGCGATCATCGGCTTTTCGGCGAACGCTGCGTGGCTCGGCGCGAAAATCGCGGGGCTCGTCGTCTATATCGTGCTCGGCACGTTCGCGCTCAAGCGCGGCCGCACGAAGGGCGCGCGCGCCGTTTATGGCGTGCTGGCGATCGTCGTGTTCGCGTTCATCGCGTCGGTGGCGCGCACGCACGATCCGCTCGGCTTCCTGCACGCGTTGGCATGATCCGCGAGGCCGTCGCCCGCGCTCCGATAAAATCTCAGTTTTCACCGATACAGCAGCACCGCTCCCATGACTCAAGACGAACTCAAGCAACTGGTCGGTCAGGCCGCCGCCGACTACGTGAACGCGAACGTGCCGGAAGGCGCGATCATCGGCGTCGGCACCGGATCGACGGCGAACTGCTTCATCGACGCCATCGCGAAGTCCAAGGCGCGTTATCGCGGCGCGGTGTCGAGTTCGCTCGCGACCACGGCGCGGCTCGAATCGCACGGTTTCAAGGTGTTCGATCTGAACGACATCGAAACGCTGTCCATTTACGTCGACGGCGCCGATGAAATCGACGCGAGCGGCGCGATGATCAAGGGCGGCGGCGGCGCGCTCACGCGCGAGAAAATCGTCGCGTCGGTGGCGGACGTGTTCGTGTGCATCGCCGACGCGAGCAAGCGCGTCCCGGTGATGGGCACGTTCCCGCTGCCCGTCGAAGTCGTGCCGATGGCGCGCACGGCAATCGGCCGCAAGCTCGCGGCGCTCGGCGGCGTGCCGATCGTGCGCGTGACGAAGGACGGCTCGCCGTTCATCACCGACAACGGCAACGAAATCCTCGACGTGAAGGGCCTGTCGATCACCGATCCGCGCGCGCTCGAAGCGCAGATCAACGCCTGGCCGGGCGTCGTGACGGTCGGTCTGTTCGCGGCGCGCGGCGCGAATATCTGTCTGCTCGGCACGGAGAACGGCGTCGAGCGCATCGACTACAGGTAAGTCACGCGCGCACCAAGCGAAAGGCCCGGCGATCCGAAAATCGCCGGGCCTTTCGCGTTTTTACGCCGATCAATACGCGTTGCGTCCGATGAATCCCTTGAACATCGTCATCGCGACGATCTTGATGTCGAACCAGAACGACCAGTTGTGAATGTAGAAGAGGTCGAACTTCACGCGGCTTTGCATCTTCTCGACCTTTACCGTCGCGCCGCGATAGCCGTTCACCTGCGCCCAGCCGGTAATGCCGGGCTTGATGCGGTAGCGGAACATGTAGCCGTAGACGAGATCCTTGTACAGATCGTCGTGCTCGATCGCGTGCGGGCGCGGACCGACCACCGACATATGCCCGAACAGCACGTTCAGGAACTGCGGCAGCTCGTCCAGGCTCGTGCGCCGCAGGAACGCGCCGACCTTCGTCACGCGCGGATCGTTGCGCGTCGCCTGCGTCACTTGACCGTGCTCGCGATGCACGCCCATCGAACGGAACTTGTAGATGCGAAACGGCCGTCCGTCCGCGCCCTTGCGATGCTGCGTGAAGAACACCGGACCCTTCGAGGTCGTCTTCACGGCGATCGCGATCGCGATCATCAGCGGCGAGAGCGCGAGCAGCGCGGCCGCCGCGAACAGGCGGTCGAAGAGCATCTTCGGCCACATCTGCAGCGTGCTGATCGGAGACGTCGTCAGGTTGATGGTCGCGAGCCCGGCGACATCCGTCATCGAATGATTGAAGAGCGAAATGCTGCGCGTGTCCGGAATCAGCCGCAGATTCACGAAATCGTGCCGCAGCGCATGCACGAAGCGGTAGATCGTGTGCTCCTGCGACAGCGGCAGCGCGAGCCACACTTCGTTGATTTCCTCGGCGCGCACCTTTTCGACGAGTTCGTCGAAATCGTTCAGCACCGGCAAACGATTGCCGCCCATGCCGATCGCGGTCGTCGGCGTGGGCATGCCGCTGATGCCGCTCGCGTGCAGTTCCTCGTCGCCGGTCGTATCGAGAATGCACACCGGAGTAAAGCCCTGTTCGGGCGTGCTGCACAGGTGCGCGAGCAAGGTCCGCGAGAAACCCTGCGCGCCGACGATCGCCACGGTGCGCTGATTCAGGCCGCGGCCGCGCATCAGGCGCAAGGCCGAGTACACGATCAGCTTCGAAGCGATGATGAGCGCGCCGGAAATGAGCGTCGAATACGCGAACCAGAGTCGCGACACCGTATCCATGCGATGTAGCGTGAAGGCGAGCAGCAGGGCGCCCGCGACGACCGCCATCCACGCCAAAGTGACGCGCGCCAGCATCATGGCGAACGGCTTGCCGCGCCAGGTTTCATACACGCCGAAAGCAGGGAAGAGCAGGAGGGCGAGTGCGGAGTTGAACGCGATCAGAAGCCTTTCGATATCGCTGACGAAATCCAGCGACGAAAAGCGTACGTCATGCGCGATCAATCCGCCCGCGATGATGAGACAGACATCCAGAACACGCGCCAGCCATGAGAACAGATCGAGGTTTTTTTCTTGCATTAATCCTAGCCGTTAGACACTTGAGGCCGATATCGCCTCGGTTGCACGAAGACGCGGAAGTAGTCGGTCGAACTCCCGCTTGACGAGCCCGTAGCACTCGCATGCGCGTGCTTCCAGACCCTCGCGATCCACGACCTTGATGCAGCCGCGGCTGTGATGAATGAGACCCGCGTCGTGAAGCTTGCCCGCCGCTTCGGTCACGCCTTCGCGGCGCACGCCCAGCATGTCCGCGATCAGTTGCTGCGTGACCTGCAATTCGTTCGACGCCGTGCGATCGATTTCGATCAGCAGCCAGCGGCAAAGTTGCTTGTTCAGCGAGTGATGCCGGTTGCATGCCGCCGTCTGCGCGACCTGCGTGAGCAGCGCCTGCATATAGAGCAGCATCAGGCGGCGCAGGAAGTCCGAGCGGCCGAACTGCTCGCGCAACGCTTGCGCGCTCATGCGATACGCGAAGCCCGGGCATTGCACCTGCACGCGGGTCGGCATCGTTTCGCCGCCGGTCAGAACCGGCACGCCAGTCATGCCTTCGCGTCCCACCGCGGCAATCTCGACCGAACCGCCGTCTTCCATCGTATGCAGCAGCGAGATGATCGCCGTCGTCGGGAAGTAGACGTGGTGAATCCGTTGGCCGGAGTCGCACAGCAGTTGCTCGGTGCGCAATTGCACGAGTTCGAGATGCGGCGTGAGCGCCTGCCATTCGTGCGCAGGAAGCGCGCCAAGCAGATGATTGCCGTGCAGGTCGGACTGGAGGGTCAGCATGATTGTTCTCTCTCGTAACTTTCGCGCGTTGCGCTTCAATTTTTATTTACTGATGTGACCGTTTTCGAAGATTGCCGCTTGCGCCGGTTCCTCGAGGAAGGATGACATCAGCCCCGTAGCCGCCCGTTTCGTACTTGAATTGCTTTTGGTTGATCGCACTGGTCTGGGTTGCGTGCTTCTATTAGCGAGGACTGTGCCAATGCGGGCAATCGCAATGCTGGCGGGGCCTCATAACTCGTGCACTTTTTGTGATGCAGCGCAGCGCTGCGTTTTTGTTTCAGTCTTGAACATCGGTGGTCTTAGGAATACGTGCGTGCCCCGATGAGTTTCATCAGCGCATACCCCTCGAATGGCGGTTGAGGATTTTTTGACCACGGTGCGACAGGCCTCACGGGTCGACATCCCTTCGACATACCACCTTCTTTCGTAGGGACAATGGAAAATGATTCATCCGTGTTCCATCGGCTCCGTGGGCTGGCGAACGCGTGTTTATCCGAGTGCTGCTTGATTCCCCACGAAGCCTTGCCGGATAAGGCTTTGCCGGCATCGGGAAAAGTCTTCCGCGCGGCGTTGCGTGAAGCGGAAACGTTGCGCCCGTTGCACGAAGTGAAATCTGCGTGTGCGATTCCTCGCGCATAAGCGCCTCAATAGCGCGGCTTTCGGCGAGGAGTAGCCCACATAGGCCTTGTAGCGGCCCTCTCGCGAGTTCGGCACGCGACTAGCCGCCGTGAAACGTTTGCGCGTCATTCATCGGATTCATGGTCGGGCGCAGCGCATTTCAGTCGTGCACGCGATGCCCTGAAATGTTTCATCGAGGACAATCTCATGCGGAACTCATTAACGCGGAAAAACGGGCGCGCAGAAATTCTCGCGGCGACATCACGAGGTCATAAAAACCCGCATAAGACGCGAACGTAAGCGAGTGAAAAAACCCTTGAAACAAGGGTTGAAATGTGTCTTTTTAAACAGTCGCTGCCGAGATGAAAGCGCGTGCGAATCGCGGTTCGACATCAACGTTCAGCACACGATATCCGCAAGCGGAGGAATCACGCGTTCGTACGCATCCTCGATCACGTCGAACGATGTCTCGCACAGCTCTCGTCGTCCGCGCGAAAGGGCGCGCGCGAGGCGGCACTGCATCACCATGGTTTCGCTCGCGATCTTGCGCGCGCCCGCATACGTCTGCACGGGAATGTCGAAGCCTTGGTCGCGCATCCACTGCAGATAATGCGCGAGCAATTCGAAGTTCGCGCCGAGTTGCCTCATCACGTTGAAGGCGTAATGACGCGCATACGATTCGCCGCGCGCAATCATCGTATCGAGATGCTCGGGAAACGCCGCGCGCCAACGCGTGATCGGATTGTGCATCGGACGCCGCAACAGATGCGCGCACAGCAGATCCGCCGATACTTCCGCGAGCGGCGTGCCCGACAGCGGCTCGCGCACGCGCTTGACAAACTCGACGTGCGGAAAAAGCGCCGGCTCGGGCGTCGCATTCGAGCGCAGCACGCCGTCGTAGTCTTCGCCGTCGAGAAGGTGATAACCCGTGTGATGAAAGTAGCCGAGACGCCGCGCATCGCGATCGATCACATCGATGCCGATGGTCGTCTTCGCATGCTCGCGGCGATACGAAGCCGTGCGCGTGTCCGGCAGATAGAACGCATCGACTTCGACGAGCACGATATTCGCGCGGCGCGTCTGCACGAGCGCGCGCTCTTCGAGCGAATCGAACACGGAAAGCTCCTGCACTTGCAGGCCGTAGAGTTTTTCGATGTCTTCGAACGGCAGCTTGCCGAGCGTGAACTGATCGGCTTCGAAGTCCTGAGCGACGGCGAACGCGAGCGCAGCGCGCGGTTCGAGCCCGTTGCCGTGCAGAATTTCGATCCACAGATCGACGGGCGCGACCGCTTCACGCCAGATGCGCTCGCCGCGATGCAGCGCGTGCGCGTGATGCCGCCGCGCACGCATGCGCAAGGGATCGAGTGACACGACGCGGGAACGACTTGCTCCTGAATCCGTCACACCGCTCGTATGGAACGCGCTCATGCCGTGACCTCGGGCCGGAAAGGCCGGCGTTCGATACCGCGTGCGCAATGGAGCGAATGTGCTTTTAATCGTGCGTCTCTATCGCGTTCGATGGCGGTATGCATTGTGATTTTCCCATGAAGGTGCCGTATTACGCGAGTGCTATCGACGCCATGCGACGCGCGCGCGGCAGCCCGCAACCCGGGCTGTAGCGCGGTCGCATTGATCGTCGGAAAGGCGTCTTTTTCCCCGGGACGCCTTTGTGCGTGTGGTCGAGCTTATTTGAAAGGCGCGCGCGTCATGGGTCGGTGCGATGGCGCACTGAATTCAGGCGGGTCGGCACGTAACGTTCAATCGTCGCAACGCCGGTAATTGCCGGTAAAGCATGGAGATAATCGATGAACTGGAAAACGCTGGATTTCGAACAGCTCACTGCGCGGGAGCTTTATCTGATTTTGCGCGCGCGCAGTGCGGTGTTCGTCGTCGAACAGTCGCATGTCCATCTCGACCCGGATGGTCGCGATGAAACCGGCACGCACGTATTCGCCGCCGAGGACATGAGCCGTTCGATGCCCGTGCTCGCCTATGCACGCATCAACGAGGGCGACGCGGATGATCCGGAAGTCGTGGTGGACAAGATCTTGACGAGCCCGCTGCGTCGCGGCGACGGCACCGCGCACGCCCTGATCGAACGCGTGCTCGCGGTGACCGCCGAGCGTTGGCCCGGCCGCCGCGTGCGGCTGACCGCGCCGGTGAGCCTGCGCGGTTTCTACGAGGCGTTCGGCTTTCGCAAGACCGAAGGGCCGTTTCTCGAGCACGGCATGCCGTACATCGGTCTGACGAGAAAGGGCCGGCAATCGCGCGAAGCATCAAGCGCGAGCAAGGCTCCGTTCGCCGCGAGCGACAACGCCACGACGTACGAGTTGCTGTAAGCGCCACCAGAGACGCGCAGCGTGCGCCGCAACCGCGCGCGCCGCGAAAGAACCAACGCGGCAGTCAGCAGCATCGAAGGCGTGGACCGTCCGGGCATCGAGGCAATAACAAAGCGATAACAACGCGATAACAACGCGATCGGCGCGGCGCAGGCCGCTTCGAGACGCGTCCTCGAAACAATAAGATCGACGCCGCCGGCATGGGCCGGCGAGCGCACAAACAGCCTATCTCATGCGAATAGTCCATCTCGCCAATCACGCGCAGACGATCGGCAACGGCACCGTCAACATGATGGTCGATCTCGCCTGCATGCAGGCGCGCATGGGGCAGGACGTCGTGGTCGCATCGTCGGGCGGCGGCTTCGAGCCGCTTTTGCGTCGCCACGGCATCACGCATGTTTCGCTGCAGCAGTCGCGGCAACCGTGGCGCGTGCCGTCGATGATCGCGGGATTCAATCGCCTCATCGATCGTTTCGATCCCGACATCGTGCACGCGCACATGATGACCGGCGCGCTCATTTCGCGTTTCGGCAGCATGCGGCGGCGCTTCGCGCTCGTCACCACGGTGCATCACGAACTGCAGAAAAGCGCGGCGCTGGTGCGCGCGGGCGATCGCATGGTGGCCGTGAGCCGCGCGCTGGCGCTCGATCTGGAGGCGCGCGGCATCGGGCCGGCGCGGTTGTCGACCGTGCTCAACGGCGCCGTCGGCGCGCCGCGGCTCATCACGCGGCCGCCCGCGAAGCCGGTGCGGCTCAAGCATCCGAATATCGTCTGCGTGGCGGGGATGTATCGCAGGAAAGGGATTGCGGATCTTCTGCAGGCGTTCGCGCAGGTGCGCGAGCAGTCCGCGAGCGAGCGCGAATTCATGGCGGAGCCGCATCTGTATCTCGTCGGCGAAGGCCCCGATCGCGGATCGATGGAAGCGCTGGCAGCCGAGCTCGGCATCGAGGAGAACGCGCACTTCACGGGTTTCGTCGCCGATACGCGGCCGTATTTCGCGAGCGCCGATGTATTCGCGCTGCTCTCGCGCCAGGACCCGAGTCCGCTCGTGATCGCGGAGGCGCGCGAGGCCGGCTGCGCGATCGTCGCGACGCGCGTGGGCGGTATCCCCGAAATGCTCGACGACGGCGCTGCGGGTCTGCTCGTGCCCGCCGGCGACATCGGGCAGGCAGCGGCAAAACTGCGCTGGCTTCTGCTCGACCGGCAGGCGCGTGGGCAACTGGCGGCGCGCGCGCGTCACGGCCTGCACCAGCTTTCCGTCGAAAGAGTCTGCGACGAGTACCTCGCGGTGTATCAGCAAGCGCTTACGGAGCGCGAAGCATTGAAGCGCCGGCAGATCGATCTCGACGCGCGCACACCCCGAACGACAGATGGCGCGATTTAAGCATAGGGCTGACAAATCGCCCCGCTTGCACCGCGCCACGGTACTTTCGTCCAAACCATCCGATCATACAAAAGGCAAAAGCGAGCCGGCTTCCGTTCGCGTTCGCACAGAAAGCCTACGAGATGCTTGCTCAAATGGGTGCATGATCGGTCCGATGGCAACAGCAGGCCGCGAAAGAACGCACACGCCGCGACGCGACGCAGCCATTCTTCAGTTTCCCTGATGAATGCCTGCGCGCGCGCGGCGCGAGCGCAAGAGATGCACGTGAAGCGGTAAGAAGTAAAAAACGAAACAGTGACGTCGAAGCCAGAGGGATTACCCTGTCAGGAAATTCCCAACTGGCATTCGAAGCAACGAAGACGCAACGTATCAAGCACGACGAATGGACCTGTCGGGAACCCGTCGTGCCTTTCGCAGCCCGGGAAGCGAAAGCGATGCGCTCATACACACGGCTACGGAACAGGCGAGAAGGGGAGAAGCGAGATGGATGACAACAAAGAGCGATCGCTGGTGGCGAAGGTCATGGACGGACTCGTCTCAGGGATCGTCGAGCAAAAATATGGCGCGATACTGCCACCGCAGGACATCCTCTCGAAGGAGTTCGACGTGAGCCGCACCGTCATGCGCGAGGCGCTCTCGATGCTGCTCGCGCGGCACATGCTGGACGTGCGGCCGAAAACCGGCACGCGCATTCGTCCGATGAGCGACTGGCGTCTCATCGACGAGGACGTGGTGAGCTGGCGTTTTCGCGCCAAGCCGGATCAGACGTTTTTACGCGATGTAATCGAATTCCGCATGCTGATCGAGCCGCGCGCCGCAGCGCTCGCCGCCGCGCGCGCGACGCCCGACGAAATCGCCGGGATTCGCGATGCATTCGACACGCTGTCGCGTCTGCAGGTCGGCGAGCCGGAATATCAGGCGGCTGACGAAGTGCTGCATACGCGCATCGTGGCGGCGAGCGGCAACCAGTTCTTTCGTCAGATGACGGCGATCGTGCGCGGCGCGCTGGTGACGGTCAATCCGATCGTCGACGGCATCGAGTCCGTGCGCGAAGCGACGCTCGCGGCGCAGAAGAGCGTCGTCGAGGCGATCGAGGCGAAAGATCCCGCCGCCGCCGAAGCCGCGACGCGCGCGCTCGTCGACCTGGCCGCGGAAGAAGTCGGGCGCGCGTTCTCGCTGGAGCGCGTGAACAGTCAGCCTGCGTCGCCGAACGTGAACGCGTCCGCGGGGGCGTAGCGCGTCCTCGAACGCATCGGACGATCGAATGTATCGAGCCGGGACATGTCCCGGCTTTTTGCCGTCTGAGCCCGCCGCGCGCAGTCGTCATGCGACGCAATCAGGCACAATGCGTCGCACGACGAATCTGGCGCACGGAGGCAGGCTTGAGCAATACGAATATCGATGAAAAGACGATCCGCTGGGGCATCGTCGGCGCGGGACGCATCGCGCGGCGCTTCGCCGACAGTCTCACGCACGTCGAAGGCGCGCGGCTCGCGGGCGTGTGGTCGCGCCGCGAAGAACCGGCGCGCGCATTGGCCGATGCATTCGATGCCCGCGCATTCGCCGATTTCGACGCGCTGCTCGCCAACATCGACGCGCTCTACATCGCGACCTTGCAGGACAGCCATCCGGCGTACGCGTTGCGCGCGTTCGCGGCGGGCAAGCCCGTGTTGTGCGAAAAGCCCGCAGCCGTGAATGCGCGCGAGCTGCAACGCATGATCGACGCGGCGCGCGCGGCGAACGTGTTGTTCATGGAAGCGATGAAGCCGCCGTTCTATCCGCTGTATCGCCGCTTGCGCGAGCATGTGCAAAGCGATCCGATCGGTGAAATCGGTCTCGTTCGGGCCGGCTGCTCGATGGCGAACGTGCCGCTCGATCATCCGTCGTTCTCGCTGGACGCGGGCGGCGGCGCGCTGCTCGATATCGGCATTTACGAGGCGTTTCTCGCGGTCGACTGGCTCGGCGAGGCGCTCGACGTGCAGACCATCGGACGGCTCGGCGCGACCGGCGTCGACGTCTTCGCGAGCCTGAACGTGCGCCACGAACGCGGCATCGCGCAACTGTTCTGCGGACTCGATCTGCAAGGCCGCGGCGATGCGCTCATCGGCGGCACGCTCGGCACGGTGACGATCCACGAGAACTGGTGGAATCCATCGCGCGCGACGATCGCTTATACGGACGGAAGAAAGGCCGAACTCGACGAGCCGTTCTCGGGCGGCGGCCTCAACTACGAAACCGCGCATTTCTGCGAGCTGCTGCGCGCCGGCGAAACCGAGAGCCCGGTCATGCCGCACGCAACGTCGATGCGGATGATCGCGATCATCGACGCCGCGCGGCGCGATTTGAATCTCAGGTTTCCGTTCGAAACCGACTAATGGGGAAAAGCCGCTTTTCAGCGGCCTGTTTGCGATCAGTGCCGCCCCGGCAGCGCGAGACGCCGCTCGAAAATCCGCTGCACGAATTCGAGCACGCTGCAAAGAATCCAGTAGACGAACGCCGCCGCGAGATAAAGCGGCAACGGCTGATAAGTCGCCGCGATCACTTCCTGCGCGCTGCGCAACAGTTCGGTCACGGTGATGACCGACACGAGCGATGTGTCCTTGATCAGACTGATGAGACTGTTCGACAGGCTCGGCACCGCGATGCGCAGTGCCTGCGGCCCGATCACGTAACGCAGCGTCTGCGCGCGCGACAGTCCGAGGCTATAGGACGCGAGCCACTGCCCGGCGTGGATGCCGAGAATCGCGCCGCGCATGCTTTCCGAGAGATACGCGGCCACGTTCGCCGACAGCGCGATCACGCCCGCGGGCGTCGGTTCGAGGGAGATGCCGAGGCTCGGCAGGCCGTAGTAGATGACGAAGATCTGCACGAGCAGCGGCGTGCCGCGCATCACGCTGACATAGCAGCGTCCGATCGCGACGAGCGCGCGGTTCTGGCTGATGCCCATCAACGCCAGTACGACGGCCGCGATGAGGCCGAAGAACATCGAGTAGAGCGCGAACTTGATCGTCAGCAGCGCGCCTTGCGCCAGCACGGGCGCCGATTGAACGAGCAGGGATGTCGTGGACATTTAAGAGACGCGTTGACTGAAACGGTGCTGAAGTGAAACAAACCGGCACATATTAAACCGAGCCGGCAAAAGAGAAGGGCGGCACCGTTACGATGCCGCCCTCGCGACGCCCGAAACGGCGCGTTTTATTTCGCCGGCTTCGTCACGTCGATGCCGAACCACTTGTCCGAAATCTTCGAGAACGTGCCATCGGCTTCGAGCTGGGTCATGGCGTCGTCGATCGCCTTGGCGAACTTCGGATTGCCCTTCTTGAACGGAATGCCGGACGGGTTGCCCGCGCCGACATTCGCGCCGGTGCGCAGCGGCAATTGCGAATTCTTCAGCAGGTACGCGAGCATCAGGCGGTCGTTGAGCGCGGCGTCCAGACGCCCGGCGGCGAGATCACGCAGATACTCGGGCGCGCCCGGATACGTCTTCACGTCGATGCCCGGCACCGACTTCGCCATGTCCATATAGTTCGTGCCGAGGCCGACGCCGAGCTTCTTGCCCTTCAGTTCTTCGAGCGACTTGAACTCGCGCTTGTCGTCGCTGCGCTGGATCAGTTGCGCGTTCGAGTACGTGTAGGCGGGCGAGAAATCGAGCGTCTGCTTGCGCGCATCGGTGATGCCGACCTGGTTGACGATCACGTCGAACTTGCCCGCCTGCAGGCCCGCGATGATGCCGCTCCATTCGGTCGTGACGAACTCGGGCTTCACGCCGAGCTTGGCGGCGACGGCCTTGGCGATATCGACGTCGAAGCCGACCAGTTCACCGTTCGGCGCTTTCGAGTTGAACGGCGGGAAGGTTCCTTCGAGACCGACGCGCAGCGTGCCGCGCTGCTTGACCTGATCGAGCAGATCTTCGGCGTGGGCGGCGGTCGTGACGGCCGTGAATGCCGCGCCGATCAGGCTGGCGGCGACGAGCTTCTTGAGCGTGGACAGTTTCATCGTGTTGTTTTCCTCTTGATGGGCACAGCGTCTTTTTTTCGATGCGGCGATCATAGTGAAAACGCAATCGCTGCGTAATATCGTTTGCTTATGTCTATATGCCGGATCGGGGCGTCACGCGAGCGCTTCGACGCACTCTTTCACGAGCGCGGGACCGCGATAGATCAGCCCTGTATAAATCTGCACCAGCGACGCGCCCGCCGCGAGCTTCGCGCGCGCGTCGTCGCCCGAGAAAATTCCGCCTACGCCGATGATCGGCACGTCGGTCCCGACCTCCGCGCGCAGCTTGCGGATGACCTCGTTCGACGCGTCGAAGACCGGACGCCCGGACAGGCCGCCCGTTTCGTCGCCGTGCTTCATGCCGGTCACGGCGGTGCGGGAAAGCGTGGTGTTGGTCGCGATCACGCCGTCGATCTTGTGAGCCAGCAACGTGCCCGCGATCGACTTGATCTGCTCGTCGTCGAGATCGGGTGCGATCTTCAGCGCGAGCGGCACGAGCTTGCCATGCAGATCGGACAGCCGCGCCTGCTTTTGCTTGAGCGCGCCGAGCAGCGAATCGAGTTCGCCCGCGCCCTGGAGCTGCCGCAGATTCTTCGTGTTCGGCGACGAAATGTTGATCGTCACATAGCTCGCGAACGGATAGACGCGCTCGAGGCAATACAGATAGTCCTCGGCGGCGCGTTCGATCGGCGTATCGGCGTTCTTGCCGATGTTCAGTCCCAGCACGCCGCGATAATGCGCGGCCTTGACGTTCGCGACGAACTGATCGACGCCGCGATTGTTGAAGCCCATCCGGTTGATGAGCGCGTTCGCCTCGGGCAGCCGGAAGATGCGCGGGCGCGGATTGCCCGGTTGCGCGCGCGGCGTCACGGTGCCCACTTCGATGAAGCCGAAGCCGAGCGCCGCGAGCCCGTCGATGCACGCGCCGTCTTTGTCGAGCCCCGCCGCGAGTCCGACCGGATTGCGGAACGTGATGCCCATGACGGTGCGGGGCGAATCGGGGCCGCGCTTGGCGAGCATGCCGGCGAGCCCGGTGCGGCCAGCCGCGCCGAGCATGCGCAGCGTCAGATGATGAGCGTCTTCCGCATCCATCTTGAAGAGATGCGAACGCGCGATCGGGTAGAGGGAACTGAACACGAAATGAAAGCCGGCGACGGCGAATTTTTTTAAGACCGCTATTTTAGCGGTTTCGGACGGCGTGCCGGTCCGGGCCCGCGGGAGGGACTTCGGCGGCTATTTCGGCTGGCTCGGGCCGTTGATGCGCCCGGGCATCGGCAGCGCGCCCGCGGAGTGAGTGTTCGCGGGATCGAGCAGCGTCCAGCGGCCGTCGATCAGACCTTCCAGCGGCCGGAAATTGGCCTTGTACGCCATTTTTTCGCTTTCGCGGATCCAGTAGCCGAGGTAGACGTGCGGCAAGTCGAGACTCTTCGCCTGCTCGATCTGCCAGAGGATGTTGAAGGTGCCGTAGCTCGTCTTCGGCAGATCGGGTTCGAAGAACGTGTACACGGACGACAAGCCGTCGCCGAGTATGTCGATCATGCTGATCATGCGCAGTTCGCCGGGCTCGTCCGGATGTCCCGGATGCGCGGGTTCGCGAAACTCGACGAGCCGCGAATTGATCCGGCTTTGCAGCAGGAACTGCTCGTACTGATCGCGGCTGTCGCGGTCCATGCCGCCGCCCGCGTGACGCGCCGACTGATAGCGCATGTAAAGCGCGTAATGCTCTTCGTCGTAATGCAGCGGCGCGACGCTCGCGATCAGATTGCCGTGCAGCTTCCAGACGCGCCGCTGCGCCCGGTTCGGCACGAAGCGCGCGACCGGCACGCGCACCGGCACGCAGGCGCGGCAGCCGTCGCAATACGGTCGATACGTGAAGACGCCCGAGCGCCGGAAGCCGGCCTTGACGAGTTCGGTGTAGACGTCGGAGTTGATGAGATGGCTCGGCGTGGCCACCTGCGAGCGCGCAACACGCCCTTCCAGATAACTGCAAGGGTAGGGCGCTGTTGCATAGAATTGCAGCGCGGAAAGCGGTGACAGCGGCAGCTCGTTCGGATGTGTCACGTTGGCGGCTCTCGCAGGCGTCGTCTCGTCGTTGCCGGCCGGCGCGCGAGATCGTTTTCAGGCGCGCGGCGGCTGCATTGCATGTGTCGCTCGGGCATCACGCGTGTAGCGTTTAGCGTGCCAGCACGTCGAGAAGGACGGATTTGTCGAAGCGCCAGCCGATCGCCGGTTCCGCCGTCGCCCGTCTCAGATGCGCGACGAACGCGCGGCGCGCGATCTCGCGGCCGCCCAGCGACGCCAGATGCGACGTGTTCTGCTGGCAGTCTATCATCTCAATTTGATTGCGGCGCAAGTGTCCGACGAGCGCCGCAAGCGCGATTTTCGACGCGTCGGTCTTGTGCGCGAACATCGACTCGCCGAAGAACATGCGCCCGAACGACACGCCGTACAGTCCGCCCACGCGCACGCCGTCGAACCACGTCTCGACGCTGTGCGCGTTGCCTGCGCGATGCAAGGTCGTGTAGGCATCCACGATATCCGACGTGATCCACGTTCCGCGCTGGCCGTCGCGTGGCGTGTCGGCGCAGGCGCGCA
The DNA here is from genome assembly GCF_023630985.1 of Caballeronia sp. ATUFL_F1_KS39. NCBI lineage: Bacteria > Pseudomonadati > Pseudomonadota > Betaproteobacteria > Burkholderiales > Burkholderiaceae > Caballeronia > Caballeronia sp. ATUFL_F1_KS39. The sequence continues at coordinate 75,363 of NZ_JALQDZ010000012.1, read as the reverse complement.
TCACGGCGGGAAAATCGTCGTCGACGCGGATCTCCCAGACCGGATCGCGCACCACGCGCTTCAAGGTCTTGCGCAGCGAATCCGACACCTTGAACTCGGCCGGAAACAGCACCATGCGCGGATCGGGACTCCACCACAGCACGGGCTGGCCGTCGGAATACCACGGGAAGATGCCGCGCCCGTAAGCATCGATGAGCCGCGACGGCAGAAGATCGGCGCTCGCGGCGAGCAGGCCCGGCGCGCCGCTCGCCGCGCCGAGCGCGCGCTCGACGGGCGGGAAGGGATCGTCGTCGGCGAGCCAGGGAACCATGTTCTCGGGAGGGCGGCGTTCAGTGAGATTCGTCGGACAGCGGCGGAATCAGCCGTCGCGCAGCGTGCGGAAGATGTCGCCCGTATGCAGCGTGAAGTTGCCGGCGGCGCGATCGGCGAAGAAGAATCGCAGCGTCTGTCCGACCGTCGGAAAGGCGATCTCGTCCCACGGAATCTCGCTTTCCTCGAAGAGCTTCACTTCCAGACTCTCCTCGCCGGGATCGACTTCGATATCGAGCAGCCGCGCCAGATAGAACAGATGCACCTGATGCACGTGCGGCACGTTGAGCAGCGTGAAGAGACTCTGAATCTCCACGCGCGCGCCCGCTTCCTCGAGCGTCTCGCGCGCGGCGCCTTCGCTCGTCGTTTCCTGCATTTCCATGAAGCCCGCGGGCAGCGTCCAGTAGCCGTAACGCGGCTCGATCGCGCGACGGCACAGCAGCACCTTGTCGTCCCACACCGGCACGGTGCCCACGACATTGCGCGGATTCTGATAGTGAACGGTGCCGCAGTTGTTGCAGACGAAGCGCTCGCGGTTGTCGCCGGGCGGAATGGCGAGACCGACCTCGTGGCCGCAGAGGGAACAGAATTTCATGGAAATGGACGTGGGAAGTGTGCTGCGAGTGTATCACCGCACCGCCGCGGCTTTGAGGCGCGCGAATGGATTGCGGTATCGGTCGCGGCACATGTCCGGCTTGCCCGGCGGCGAAGGTGCGACGCCTGCCTTCTCGCTACAATAGTTGACCGGAATTGCAATGTCCCTTTCACGATCAGGCCGCCGCGCGCGTCCCAACCGAACGCCATGTCATCCACGCCAGCCGCTTCAAGCCGTCCTCCGATGCTCGCCACCGCCGACGCGCTCGGCCGTCTGCTCGACGCCGCGCGTCAGGTCGACGCCCGCGAGCGCGTCGACACGCTCGATGCGCTGAACCGCGTGCTCGCCGCCGACGTGACCTCGCCGCTCGACGTCCCGCCGATGCACACCAGTGCGATGGATGGCTACGCGGTTCGCATCGCCGATCTCGCTGGTGCGGGCGAAGGCGCGCCGGTCACGTTGCGGGTGTCGCAGCGCATCCCGGCGGGACACGCGGCCGGGCCGCTCGCGGCGGGCACGGCCGCGCGCATCTTCACCGGCGCGACGGTGCCGCCCGGCGCGGACGCCGTCGTCATGCAGGAAATGGCACAAGCGTCGGACGACGGGCGCGTCGCGTTCGGGCAGGCGCCCACGGCGGGCGAGTGGATCACGCAACAAGGCGCGGATATCCGGCGCGGCTCGGTGATCCTGCCCGCGGGCACGCGCCTGACGCCGCAGGCGCTCGGGCTTGCGGCGTCGGTCGGATGTGCGCAGCTCGAGGTCGTGCGGCGCGTGCGCGTCGCGATCTTCTTCACCGGCGACGAACTGCGCATGCCGGGCGAGCCGCTCGAACCCGGCGCGATCTACAACTCGAACCGCTTCACGCTGCGCGCGCTGCTCGCGAAGCTCGGCTGCGAGGTGACGGATCTCGGCATCGTGCCGGACCGGCTCGACGCGACGCGCGAAACCTTGCGGCGCGCGGCGGCGGATCACGATCTCATCCTGACGTGCGGCGGCGTGTCGGTCGGCGAGGAAGATCACGTGAAGCCGGCGGTCGAGGCCGAAGGACGCATTTCGATGTGGCAGATCGCGATGAAGCCGGGCAAGCCGCTCGCGTTCGGCGCGGTGCGGCGCGGCGGTGCGGTTGGCGATGAGGCGTTTTTCATCGGCTTGCCGGGCAATCCGGTTTCGAGTTTCTGCACGTTCCTGCTGTTCGTGCGGCCGTTTCTGCTGCGGCTCGCGGGCGTGACGAACGTCGCGCCGCGCGTCTATTCGATGCGCGCCGACTTCAGCCAGAAAAAAGGCGATCGCCGCAACGAATTCCTGCGCGCGCGCGTGAACGCGTCGGGCGGCCTCGATCTCTTCGAGAATCAGAGCTCGGCCGTGCTGACATCGACCGTCTGGGGCGATGGTCTCATCGACAATCCGCCGAATCATGCGATCGGCGCGGGCGAGATCGTGCGCTTCATCCCATTTTCAGAACTGACGCGGTAGAGAAATGAAGATCGATTTGAGATTTTTTGCGAGCGTGCGCGAGGCGCTGGGCGTCGCGAACGAGACGGTCAGCGTGCCGGACACGGTGGTCAATGTCGGCGACGTGCGCGCGTGGCTGCGCATGCGCGGCGGCGTGTGGGAAGAGACGCTCGCGGAAGGCCGTGCATTGCGCATGGCCTGCAATCACGTGATGACGAATTCGTCACAGCGCATCACCGAGGGTTGCGAAGTGGCGTTCTTTCCGCCTGTGACGGGTGGCTGAGATGAACATGCGTTCGAAAATCCGCGTGCAGGAAGCCGATTTCGACATCAGCGCGGAAGTGGCCGCGTTGCGCGCCGACAATCCGAAAGTGGGCGCGGTCGCGTGTTTCGTCGGCACGGTGCGCGATCTGAACGAAGGCAGCGCCGTCGAGACGATGGAACTCGAGCATTACCCCGGCATGACGGAAAAATCGCTCGAAACGATCGCCGATCAGGCGCGCGAGCGCTGGCGCGGCTCGGACGTGCTGATCGTGCATCGCGTGGGCAAACTCAAGCCGCTCGATCAGATCGTGCTCGTCGCGACGACGGCGATGCATCGCGCGGAGGCGTTCGAATCCTGCGCCTTCGTGATGGACTATCTCAAGACGCAGGCGCCGTTCTGGAAGAAGGAGAAGACCGAAGCGGGCGAACGCTGGGTCGACGCGCGCGAGTCCGACGATACGGCGCTCACGCGCTGGCAGACCTGACCGGCGTCATTTTTCGTCGGCCGATTTGCCGATGAACTTCGCGGGAAACGGCTCGGCGTCGGGACGCTCGGGGAAGCGCGGCTCGGGCGCGCCGCCCGTGCGCTGCCGCTTCAGCGCCGCGAGGAGTTCCTGCTGCTCGACGGGAATCTCGTAGTCCCAGCCGAACTTGCTCAACTGCAAGCTCTGCGCGATGCGCAGCGCGGGTTCCATGAACTGCACGGCCGCAGCCGGCTCATAGCGCGACTCGACCGTGTTGAGAAACAGCGACAGCCAGCGCGCGAAGTGTTGCGGCTCGATATCGTCGATCGGGCGATGCGCTTCCTGCACGTTGCCGCGATATTGCTTCGATCCGAGCACGAGACTCGACCAGAAGGTGGTCATTTTGGCGAGATGCTCGTCCCAACGGCCGGCGAGCGCGCGCGAAAAGATCGGCCCGAGGAGCGCATCGTCATCGACGCGCCGATAGAAGGCGTCGACCAGCGCGCGGACATTGGCTTCGCTGGGTGCGCATTCGCGCGGGGCATCGGCGGAAAGGTGTTCGGTGTTCGTCATCTTTGAAACAGTGAAGGCGGATCAGATATTTTCCGGCGAAGAATGTAAAGATGCCGCAAAATGGCGCATCCATGCGGCCGATTCGTCGACGCGCGTCTCAAGCCGTACGAAAAGCACGCTTGTACGGATTCCGTGCATTTTGGTACGACGCGGACGAGCGGTGCGCCGATGGTAAGTCAGCCACGTCCGCTCGTGTCATCGTCCCTCGTCTTGACGCGGACTCCTTGACGATACGCGCGTTTCGTCGAAATCCCGAGGCGCTTTTGCGTCCACTTTCTCCGCGCGAGATCATGCGACTCACCGATTACACCGATTATTCGCTGCGCGTCCTGCTCTATCTCTCGGTTCGACCTTCCGGCCTTTCGACGATTCAGGAAATCTCGGATGCGTATGGCATTTCGAAGAACCATCTGATGAAAATCGTCCAGCAGCTTGGCGAACTCGGGTGGGTCGAGACCGTGCGCGGCCGCAACGGCGGACTGAGACTTTCATCGCGGACGAACGACCTCACGATCGGCGACATCGTGCGCAGAACCGAAAGCGATTTCGCGCTCGTGGGCTGCCTCGTGAATCAGCCGGCGGATCGGCAAGCCTCGTCGCACGCGCGCTGCGTCATTCAGCCGGCCTGCCGGTTGCGCGGCGTGCTGGCAGCCGCGCGCGACGCCTTTCTCGCCGAACTCGACAAGCACACGGTCGGCGAGCTCGCTCAACCCGCGAACGATCTGGCGGCTCTGCTCGGCATCGTCAGCATCGCGCCGATTGCGGTGGGTGCGCCCGGGGCGCTTCGCGCGCCTTTGTGATTCCAGCCGGCACGCGTTGAACGAAACCCGGACGCCGTAGGTCAATTCAGAGCCTGGGCGGTTGGCTGCCGCCATTGTCGAAGAGCAAAAAGAGCACTTTCCGGCCCAAACGATGCTTGAAAGTGACAAAAAGCGCCTCATTTTGGTCGTATTCAGAATCGGAGCTTTTAAAAAATGAGAATCGACAAACTCACCACCAAATTTCAGGAAGCGCTGTCCGACGCGCAGAGCCTCGCGGTCGGGCGCGACAACCAGTACATCGAACCGGTGCATTTGCTTGCCGCGCTCATCGCGCAGCAGGACGGCTCCGCGCGCTCGCTGCTGTCGCACGCGGGCGTGCAGGTTCAGGCGCTGCAAACGGCGCTCAACGAAGCGATCAACCGTCTGCCGCAAGTCCAGGGCACCGACGGCAATGTTCAAGTCAGCCGCGAACTCGCGGGCCTGCTCAACGCCGCCGACAAGGAAGCGCAGAAGCTCAACGACACGTACATCGCGAGCGAGATGTTCCTGATCGCCGTCGCGGATGACCGTGGCGAAGCCGGCCGTCTCGCGAAGCAGCACGGCCTGACGCGCCGTGCGCTCGAAGCCGCGATCAACGCCGTGCGCGGCGGCGCGCAGGTCAATAGCCAGGACGCGGAAAGCCAGCGCGAGGCGCTCAAGAAATACACCGTCGATCTGACCGAACGCGCCCGTGCGGGCAAGCTCGATCCGGTCATCGGCCGGGACGATGAAATTCGCCGCTCGATCCAGATTCTCCAGCGCCGCACGAAGAACAATCCGGTGCTGATCGGCGAGCCGGGCGTCGGCAAGACGGCGATCGTCGAAGGACTCGCGCAGCGCATCGTCAATGGCGAAGTGCCGGAAACGCTCAAGGGCAAGCGCGTGCTCTCGCTCGACATGGCCGCGCTGCTCGCGGGCGCGAAGTATCGCGGCGAGTTCGAGGAGCGCCTGAAGGCCGTGCTGCACGACATCGCGAAGGACGAAGGGCAAACCATCGTCTTCATCGACGAGATTCACACGATGGTCGGCGCGGGCAAGGCCGAAGGCGCGATGGACGCCGGCAACATGCTCAAGCCGGCGCTCTCGCGCGGCGAGCTGCATTGCATCGGCGCGACGACGCTCGACGAATACCGCAAGTACATCGAAAAGGACGCGGCGCTCGAGCGGCGTTTCCAGAAAGTGCTCGTCGATGAACCGTCGGTCGAGGCGACCATCGCGATTCTGCGCGGCTTGCAGGAGAAGTACGAACTGCATCACGGCGTCGAGATCACCGATCCGGCTATCGTCGCGGCGGCGGAGTTGTCGCATCGCTATATCACGGACCGCTTTTTGCCCGACAAGGCCATCGATCTGATCGACGAAGCCGCGTCGCGCATCAAGATGGAAATCGATTCGAAGCCCGAAGAGATGGACAAGCTGGATCGTCGTCTCATTCAGCTGAAAATCGAGCGCGAGGCCGTGAAGAAGGAGAAGGACGAGGCGTCGCAGAAGCGTCTGCAACTCATCGAAGAGGAAATCGACCGGCTCAATCGCGAGTATTCCGATCTCGAGGAAATCTGGACTGCCGAGAAAGCGGCGGTGCAGGGCAGCGCGCAACTGAAGGAAGAAATCGAGAAAGTGCGCGCGGATATCACGCGTCTGCAGCGCGAAGGCAAGCTGGAGAAGGTCGCCGAGTTGCAGTACGGCAAGCTGCCGGAACTCGAAGCGCGTCTGAAGCAGGTGACGCAGGCCGAATCGCAGGAGCAGAACAACCCGACGCGTCCGCGTCTTCTGCGCACGCAGGTCGGCGCCGAGGAAATCGCGGAAGTCGTGTCGCGTTCCACCGGCATTCCCGTTTCGCGGATGATGCAGGGCGAGCGCGAGAAGCTGCTGCAGATCGAAGCGAAGCTGCATGAGCGCGTGATCGGCCAGGACGAGGCGATCGGCGCGGTCGCTGACGCGATTCGCCGCTCGCGTGCGGGTCTGTCGGATCCGAATCGTCCGTATGGCTCGTTCCTGTTCCTCGGGCCGACGGGCGTCGGCAAGACGGAACTGTGCAAGGCGCTCGCGGCGTTCCTGTTCGATTCGGAAGATCATCTGATCCGCATCGACATGAGCGAGTTCATGGAGAAGCACAGCGTCGCGCGTCTGATCGGCGCGCCGCCGGGATACGTCGGTTATGAGGAAGGCGGCTATCTGACCGAGGCCGTGCGCCGCAAGCCGTACAGCGTGATTCTGCTCGATGAAATCGAGAAGGCGCATCCGGACGTGTTCAACGTGCTGCTGCAAGTGCTCGACGACGGGCGCATGACGGACGGTCAAGGCCGCACCGTGGACTTCAAGAACACGGTGATCGTGATGACGTCGAACCTCGGCTCGCAGGTCATTCAGGGCATGGTCGGCGAGCCGCAGGAAAGGGTGAAGGACGCCGTGTGGGAAGAAGTGAAGCTGCACTTCCGGCCGGAATTCCTGAACCGTATCGACGATGTCGTCGTGTTTCATGCGCTCGATCGCACGAACATCGAGTCCATCGCGAAGATTCAGCTGGCGCGTCTGCACGAGCGGCTCGCCAAGCTCGATATGGACCTCGACGTCTCGGATGCGGCGCTCGCGCAGATCGGCAAGGTCGGGTACGACCCGCTGTTCGGCGCGCGTCCGCTGAAGCGCGCGATCCAGCAGGAGATCGAGAATCCGGTCGCCAAGCTGATTCTCGCGGGACGGTTCGGGCCGAAGGACGTCATTCCCGTCGATGTGCGGGAAGGCCAGTTCGTGTTCGATCGCGTGGTGCATTGAGGGCGGTTCGGTCGTAGCGGTAGCGCGGCGGCCGTCGGGCGAAAAAGGCAACGGAGCGATTCGTTGCCTTTTTTGTTTCTATAATCCGTGCGATCGCACGGATTCCCGCGCGGAGCACGTGCGATGAATGAAAATCCATTCGATTGCATGGATTACCGTGATCTCATACAATGATTCGGTTTTATCCCTGCGATCGCACGGATTCAAATCATGGAAATCGATATTCGAACGGCGAGCGAAATCGGCGTCGCGGTGCGTGCGGCGCGCAAAGCGCAACGGCTTCGCCAGGACGATGCGGCCGGCAGCATCGGCGTCAGCGAGAGCTTTCTCGGCAAGGTCGAGAAGGGCGCTGAGAGCGTGCATTGGGGCAAGCTGTTCCAAGTGCTCGAAGGCTTGGGCGTGCGCGTGACGGTCGATATCCCGGACGAAGCGGGTGAGCTTTTCGCGGGAGAGGCGGTCAAGCGTTACGCCCGCGTCGAGCGCGCCGAGAAACGTCGTCGCGCACGAGAGGACGCGGATGAGTCCTGAGACCATCGCGACGCTCGAAGGCCGCCGCAATCTGATCGCGAGCATCAGCGACGTCGAAGTGGGTGTGCTCAACGCCGACGACGACATCTGGTCTTTCTCCTATCTGCCGGCGTGGCGCGACAGCGTGGACGGTTATCCGCTGAGTCCGGCGCTGCCGCTGCAACCGAACGCGTTGCGCGACGGCAGCACGCGCCGCTCGGTGCAGTGGTACTTCGACAACCTCCTTCCGGAAGAAGGCCAACGCACGCTGCTCGCGCGCGACGCGGCCATTCGCAACGAAGCCGATGCCTTCGCGCTGCTCGCGCACTACGGTGCCGAATCGGCGGGTTCGGTGACGCTGCGTCCACCCGGTGCAAGCGACGAGCAACCGCCCGCCGAGCGCTTGCTGCCCGACGAAGCGTTGCAGGCGCGGATCGACGCGTTGCCCCGCCTGCCGCTCACGCACGACGCACTCAAACGCATGTCGCTCGCCGGCGCGCAGCACAAGCTGGCGGTGGTGTTGCGCGACGACGCGTTGTTCGAGCCGGCAGGCCGCACACCGTCGACGCATATCCTCAAGCCGAATCATCAGGACACCGATGACTATCCGCACTCGGTCATCAACGAATGGTTCGTGATGAAGCTCGCCGACAAGCTGCGCCTCGGCGTTCCGGGCGTGCATCGGCGCTACGTGCCTTCTCCCGTGTATCTCGTGGATCGCTTCGACCGCGAGTCGCGGGCGGGACAATGGCGCCGGCTGCATAGCATCGACGCTTGCCAGTTGCTCGACCTCGCGCGTACGTTCAAGTACGAGCAGGGCAGCGTCGAGCAACTCGCGACACTGGCCGCGCGTTGCCGGAATCAGGCGTCCGCACGCACGCGGCTCTTTTCGTGGCTCGTGTTCAATGTGCTGGTGGGAAATTCGGACGCGCATCTGAAAAACCTGAGTTTCCTCGTCTCGCGCCAAGGTATTCAGCTTGCGCCGTTCTACGACCTGCTGAGCGTAGCCGCATACGCGACGCCGTCGTATCAAAAGGACGCATGGCCGAAGCGGGCATCGTTCGCGTGGGACATCCTCGGCGCGCGCTACTACGACGACTTCGATCGCGCGTTGATGCTGCGGGCGGGCGAAGTGCTCGGTATCGCCAGGACGACGGCCGAACGGCTGCTGGATGCGCTCGCAGGTTCGATCGTGCGCGCGGCCGCCGATCTGTACGCGCGCGTCGAAGAGAAAAACGCGGCGTTGCTCGCCGAGCGGCCGGGACTCGCTGCGACGCTCGGCGGCGAGCTGATGTGTCTGCGTGTGATCCGCTACACGATCATCGAGGACATGACACGCAAGCTTGCAGCCGCCTGAAACACAAAAGCCCCGCTCGGCTCAACGCCGGCGGGGCTTTCGATTCAATGCGTGAAAGCGCGTTCAGCCTTGCTTGGGCTCTTCGCTCTTTCCGAAAAGACCTGCGAGGCCGCCAAGCGAGCCCAGAACGCCGGTCAGATCGAGCTGGCCTTCGGGCGGCACCTCACCGTTCGGCGTTGCGCGGTCGACGATATGCGGCAGCACCGCCGCGAGCATGCCGGACAGTTGGTCGCCCGAGACGCCTGCTTTCTGCGCGAGCGCGCCGACGTTGTCCTGCCCGAGCACGTTCGTGAGCGTGTCGGGGCTGATGGGCTTGTTCTCGCCCGTGCCGATCCACGACTGGACCACGTCGCCCGCGCCGTGTTGCTGGAAGCGCTGGATCAGGCCCATGAGGCCGCCGGGCTGGCTGTTGACGAAAGCGAGCGCCGCTGCGATCAGCGCGGCCTGGCCGGACTGAGCCGGTTGGCCGCCCGGTTGTTGCGACGAATTGCCGAGGGTGGAGGCGAGGATATCGAGTAGGCTCATGACGGTCTCACTACGAGAGGTTGCGGGGTGGGTTCGCCTGTGCCGCCGCATTCGGCTCGGAACCGGTCGCGGCGGCGCGGGCATCGGCCGCGAGCGGCCGTTCGACGATGGTCATACGAAGGCAAGTTTCCTTCGACAAGGTTCCCCGAAGAATCACTGACTGGCAGCCGCGGCGCTGGCGGCCTTATCTTTCTTGCTGCGTTTCGATTTTGCGGGCTTCGCTTCGCTCGCGGCGGAAGGGCTCGACGCACTCGCTGCTGCCGACGCTGCGCTGTCCTTTTTCGATTTTTTCGACGCCTTCGTTCCCGATGCTGGCGCGGCAGGCGTCGTGGCCGGCGTCTGCGCCGTCGTGGCTGCGGGCGATGTCGCGCCGGTGGCCGCGGTCGACGATTTGACCGTCGAGTTCGGCGCGGCGCTGCCGCCTTGCGTCGACGGCGTCGCGGGCTTCGACGGTTTGCCTGTCGGCGGCAGCGACGAGCCGCCGATCGTCAGCCCGTTCTGTTCCAGATTCGTCACGGATTTGGCGCCGAGACCCTTGACGCGAGTCGCGAGATCGTCGGCGTCCTTGAAGGGGCCGTTCTTCGTGCGCTCGTCGATGATCGCCTTCGACTTCACCGGCCCCAGACCCTTCACCGATTCCAGCGCGGCTTGATCGGCGGTATTGACATCGACCGCGGCGAACGCCGCTCCCATCGACAGCACGAACGCAAAGCACAGCATCAGCAGCTTTTTCAGCATGACGGCACTCCAGGCTTGAGAGAAAGGATGAATCGATAAGTTCGGGCCAATCGGGAAGATGCCGTTAAGGATAGGGCAAAAAACCGTCCCGAACGATGGCGCCCGCATTGTGCACGACCCCGCCGCGCGCACCGCGCCCGCGCACAATCTTTAACGTTGCAAAACGCTGCACGGATGACGTCGCTGTTTTAGCGGGCGTGCGCGCATCACTTCGATGTGCGCGCGGACGTCTTCGCGAAAGCGCCGCGGACCTCGAAGCCGACTTTATCGACGACTTCGCCTTTTGCATCGACCAGTTCGAGCACATGTCGGCCCGGCCACGGCAGCCATGCCGCTCGGGCGTCGTGACCGTAGGGTTTGCCGTCGAGCCGCCACGCGAGGCGCGCGCTGCCGTCCACGCGGGTGAACCACACGCGCTGACGCGCCGGCGGAATGTCAGGGTCGAGCGCGAAGATCGTGCCGTCCGTCGGTGCGCCGATGCGTGCGGCCCGCGCGTCGGCGTTCGCGCCGCGCGCCGCCTGCGCCGCGTTCGCCGTGAGACCGATGGCGCTCATCTGCGTGCCGCGCACGAACCACTCGCTGCGCGCCGGTTCGATGTCGTTCTGATACGTGACGCGCGTCGTCACGACGCCCGATGGCGCTTGCGGCGCGCGGCTATCCGATCGCCGGTTCAGATAGTTGACGATCGCGTTCCACGCCGGCGCCGCGCCCGTCACGCCCGAAACGTCCCACATCGGCGCGCCGTCGGCATTGCCGACCCAGACGCCCACGGTGTAGCGCGATGTGAAACCGATCGCCCAGTTGTCGCGCATGTCCTTGCTGGTGCCGGTTTTAACGGCGCTGAAGGTGCGCGTGGCGAGCACGCTGTCGAAGCCGAACGTGCGCGTGCGTGCGTTGTTGTCCGCGAGGATGTCGGTGACGATGAAGCTCGCTTCCGGGCTGAAGACGCGCGTGCCCGCCTGCGCCGGCCGATGGTCCGCGAGATCGAAGAAGGGCTGTGCGACGCCGCCGTTCGCGAACGTGCGATACGCGTTGGCGAGCGTCGCCAGCGTCACGTCCGCGCTGCCGAGCGCGAGGGAAAAGCCATAGTAATCGCCAGCTTGCGACAAAGGCAGCCCGAGCGCGACGAGCGTCTTCGCGAAGCGATGCGGCGTGACCATCACGAGCGTACGCACCGCCGGCACGTTGAGCGACGAGCCGAGCGCGGTTCGCACGCTTACCCAGCCCTTGAAGTCGTGATCGTAGTTTTGCGGAATGTAGAGGCCGCCGCCGGTCGCGAGATCGAGCGGCGCGTCGTCGAGCAGCGTGGCGGCGGTGACGCGCTTTTCGTCGATCGCCTGCGCATACAGAAAGGGCTTGAGCGTCGAGCCGGCCTGACGTGCCGAGAGCACGGCGTCGACTTCCGGCGCGTTCGACAGGCCGCCCGCCGAGCCGACCCACGCGAGCACGTCGCCCGAACGATTGTCGATCACGATGGCCGCCGCGTCGTGCACATTGCGCGGATGCGCGCGCGCGTTCAGTTCGGCGAGCGTGCGGGCGAGCGTATCGCGGGCGAAGCGTTGCAGGCGCGCGTCGAGCGTGGAGCGCACGCGCGCGCCGGCCTTCGGATGCACTTCGCCCGCGATGCGTCGCGCGAGATGCGGCGCGAGTGCGTCGTCGCCCTGAGCGAAGGCGGGCGCGGACGCGGTGCGGGTCAACGTGAGCTGCACGTAGCTGTCGAGATTGATGCACGGATCGACGCTCTGCGCGACGCCGTGCAGCGTCTGCATGTCGCGCAGAATCACGCACGCGCGCGCGGCGACCTTCGCAAAGGGCGCGTTCGGCGCGCGCACCAGCGCGGCGGCGAGCGCCGACTCGCGTTCGTCGAGACCGGAAGGCGCCTTGCCGAACAGCGTCTGCGATAGCGCCGACAACCCGACGATCTCGCCGCGAAACGGCACGAGATTCAGATACGCCTCGAGAATCTGATCCTTGCGCCAGGTGCGTTCGAGCCACAGCGCGCCGATTGTCTGCCCGGCCTTTTCGCCGATCGAACGGCGGCCGGCGCGCTTGCCGTCATCGTCGATGAGACCGGTGAGTTGCATCGTCACCGTCGATGCACCGCGCGTACGCGTGTTCCACAAATTGCCCCACGCGGCTGCCGCGGCGCCGCGCCAGTCGACGCCCGCGTGCTCGTAGAAACGCCTGTCCTCCGATACGACGATCGCTTCGCGCAAGGCGGGCGACACGTCGGACAACGCGATCCAGTCGCCGCGCCGCGCGCTCTTGTCGACGCGCGTGCGCGCGAGCGGCTCGCCGTCGCGCGAGAGCAGCACCCAGTCGGAGCTGCGCCAGTTCGCGCGCACTTCGTCGAAGCCCGGCTGCGCCTGCGCCGGCATCGATAGCGCGCATGCGATCAGAAGGCAGGCGGCGCGTTTCATCGGATCACTTCGCGGCGAGCGGCTTGACGACCACCGGCGCATTCGGCAGCGCGCCGAACGCCGACGGCGCGTAGAGCGCTTCGACGCGCGTCGGCGGCAGGCCGAACGTGCCCGGATTGTTCAGGCGCATCGTGTATTCGACGCTCAGCTTGCCCTTCGGCAGATAGTCGTAATACGCGCGATAACCATCGAAGCCACGCTCGACGAACGCGGGCCACGCGCCGTCATCCCGCTTCTCGCCTTCGGTCGCCGCAGCGGAATCGCGTCCGAGACCGGAGCCGAGGATCGTCGCGCCCGCGGGAATCGGATCGTTGACGACGACCCACGTCATGTCGCTTTGCGCGTCGATGTCGAGATGCACGCGGACGATATCGCCGCGCGACAGCACGCCTTTCACGGCGGGATCGATCGGCGTGACGGTTTTCGCGATGCGATAGCCCGCCGCGAACGGCGCCTTCAACGCGACAGCCGCGAGACTTTCGATCGTCGCCCACGGCTTGCCCGTGCCGTCCTGCGAGAGCGTGAGCGAACCGCTGCTCCACGGCAGCATCACGCTGCGCGCGTTCGCGTTCTTCGTCGCGGGCGTGGCCGAGGCGGGCGCGGGCGTGGACATGACAGCGGCGCTCCAATTCACGCTTTGCGCCGATGCGCCCAGCTGGATCGACGCGTGACCCGTCACCGGCGTGCTCTCGAAGAGTTGCGAGAATCGGCCGACGGCGAGCGCGCCCCACAGATTGGCGGTCGTCGTTTGCCACGCGCCGTGCTTCTGCAACGCGAGCAGGCCCGCGACGACGCGCGGCATTTCGTCCTTCCAGCCGGGCGCATCCGCGAAGATGAGCGCGGTGCGCGCGGCGTTGGTTTCCGTGCCGGTCATGAGCCACCAGAGATCGTCGTCGCGCTCGGTCGAGAACGTGAGTCGCGTGCCCTGATACGTCAGACGCGCGCGAATGATCTGCTCCGCCTGCGCACGCTTCTCGTCGCGATTCGGAATGCCGTCGACGCGCGACAGGATTGCGTAGTAGTCCAGCACCGCCGATGTCGGCCACTGATCCGGCGCGACCGTGATCGAGCCGAGCATGCGCGGCTGTGCAAGGCCATAGCGCGAGAGCGCTTCGATCGCGGCGAGCTTCCTATCGTCGAGATCGTTGCGCGGCGCCCAGAACTTGCGCTCGAGCTTGCCGTCGACGAAATTCGCGAGGCCCGCCGCCATCTGATTGCGCAGATCGTCGGGCAGCGCGAAACGGCGATCCTGCTTCGCGGCTTCATCGGTGACGGCGAGCAGATAGGCCGTGAGGGCGGGGCTGCCGGTCGGGCGCTCGTCGTCGGCGGGCGGGAAGTAGTTCGCGAGGCCGTCGCGATCGAGATACGACGGCATCCGCGCGAGCACGCCTTGCCAAAGCGCTGCGTCCATCAGGCCGAGCGCGCGCGAAGTCTGCTGTTCGAGGCAACTGTACGGATAGCGCTCGAACCAGCGACGCACGCCGGGCAGTCCTTCGGCGAGCTTCGATTGCAACGACACCGCGATGCCGCCGCGCACGGCGCCGTCGCTCGACTTGATTGCATCGGCGGGCGGCGCGACGGGCAGCGTGAGCGTGCCGTCGACTTGCGCGAGGGTCGCCTGCTGGACATTGACGGGAATCGCCGCGACGACTTTCTGCGTCAGTTTGACGGCATCGCTCGCCCTGGGTCCGGCCTGTTCGGACGCGGTCACGTTCCATTCCAACGCTGCGGATGAATTCGCGCCGAGCACATCGGGCGTCGTGACCTCCCACGCGACTTCCTGCGACGATTCCGGCGCAAGCTCGACCGTGCGCGCATCGAGCGCCAGCGCGCCGGCATGCGGCGTGATGACGACGCGCATCGTCCGCGCGGTCGTGTTGCGCAGCGTGAACTGCGCGCGGAACGAATCGCCGACACGCACGAGCGGCGGCAATCCCGATATCAGTTGCAAGTCCTGCGTGCTCTGAATCGATGCGCTGCCGGTGCCGAACTGTCCCGCCCCGACCGCCGCCACCGCGACGATGCGAAAGCGCGTGAGCGCGTCGTTCAGCGGAACGTCGATGGTCGCTTCGCCTTTGGCATCGAGCGTGACGCGCGGATTCCACAGCAGCAGCGTGTCGAACAGTTCGCGCGTCGCGCTGTGTCCGCCGCCGCCGCCCGCAGGCACCGCCTTGCGCCCGAAGTGCCGCCGCCCGACGATCTCCATCTGCGCGGTCGCCGTCTGGACGCCGTACGCGCGCCGTTCGAGCATCGCGTCGAGCACGTCCCAGCTTCGATTCGGCATCAGTTCGAGCAAGGCTTCATCGACGGCCGCGACGGCGATCTGCGTGCCCGCGGGCGCGGGCTTGCCATCGGGCAGCGCGACTTTCACCTTGACGTGCGCCTTGCCTCGCACGGTGTACGACTTCGCATCCGGACTCACGCTGACCGCGAGCCTGTGCGCCGCCGTGCCGACCTTGATCGACGCCAGCCCGTAGCGGAACGCGGGCTTGCTCAAATCGACGAGCGGCGTCGGCGCCTGATACTGACGGCCTTCGTACCAGAACGCGCGCGCCCATTCGACCGGCGCCTTCCATCCCCAAGTGAAGAAGGAATACCACGGCACTTCGCGGATGCGTCCGCGCAACGCGAGCACCGACACGTACACGTTCGGCGCCCACGACGCTTCGATTTTCAGCTCGACGCTCGGATCGGTGCCGTTCAGTTCGACGACTCGCGTCTCGACGATGCCCTCGCGCTCGACGGCGACGAGCGCCGTCGCGGAGCGGAACGGCATGCGGACCTGGAAGCGCGCGGTTTCGCCGGGCTCGTAACTCGTCTTTTCCGGCAGCACGTCGATGCGGTCAGTGTTCTCGCCGCCGAACCACAGCTCGTCCGCGCGCGTGACCCACACGGACGTACTCGCGTTGGCCGCGCGGCCGTCGCCGTCTTTCGCGATCGCGATGACATCGACATTGCCGGCATCCTTCAGCTTCGCATCGCACGAGACGATGCCGTGATCGTCGCTCTTGCCGCTGCACAGCGTGCCGAGATCCTTGATTTCCGTGTGGTTGTCGTAAGCGTAGAAGCCGCCGACCATGCGCTTTCTCGAGCTCGACATTACGCGAGCGACGGCCTTGATCTCCACCGACACGCCCGCGCGCGGCTTGCCCTGCAGATCTAGCGCGATCGCCTGCACCGGCAGCGCGCCGCCGACCGATACCCAATGTCCCGCTTTCACGCCGACCGCGACGTCGGCGGGCCACAGCGTCGTGCCGCCGCTGATCGTCTGAATCTCGCCGTTCGGATCGGCGAAGCTCGCTTCGAGCGTGAGACGCTTCGGCGATTCGAGCGCCGGCAGCGGCTTGATCGTGACCTTGCCGGCGCCTTCGCGATCGAGCGTGACGCGCAGCTTGTCGGCGACGAGCTTCGTCGTCGCGTGGTCTTCCTGCTCGCTGTCTTCGTCTTCGGCGGGCGCGCTCGCGCCGTCGTCCGTCGGCTTGCGGTAAGGTGCGAAAGTGAACGCTTCGTATTGCGAAGCGAAGGGCGGCGCGGCATCGCGCACGAGCGCGGAAACCTGCACCGGCAGATTCGATGCCGGTCCGCCCTGCACGTATTCGAGCCGCACCGCGACCGGCGCTTCCTGCGCCGCGACGAGACCGGACGCTTTGGCCTCGCCGGCCGTGATCGAGCCTTTGAACACCGGCAGGCGGAATTCCTCCACGCGGAAGCTGCCGGCTCCGTACGACTGCGTCACCGGGTTGTCGTTGTCGTTGGCGTTGCCGCTATCGTCGTCGGATGAAGCTGTGCCGTTGTCGAGCGACACGCTGTATTCGCCGAGCTTCGCGGCGGCGGGCACGGCGAAGGTCGAATCGGCGCTGTGATCGGCGGCCCATTTGAGCGGCAAATGCCACGTCTGTCCGCTGCCGACGTGCCGGATCGTCACGCGCGTTGGATAGCTCTTCGGAAACGCGAAGCCGCCGAGCGTTTGCACGCGCAGCAGGTGCTTCATGGATACGGTTTCGCCCGCGCGCAGCAGCGTGCGGTCGAACACCGTATGCGCGCGCGTCGTGCGCGCCGCGCTCATGTCGGTCGGCACGTTGAAGCGCCACGATTCGATGCCGCGATCCCAGTCCGATGTCACGAACGCCATGTCCGGACCGCTCACGGGATCGTTCACGCGCGCGGACACGAAAAAGCCGCCCCACGCGAGACTGCGCTCGTTGCATCGGCGCACGGACGCGAGCGGCTTGCCGATTTTCGCGATGCCTTGCGCATCGGTTTTCGCGGTGGCGATTTCATCGCCGTTGCAGTCGGTGACGCGCACGTCGGCGTTCGCGACGGGCTTGCCCTTGTCGAGCGTCGTGACCCAGACGACGCTGTTCTCGCGTCCCTCTTTGAAATGCACGCCGAGATTGGTGATGAGCACCGACGTTCGCACGTACATCGCCTGATTCTTGTCGAGCAGCGATGCGCCGAGCGCCGGCGAACTCAGTTCGACGACATAGAAGCCCGGCTTTGTCAGCGGAATGCCGACGACTTCGAACGGACGCAGCGCTTTCGGATCGGCGGCGGGCAAGGCGAGGGTTTCGACGCCGCGCTGTTTCGCGAGCATCGACAGCGAACGAATGTCGATTTGCGGATCGTTCGACACCGAGCCGTCGCTGTTCGGGATGATGACCGGCTCGATACCGTTGTTCAGCATCGCGGGCATGAGCTTTTCGATGGACGAGCGCGACATCGAGACGCCGTCGAACATGTCGACGGCGCGCATCCACTCGCGGATGTCCGTGTCGGCGTCGAGCTTGAGCTTCGTGATCTGCGACGTGCCCGAATGGAGCCCTTGCACATGCAGGTCCGCTTCGACATGACGCAGCGTGACCGGCAGCATCGCGGGCATGCCGGGTTCCGCGAATCGCTCGATGATGCCGAACGTGCCCGACGAGAATTTCGCGAGCGGCGGCATCGCGGCGGTCGCGGTCTTGAGCGGGAAAAGGTCGGCGTTGGCGAGCGTGCGGCCGCTCACGTCTTTCAGATTCGCGGGCGCCTCGACGGTGAGACTGGCGCGCTCGGGCAGCGGCGCGGCGAACTCGATGCCGCTCACTTCCGCATCCTTGTCGCTAGGATCGAAGTAAGGCGCGGCGCTTCCTTTCGGACCGCGCAGTGCGAACTTCTGCGCATCGGCGCGGCTGATCGGCGCGGAGAACGTGAGGCGCATCGGCCGCAGCGGCGTGCACGGTGCGTTGGCGTTTTCGCGCTCGCAGGAGAAACCGGCGGTGAAGGGCTTGCGCACGTCGAAGTTGAAGCGCTTCTCGACGTCATTGGCGATGCCGCTCGGTCCCGTCACGCCCGTGCCGTACACGAGCTGCATTTTCGTCGCGGACGGCAACGTTTGCTGGCACGCGAGCGTCAGTACGCGATCGCTCTCTTTCTCCAGGCGGAAGTGTTTGAGCAGCGCGGCGCGCGTGGCGTCGTCGACGGCGCGGACCGGAATGCGATTGCCGAGCGCGCTCGATTCGCACCAGACATGCTGCAGCACGGACGCCTGCGTCGCCGGGCCGTTCAGACGCAGCACGAAGGCCTGATTTTCTTCGATGTCGCCGTAGCCCGGCATGATGCGTGTGACGAACGGTCCGCCCGTCTGGAACGCGAAGTGGCGCGGGCCGGAAAGCGCGTTGCCGGCCGTGGATTTGAGGGTGTCCGAGAGATCGAGCGCGCAGCGCACGCCGGGCGGCAGATCGTGCTCGAAGTCGAAGGCCCAGGTCTGGGCGTCGATCCAGCGGCCCGAGCCCGCGGTAGCCGATGCGCCCGCGCCGCTACAGGCGATCTTGCCGGGCGCGGCGGCGGCCGCATTGCCGAAGGCGGTCATCGGTTCGTCGAACTTGGCGACGACCTGCCGCACTTGCGCGACCTTGCCTTGCGGCGACACGCTCGTGATGCGCGCGGCATCGGCCCGATGAAGCGCGGCGCTTGATCCCAACGCGGCGATCAGCGTGGTTGCGGCCAGAATCCATTTTTTTTGTGACGTTGTTATGCGGCTCATCCACTCGCTCCGAGTTTTCCTCGACGCGAAATTCTACTGGAGCCTTACGTCGATCTTTCGTCGGCTGCGCTCGGGCGACGCTTTTTAACGGAAGATCAATCTGCGTGCACGTTCGGCAGATGCCGCGAACTCACGCGCCGCCAATACACGAACAAGCCGACGCCCGCGACGCCGAGGCTCGCCGAATTCGCGATCCAGAAGCCGCGCGCGCCCTGCAGCCATTCGGGCACGCCGCCGCCGACATCGAAGCCGAGCAGATAACCGCCGCCTAGCCCGATGCCCCATAGCGCGATCGCGTAGATCACGGTCGGCACGAGCGTCACCTTGTATGCGCGCAGGATGAACGCGGTGGTGATCTGCAGCGCATCGCAGAAGTGATAGAAGAAGATGATGAGCACGAGCGGCATCGCGGCCGCGATCACGTTCGCATCGGGTGTGTAGGCAGCGATCACGAGCGGACGCGCCGCGAGCAGGAGCACGCCGTACACGAGCGCGAGCACGCACGCTATGCCGATGCCGTGACGCGAGATGGAGCGGGCGTCGTCGTAGCGTTGCGCGCCGAGCGCCTGCGACACGAGCGTCGACGACGCGATGCCGATCGCGAGCGGCGTCATGTACAGCACCGCGCCGAGATTGCCCGCGATCTGATGACCGGCGAGCGTCGTCGTGCCGAAGCGCGAGATAAAGAGCGCCATGAACGTGTACGACGTGACTTCGATCAGATACGAGAGGCCCATCGGAATGCCGAGCCGCAGAAGCGCGAGCTGACGCCGCCAGACCGGCCAGCAGAAGTGCGAGAAGATGGCGAACGGGCGGAAGAACTCGACCTTGAGGAGCACCGTCATGCCGACCGCCGCCAGCACCCAGTTGATGAGCGTGCTCGCGAGCGCGCAACCCGGACCGCCCAGCGCCGGCACGCCGAATCCGCCGAAGATGAACCACGTGTTGAGTGGAAACTTGAGCAGCAGGCCGCCGACCTGCAGGAACATCACGAGGCGCGGCTTGCCGACCGCGTTCGTGAGCGAGCTGTAGACGCGAAACGCGAGGCTCGCGGGCAGGCCGAACGACAGAATGCGCAGATAGTCGACGGTGCGGTCGTGCAGCGCGGGCGGCGTCTTGGCGAGCGACAGAAGCGGCTCGGGATGGAACAGCAGCACGAAGCCGATCACGGCGAGCGCGGCGGCGAGCCAGAACGCCTGACGCGTCTCTTCGCCGATTTCGCTTTCGCGGCCCGCGCCGAAGAGCTGGCCGGCGATCGGCTGCAGTGCGACGAGAATGCCCGTCAGGCCGATATACACCGAGATATAGACGGAACCGCCGAGACCGAGCGCGGCGAGATCGGTGGCGGAGAAGCGGCCGACCATCGCGGTGTCGATCACGCCGAACGCGATCACCGCGAGCTGGCCGATCAGCACCGGCCAGGCGAGCGCGGCGATCTTGCGCACATCGCTCAGCATGCCGGTCGTACTCGCGGAAGTCGGTATCGCGCGCATCGTATTACTGCGCGCGGCGCAGGCTCTTCGGGCGCAGCGGTTTCTTCGCCGGCGGCACGGGACGCTCGATGCGCACGTAGAGACGGAACCGCTCGTCGCGGTCGGCGACGCGCCGGCCTTCCCAGACGAGCTTCCACTGGAACGCCGACATCGACGACGGCTCGCCGTAATCGGCCGGATCCTGGCGCAGGATCACATCGCAATCCTCATCGAACGCGAAATGCATGCCGCCGAAATACGCGAAGGTGGCGATCTGCGCGTCGCCGAGGCGTACGGGCGAGATGCAGGTGTAGTCGGGCGGCAGATGATCGGCGATTTGCTCGGCCACGTCGCGATACGTCCGGCTGTAGTTCACGACCGGCAGCCACAGCGTCATGAGCAGGACCCACATGAGCGTGGTGCCCGCACTCGACAGCACGACGCTGCGCCACAGCACCTTCGGATGACGGGCGAGCCGCCAGCGCGCGAGCAGGAACCAGCAGACGGTCACGGCCACCGCGCACACAAAGGAAATCAGCTTGAACTCGGGATGGAAACCCGGAGCGAGACGCGCGAGATTGCGGGCCATCGCCGAGGGGAAGCCGAACATGCCGGCGGTCCACACGAGCCACACCAGCGAGCCGATGATCGTGAAACTCAGCATCGCGAACCAGTCGATCGCGTTGATCGCGCCGCGCTTGAGGGTAGGCAGCGCGAACGTCGCGAGCACCGAAAGCGGCGGCAGAAGCAGCATGAAGAGCCGGTTGGTCTCGTGCGCCTGCAGCACGACCAGCACGAGCAGCGGCCCGATGATCGACAGCGGCACGCCGACGTGCGGCGAGCGGCGCAGTCCGCCCCAACTGACGAACGCCCACACCGCGAGCGGCCACGCGGGCCACGTGAAGAGCGGCAGGTTCTTGATCGCGTAGCCGAATATCGAACCGGGCGTGCCGGAGAAGAACGAGAAGCTGTTGCGCCACCATTGGCGCAGCCACCATTCGCCGTCATCCGGGAAGTAATGCAGTGTCGGCAGCACCCATGCGCCGATCAGCAGGATCGCGACCGGCAGCCCGAAGATCAGGAGCGGCGCGGAGCGGATTTGTTTGACGACGATCGTCATCGCGAGCGTGCAGAGCAACAGCGCGAAGACGAGCACCGGCGAGCTCGACAGGCCGACTACGCCAAGCGCCGCGCCCCACACGAGACCGCCGTGGATCGGCTTGTCGAGGCTGCGCACGAGGCCGTAGAGGAGCATCGCGGTGCCGGCGAACTGCGCAAGCTGCGGCGTGGTCTCGTGGCCGCGCTCGGCGAGTCCGAAGCACGCGAGCAGAATCAGCAGTGCGCCATCGGCGAGCGTGCGGCCGTAGTCGCGCGGCTCCGGTTCGCCGCCGAACGCGTATTTGAAGGGCTGGGCCTCGTCGCGCCGTCCGAGCAGATAGGCCGAATACCAGACGAACGCGCAGGCGAGACAGAAGAGCAGGCCGGTGACCACGCGCGATGCGTTGCTCGCATCGACCCACGGACTCAAAAGCCGAATCGCCGATGCGCCGAGCCAGTACATCAGCGGGCCGTCGGCGGTCGGCGCCTTGCCGACCAGGTTAGGCAGCAGCCAGTCGCGCGCGTCGCCATTGGCCATCGTCCACATGACGCCGAAGCCGCCCGCATCTTCGTTCTTCCACGGATCGCGGCCGAACAGCCCGAACGACGCATAGGTGATGCAGATGGCGAGCAGAAGCCAGCGCGGCAGGGCGCTGGTGGCGGAGGCGGTCAGACGAACGACAGATCGCATGCGTGAAGGCTTGATGGAGAGCGGCCCGCTGATTCGCGCTGGATGCGCGACGGGGCCAAAGCAACCGGCATTGTAGTCGCGCGGCGGCGTAAAGGGCGGTTCATCGAAGCTCGCCGTAACCCGCGCAACAATGCATGCCGGATGCAGCAAGGGCGGTGCGGTGGCATGCGCCAAGCTGCCGGCGACAAAAAAGGGCAGCCGAAGCTGCCCTTTTCGCTGAAGCCGAAGCCCGACTTACTTCTTGGTGGAGAAGCGCGCGAACTTGTTGTTGAACTTCTCGACGCGGCCCGCCGTGTCCATGATCTTTTGCTGACCGGTGTAGAACGGGTGCGATTCCGACGACACTTCGATTTTCGCGAGCGGGTAGGTCTTGCCGTTGAATTCGGCGGTTTCGCGCGTCTGGATGGTCGAGCGGGTCACGAACTTGAAGTCGTTCGACATGTCGACGAACAGGACTTCGCGGTAATCCGGGTGAATGCCTTCTTTCATGGTCTTTCCTGGTATCTGGCGGTAGCCAACCCGTTGCACTCGTTTTTTAGTGCCGCGCGAGTCACTTGCCTAGGGTCGAAAAAAGGGCGATTATGCCAGAAAATCAGTCGGTTGACATCTTTTTCGGAGGCCGCGGCGCAACTCATGCAGCCGGCGCGACGAGCGCCCCAACGCCCGCCGGGTCTTGCCGGTAATAGCGCGCGAGCAGCCGGTAAAGCTCGGGATATTCGGCTTCGAACAGCTTCGGCGTCACGAAAAGCGCCTCGCTGCACACCGCGAAGAATTCCGACGGATGATCGGTCGCGTAAGGATCGATCAGCGAGTCGCGTTCGAACCGCGCCCAGCGGCGCTCCGGCACCGCATCGACGCGTGCGCAGAACTGGTCATAGGCGTTGTCGAAAATGTCGGACCACGTGGTCGAATCGAGCGGCGCGTGCCAGCGCCGGTAAAGCGGCGGATGACCGTCGGCCTCGCCCGTCACCATGTCGATCTTGTGCGCGAATTCGTGGATGACGACGTTGTAGGCGTCCGATCCGTCGGCCATCTGCGCGTCTTCCCACGACAGGACGACCGGGCCGCCTTCCCACGCTTCGCCGCTCGCATCGTGCTCGACTTCGTGCACGACGCCGTCTTCGTCCTCCACGGTTTTGCGGATGATGAACTCGCCCGGATACACGATCACACCGACCCAGCCGCGATACAAATCGAGATCGAGATTGAGCACCGGCAGACAGGCCTGCGCGGCGATCGATACGATCATCTGATCCGTCAGTTCGAGATCGTGCGCCGTCGAGAATTCCTTCTGCGCGATGAAAAGGCTCGCGGTTTCGCGCAGACGCGCGAGGTCGCTGGCGTCCAGATGTCCGAAGCACGGATACGTGTCGAGCGTGCGTTGCCAGAGCGCGTCGTCGATCGCGTATTTGCGCAGCGCGCGCTCGCGGCGTTGCGCGCCGAACCAGCGGGAGAAGAGGTTGGCCATGCGTTGAATCGGAAGACTGAACTAGTTGCGGATTGTACGCACGGCCCCAATAAAAAACCGCCTGACGATGCAGGCGGTTTTCTGTTCCGAAGCAGCGAAGCGGGACGGAGATCAGCCTCCGCCGCGGCGCATCATGTCGAAGAACTCGGCGTTGTTCTTCGTCTGACGGATCTTGTCGAGCAGGAATTCCATCGCTTCGACTTCGTCCATGTCGTGAATGAACTTGCGCAGCACCCAAACCTTCTGCAGCAGATCGGGCTTGATGAGCAATTCCTCGCGACGCGTGCCCGACTTGTTCAGATTGATCGACGGATAGACGCGCTTTTCCGCGAGGCGGCGCTCGAGGTGCACTTCCATGTTGCCGGTGCCCTTGAACTCTTCGTAGATCACGTCGTCCATGCGGCTGCCCGTTTCGATGAGCGCCGTGCCGATGATCGTGAGCGAGCCGCCTTCCTCGATGTTGCGCGCGGCGCCGAAGAAGCGCTTCGGACGCTGCAGCGCGTTGGCGTCGACACCGCCCGTCAGCACCTTGCCCGATGCCGGCACGACCGTGTTGTAGGCGCGCGCGAGACGCGTGATCGAGTCG
Organism: Caballeronia sp. ATUFL_F1_KS39; assembly: GCF_023630985.1. Lineage (NCBI taxonomy): Bacteria > Pseudomonadati > Pseudomonadota > Betaproteobacteria > Burkholderiales > Burkholderiaceae > Caballeronia > Caballeronia sp. ATUFL_F1_KS39. The sequence goes on along the minus strand of NZ_JALQDZ010000012.1, from coordinate 51,250 downwards.
AGCAGAATCACGACGTCATGCTTCATTTCGACGAGACGCTTCGCCTTCTCGATGACCATTTCGGCCACTTGAACGTGACGCGCGGCCGGTTCGTCGAATGTCGATGCGATGACTTCGCCGCGCACCGAGCGCTGCATTTCAGTGACTTCTTCCGGGCGTTCGTCGATGAGCAGCACGAACAGGATGACGTCCGGATGATTCGCCTTCACCGCATGCGCGATGTGCTGCAGCATCACGGTTTTACCCGACTTCGGCGATGCGACGAGCAGGCCGCGCTGGCCCTTGCCGATCGGCGAGATCATGTCGATGATCCGGCCCGTGACGTTTTCCTCGCCGCGCATTTCGCGTTCGAGCGGCAGCGGCTTGTTCGGATGCAGCGGCGTGAGGTTCTCGAACATGATCTTGTGTTTCGAGGCCTCGGGCGGCTGCCCGTTGACTTTGTCCACCTTCACGAGCGCGAAATAGCGCTCGCCGTCCTTCGGCGTGCGGACTTCGCCTTCGATCGTGTCGCCGGTGTGCAGATTGAAGCGGCGGATTTGCGACGGGCTGATATAGATGTCGTCCGTGCTCGCGAGATACGACGTCTCGGGCGAGCGCAGAAAGCCGAAGCCGTCGGGCAGCACTTCGAGCGTGCCGTCGCCGAAAATCGTGTCGCCGCCCTTGGCGCGCTTTTTAAGAATCGCGAACATCAATTCCTGCTTGCGCAGGCGGTTCGCATTTTCGATTTCGAGGCCGTTGGCCATCTCGATCAGTGCGGAGACGTGCTGAGACTTGAGCTCGGATAAATGCATACGGATTTCCCGCCGGGGAGAGAGGTGCGACAGAAAGATTTGGGAGAAGAGGTGAGCGGAACCGCTCGAGACTTAATACTTCTTGAACTCTTGTGATTCTAGCATAGCACACGCCACAGCGGCCTCGGGTGGGCTTTGGGCGGGGCTTGTCGGCCGATGTTGTCGCGTGACAACATCGGCTGCATCGGCACCACGCCCTGGCGTGTCGTCGATGCAGACGCGAGCGACGGGAGATGCCGCCGCTCGCCGGTGATGCCGTTACAGGTTGCTGTCGAGGAACGCGGTCAGTTGCGACTTGGACAATGCGCCGACTTTCTGCGCGGCCACTGCGCCGTTCTTGAAGAGAATCAGCGTGGGAATGCCGCGCACGCCGAACTTCACGGGCGTCGACTGATGTTCGTCCACGTTGATCTTCGCGATCTGCAGGCGATCGCCGTAATCCTTCGCGACTTCGTCGAGGATCGGGGCAATCATCTTGCACGGACCGCACCACTCAGCCCAGAAATCGAGCAGGACAGGTTTATCCGACTTGACGACATCCTGTTCGAAAGAAGCGTCGCTGATGTGCTTGATTGATTCGCTCATTGTCTGAATACCTCTATTGAATCGAGGCCCGCGTTTGAATGCTCGCCACGATACACCAAAACCGAAAAAATTTTCGTCACCAACGGGCCGGACTTCGGCCCGCGCGCCGTGCGCCAGAATGAACCGCGAACGGCGGCGAATGATCCGCGGAAGGGCGAAATGCACCACTTCCAAGTAATTCACGTGTCATCTTAGCCTAATTCGCTATCCGTTGCCGGATGCTGATAGGGCGCATCTGAGGCCGAAAATACGAAGCACAAGAGGGGCTCGGAAGGGCGTGCGTTTCGCCGACGCCTTCCGGCTGCGCCCGACCCCGTGGTACAATTCAACGTGACGGGCCTCCTCGCATGGTGGCGCGGTCAACCTGGTCAGGTCGGGAACGAAGCAGCCACAGCCGCTTTCCACCAGTGCCGAGGGTCGGGCTCGTCACCTTCCGCTTTTCTTCCGTAGGTCTCCCTGCTGGTTTTCCTGGCTTATTCGTGTTCCGCACGCCATGGCGCGTGGCGAGTTCGTGCGCCCGATCACCCCGCTGGAGCGGCGATTGCGCAAGGTCGTTGCTGATACAATTTCGCGCATGACCTATCAAGTTCTCGCACGCAAATGGCGACCGAAATCATTCGAGTCGCTCGTCGGCCAGGAGCACGTCGTCCGTGCGCTCACGCACGCGCTCGACGGCGGCCGCCTGCATCACGCGTATCTTTTCACGGGCACGCGCGGCGTCGGCAAGACGACGCTCTCGCGCATCTTCGCGAAGGCGCTCAATTGTGAAACCGGCGTGACCTCGAAGCCGTGCGGCGTGTGCCGTGCGTGCCGGGAAATCGATGAAGGCCGCTTCGTCGATTACGTCGAGATGGATGCGGCGAGCAATCGCGGCGTCGACGAAATGGCGGCGCTGCTGGAGCGCGCCGTGTACGCGCCCGTCGATGCCCGCTTCAAGGTCTACATGATCGACGAAGTGCACATGCTCACGAACCACGCCTTCAACGCAATGCTGAAGACGCTGGAAGAGCCGCCGCCGCACGTGAAGTTCATTCTCGCGACGACCGATCCGCAGAAGATTCCGGTCACCGTGCTCTCGCGTTGCCTCCAGTTCAATCTGAAGCAGATGCCGGCGGGGCACATCGTCTCGCATCTGGAGAACATTCTTCAGCAGGAGAACATCCCGTTCGAGCCGCAGGCACTGCGTCTCTTGTCGCGCGCGGCGGACGGCTCCATGCGCGACGCGCTTTCGCTGACCGATCAGGCCATCGCGTATTCGGCGAACGAAGTCACCGAGGATGCCGTGCGCGGCATGCTCGGCGCGCTCGATCAAAGCTACCTGATCCGTCTCATCGACGCGCTCGCCGGCGGCGACGGCCCCGGCGTGCTCGCGATCGCCGACGAAATGGCGCTGCGCAGTTTGTCGTTCTCGACGGCGCTGCAGGATCTGGCGAGTCTTCTGCATCGGATCGGATGGGCGCAGTTCGCACCGACGTCGGTGCTGGACGAATGGCCTGAAGCCGCGGACATCCGCCGCTTCGCCGAGATGCTGTCGGCCGAGCAGGTTCAGCTTTTCTATCAGATCGCCACGGTCGGGCGCAGCGAGCTCGGTCTCGCGCCGGACGAGTACGCCGGCTTCACGATGACGCTCCTGCGCATGCTCGCGTTCGAGCCGGCGGGCGGATCGGGCGGCGGCGTCGCCGTGGGTGCGCCTTCGGGCGCGAAGCCCGCGCGCAGCGCCGCGCTCGTGGGTGCGATGGCCGAGCGCGCCGTCGCGCCTGCGCCTGCGTCGGCGTCGGTTGCGAAAGCGCCGGCGCCCGCCGTCGAGACGGTGGTCGTGAAGGCGGTCGAAGAACCCGTCGTCGAAAAGAGCGAGCCCGTGCCGGTGAAAGCCGCGCCGATGCCGAGCGCCGCGCGACAGGCCGTCGATGAAGCCGCGCCTGCCGCGCCGAGCACGTCCGACGAAGCCGCGACATCGCGCGCGGCAAGCGGCGCGAGCGCGGCGCTTGAAGTCTTGCGCAGCGCGGGCATGCGCCTGTCGTCCGATCGGGGCGCGCGTGGCGCGTCTGCGCAGACGGCGGCTCCCGCTGCGCCCAAGCCCGTCGCGAAACCGGCCGAGCAAGTTCCGGTGCCGACGCCGCGCCGCGCCCCGGCTGCCGCATCCGCCGCGCCCGAGCCGAAGCCCGAGCCGAAGCCCGCGGCCGGCAACGCGAGCAAGTCGAACGTCGTGCCGCCGTGGGAAGAGATGCCGCCCGACGACTACGCGCCGGCCGGATCCGAAGACGCTTACTTCATGCCGCCCGACGACGGCTTCGTGCCAGCCTTCGACAGCGGCCCGGACGACATGCGCTTCAACGCCGAGCCCGCCGCGAAACCGGCGCCCGTCATCGACACGGCGCCGTTGCCGCCCGCCGTGCCGCTCGATGCGCTCGGCGTGTCGATCGAATGGGCGGCGCTCGCCGTCGATCTTCCGCTGAAGGGCGTTGCGTATCAGCTCGCGTTCAACAGCGAGCTCACCGCCTGCGATGCGAATTCCGTGACGCTTGCGGTTCCGGTCCAGATGTACACCGACGCCACGCATGTCGGCAAGCTCAAGGCCGCGCTCGCCGAAAAGCTCGGCCGCGCGATCGAAGTCAGCGTGAACGTCGCGCCCGCGCGGCGCACCGCTGCCGCGCTCGACGCCGCCGAACGCGCCCGCCGTCAGCAGGAAGCCGAGCAGGAGATCAAGCAGGATCCGTTCGTGCAATCGCTGATCCGCGATTTCGGCGCGAGCATCGTGCAGGGTTCGATCAAGCCGATTGCCGCATCGGGCGCGAATCCATCGTGAACTGAAGCGCGCGGCGCGGTTTTCGACTTCGCGCCGCCGCACCGAATATCGGGCGCGCGCATCGCGCGTGCTTTTGCCACACGTTTTCCAGTAAGGAGCCGAACCATGATGAAGAACCAACTCGCCGGGCTGATGAAACAGGCTCAGCAGATGCAGGAAAACATGAAGAAGATGCAGGATCAGCTCGCGCAGATCGAGGTCGAGGGCCAGTCCGGCGCCGGTCTCGTGAAGGTGACGATGACCTGCAAGAACGACGTTCGCCGCGTGCAGATCGACCCGAGCCTGCTCGCCGACGACAAGGACATGCTGGAAGACCTCGTCGCCGCCGCGTTCAACGACGCCGTGCGCAAGGCGGAAGCCACCACGCAAGAGAAGATGAGCGGCATGACCGCCGGCATGCCGATGCCGCCGGGTTTCAAGCTGCCGTTCTGATCGCGCGCGCCGGAGCGGATTCGGCGCGCTTCGATGTCAAATGAAGGACACATGAAACAACCTTCCGCCCTGTCGGCGCTCGTCGAAGCGCTGCGCGCGCTGCCCGGCGTCGGACCGAAGTCGGCGCAGCGCATGGCGTATCACCTGATGCAGCACGATCGCAAAGGCGCCGAAAAGCTCGGCAATTCGCTGCTGTTCGCCACCGAGAATCTGAAGCACTGCGAGAAGTGCAACACGTTCACGGAAAGCGATATCTGCGAAGTCTGCAGCGACGAAGAGCGCGATCCGGCTTTGCTGTGCGTCGTCGAGACGCCTGCCGACCAGATCATGCTCGAACAGACGCTCACGTATCGCGGGCTCTATTTCGTACTGATGGGACGGCTCAGCCCGCTCGACGGCATCGGTCCGAAGGAGATTCACTTCGAGCGGCTCATCAATCGCGCGCTCGACGGCGTTGTGCGGGAAGTGGTGCTGGCTACCAACTTCACCAACGAAGGCGAAGCGACCGCGCACTATCTCGCGCAAACGCTCAAGAGCAAAGGGCTCAAGGTGACGCGGCTCGCGCGCGGCGTGCCGGTCGGCGGCGAGCTCGAATATGTCGATGCCGGCACGATCGCGCGCGCGATGCTCGATCGCCGTTCCGTATGAAAGGACTCCAATCGATGACAGAAACCGAAGCGCTCGCGCTCGCGACGCATCGTCACTACAAGGGCGGGCTGTATCGCGTGATCGGCGTCGCGCGGCACTCGGAAACCGAGGAAGCGATGATCGTCTACGAGCATCTTTGGCCGCATGAACGCGGCTTGTGGGTGCGCCCCGCGGCGATGTTCAACGAGACGCTCGCCGACGGCACGCCGCGCTTCAAGCCGCTCGATATTCCGCTCTGAGAAAACACACAAAGGAGACACGACCATGAGCGCAACGACGGGACCACTCGCGGGCGTGAAGGTACTGGAACTGGGCACGCTCATCGCCGGCCCGTTCGCCGCGCGCTTCATGGGCGAGTTCGGCGCCGACGTCATCAAGATCGAGGATCCGAACGGCGGCGACCCGCTGCGCAAGTGGCGCAAGCTCTATCCGGAAGTGGGCGGCACGTCGCTCTGGTGGGCCGTGCAGGCGCGCAACAAAAAATCCGTGACGATCAATCTCAAGGCCGACGAGGGCAAGGAGATCGTGCGGCGGCTCGCGAAGGAAGCCGATATCGTCGTCGAGAATTTCCGGCCCGGCTTGCTGGAGAAACTCGGGCTCGGTTACGAGGTGCTGTCCGCCGACAATCCCGGTCTCGTGATGGTGCGCCTTTCCGGTTACGGTCAGACCGGTCCGTATCGCGATCGTCCGGGCTTCGGCGCAATCGCGGAATCGATGGGCGGTTTGCGTCATATCACCGGTTATCCGGATTTGCCGCCGCCGCGCATCGGCATTTCGATCGGCGATTCGATCGCCGCGCTGCACGGCGTGATCGGCGCGCTGATGGCGCTGCATCATCGCCAAGTGAACGGCGGCAAAGGCCAGGTCGTCGACGTCGCGCTCTATGAAGCCGTCTTCAACATGATGGAAAGCGTCGTGCCGGAATACGGCGTGTACGGCATGGTGCGCGAGCGCACGGGCGCGTCGCTGCCGGGCATCGTGCCGTCGAACACGTATCCGTGCCGCGATGGCAGCATCGTGATCGGCGGCAACAGCGATCCGATCTTCAAGCGCCTGATGAACGCGATCGATCGCGCGGATCTCGCGGACGATCCCGCGCTCGCGTCGAACGACGGACGCGTGCCGCGCACGCAGGAAATCGACGACGCTATCGCCGCTTGGCTCTCGACGCGCAGCATCGACGAGGCGCTCGCTGTGTTGAACGCCGCCGACGTGCCGGCCGGGCGCATCTACAGCGTCGCCGACATGTTCACCGATCCGCAATACCTCGCGCGTCAGATGCTGCAGCGTTTCCCGTGGCAGGACGGCCGCGAGATCACGCTGCCGAACGTGACGCCGAAGCTCTCCGAAACGCCGGGGGAAACGCGCTGGCTCGGGCCGCAACTCGGTGAACACACGGATGAAGTACTTCAAACGCTCGGGTATGATGCCGACGATATTGCGCGGCTTCGCGCGGCCAAGGTGATCTGAGCCTCGAGCCGAACAGCGCCGACAACGATAAAACCAGGAGACAGACAACGATGAAACGCAGAACGTTCATCGCGAGCGGCGCCGCGCTCGCGGGCGGGGCAATCTCGGGCATGCCGCTCGCATTCGCACAGAACAAGCTGGAGCAGAGCAAGGTATCGGTCGCGGTCGGCGGCAAGAATCTCTTCTACTATCTGCCGCTCACGATCGCCGAGCGTCGCAACTACTTCAAGGACGAAGGGCTCGACGTCGAAATCGCCGATTTCGCGGGCGGCGCGAAGGCGCTTCAGGCGGCGGTCGGCGGCAGCGCGGATGTCGTATCCGGCGCGTTCGAGCACACGTTGCTGCTGCAGGCGAAGAATCAGTACTTCCGCGAATTCGTGCTGCAAGGGCGCGCGCCGCAGATCGTGCTCGCCGTGTCCAAGAAGGCGATGCCGAACTACAAGTCCGTCGCCGATTTGAAGGGCAAGAAAATCGGCGTGACGGCGCCGGGCTCGTCGACGGCGATCATGGCGAGCTTCGTGCTCGCGCAAGCGGGGCTGAAGGCGACCGACGTGTCGTTCATCGGCGTCGGCGCGGGCGCGAGCGCGATCGCCGCGCTGCAATCCGGCCAGATCGACGCCATCGCCAACCTCGATCCGGTGATGACCAAGCTCGATCGCGCGGGCGATATCCGCATCGTGTCGGACACGCGCACGCTCGCGGACACCGTGAAGGTGTTCGGCGGCAACATGCCGGCGGGTTGCCTGTACGCGTCGCAGAGCTTCATCACGAAGAATCCGAACACGACGCAGGCGCTCACCAACGCGATGGTACGCGCGCTGAAGTGGCTGCAGACGGCCTCGGGCAAGGATCTCATCTCGACGGTGCCGGAAAGCTATCTGCTCGGCGATCGCGCGCTGTATCTCGATTCGTGGCAGCACGTGAAGGAAGCGCTGTCGCCGGACGGCCTGATGCCCGCCGACGGTCCCGCGACCTCGCTCAAGACGCTGCAAGCCTTCGACGAAACCGTGAAGGGCAAGCCGATCGACCTGTCGAAGACCTGGACCAACGATTTCGTCAAGAAGGCGCTCGCAAGCGTCAAGGTCTGACCGATGTCGTCGCCATCGAACCATGCGCTCGCGCTCGAGGACGTCACCTGCACGTTCGCGTCGCGCGAGAGTCGCCGTGATCGCTACACGGCGGTCCGCGATACGAGCCTCGCGATCGCGCCAGGAGAATTCGTGTCCGTCGTCGGGCCGACCGGCTGCGGAAAATCGACATTGCTCAACGTGTCGGCGGGATTGCTGGAGCCTTCGTCGGGCACCGTGAGCGTGTTCGGCGAAAAGCTGAAGGGCATCAACCGGCGCGCGGGCTACATGTTCCAGGCCGATGCGCTGATGCCGTGGCGCTCCGCGCTCGACAACGTCACGGCCGGCCTCGCGTTTCAGGGCGTGCCGAAGGCCGAAGCCGACAAGCGCGGCGAGGAATGGCTGAAGCGCGTGGGCCTCGGCGGTTTCGGCGACCGTTATCCGCATCAGTTGTCGGGCGGCATGCGTAAGCGCGTCGCGATGGCGCAGACGCTCATCCTCGATCCCGACATCATCCTCATGGACGAGCCGTTCTCCGCGCTCGACATCCAGACGCGCCAGCTCATGGAAAACGAGTTGCTCGATCTGTGGGCCGCGAAACGCAAGGCCGTGCTTTTCATCACGCACGATCTGGACGAGGCGATCTCGATGTCCGATCGCGTCGTCGTGCTGGCGGCGGGGCCGGGCACGCATCCGATCGGCGAATTCGCGATCGATCTGCCGCGCCCGCGCGATGTCGCCGAGATCCGCTCGCATCCGCGCTTCGTCGAACTGCACGCTCAGATCTGGGGCGTGCTGCGCGAAGAAGTGCTGAAGGGTTATCAGCAGCAGCTGAAGCCCGCCGCCGCCGAATAAGACGATACGACCATGTGGAACAAGCTGCGCCCGAATCGGGCGAATCTCATCGTGTGGCAGTGGCTGTTGCTGCTCGCGTGCTTCGTGCTGTGGTACATGCTGACGAGCCCGACGCTCTTGCCGCCTTTCTATTTCGACGACGCGAACAAGGCCGCCTTTTTCTTCGGCGAGCCGCAGAAGGTGCTCATACGCATCTGGGAATGGTTCACGAGCGGCGAGATTTACATCCATCTGTGGGTGACGCTGATCGAAACGGTGCTGGCGTTCGTCATCGGCACGGTGACGGGACTCGGCGTCGGTCTCTGGCTCGCGCTCGCGCCGATGACGAGCGCGCTCCTCGATCCCTACATCAAGGCCGCCAATTCGATGCCGCGCGTGATCCTGGCGCCGATCTTCGCGGTGTGGTTCGGTCTCGGCATCTGGTCGAAGGTCGCGCTTGGCGTGACGCTCGTGTTCTTCATCGTGTTCTTCAACGTGTATCAGGGCGTGAAGGAAGTGAGCCCGGTCGTGCTCGCGAATGCGCGCATGCTCGGCGCGAATCGCAAGCAGTTGCTGCGGTATGTCTATCTGCCGAGCGCGACCAGCTGGGTGTTTTCGAGCCTGCACACGTCGGTGGGGCTCGCGTTCGTCGGCTCGGTGGTCGGCGAATATCTCGGCTCGGCGCGCGGTGTCGGTTATCTGATCCTGCAGGCCGAAGGCACCTTCGACATCAACACGGTGTTCGCGGGGATTCTCGTGCTGACCGCGTTCGCGCTGGTGCTCGACGGTCTCGTCGCGCTGGTCGAGCGCCGGCTCATGAAATGGCAGCCGAAGAGCGGAGAAACCGAGAAGCTTTGACGCCCCGGTTGTGCGCGTGCCAACACGCCGTCAACGAAGCCGACCGTTTTCGGAATGCCCGTCATGGCACGACACGGTCGACATCGCTATCATGCTGTCCTGGACAGGCCGTTGCACGACGTCCGTCGTGCGATCCCGCGGGACCAACAATGAAACTGCGAACTGACGGTTCGATTGCGGTGGTATTGCCATCGCCGATCGGCGACAGCCTCATCGGGCTCGTTCTCGTCGACAATCTCATCCGCAACGGATATCGCCCCGTCGTGTTCGGCTGGGTCGTGGAGCAACTCGCCGACTGGTTTCCCCATGTGACGGTAGGGCGTCGCGACGCCTGGCAGGGCGCGTTCGACACCGTGATCGAGCTTCGCCCGACCGACTACGCATCGACGCTGAGCCGCTCGGGCCAGACCATCTGTCTCGCCACGCTGCCGGAATACGGCGGCTCGAAGCACATGGTCGACCGCATCGTCGATATCGCGAAGAACGTGCTCGGTCTCGCCGACGTGACGCGCGCGAACGGTCTCGTCGTGCCGTCCGGCGTCATGCGCGGGCGCTTCGCGAATCGCGTCGTCATTCATCCGACCGGCAGTCATCCTGAAAAGATGTGGGGCCGCGAGAAGTTTCTTGCGCTCTCGCGTGCGCTGACGCGGCGGAGATTGCGCCCGAGCTTTCTCGTCGCGCCTGCGGAGTTCGGCGTCTGGGGCGATATCGCTGAAGAAGGGTGCGAGGTCAATGCGCTGCCGCAACTGGGCGAAGTCGCGGCATGGATCGCCGAATCGTCGTGGTTCATCGGCAACGATTCGGGGCTCGGGCATCTCGCGTCCTGCATCGGCGTGCCGACGCTCTCTCTCTTTATGCGCCAGGGCCTTGCGCGCTCGTGGCGTCCGGGCTGGGGCCCGGGCGCGGTCGTGGTGCCGCCGTCCTTTCTGCCTTTCGGCGGGCTTCGCGAACGCTTGTGGCAACGCCTGCTCACCGTGCGTCGCGTGACATCCGCGTTCAGGACGTTGCACGGCAACCATGCGCGCGCGGCGCAACACTACGCGATGGCCGATTTCGCCGACGCCAAAGCGGCTCAGCCGACCCAAACAACGCGCATCGGCATGCTGCCGCGCGCGCAATCGCGACGCCTATAAGCGGACGCCTTCACGCCGCGAAGCGCGAATAGACGCGCCAGCAGCGAAGCGCGCGCCACACTTCGCTCGCATTGGTCGCGCCCTTCAGCATCGCGCGAACATACCCCGACTGCAGAAACTGCCGCGCGAAAGGCTTGCGCAGTTCGTCGTCGGTCAGGCGCTTTCTGAGCACATGCAGGAGATGACCGCTTTCGCGGTTGGCTTGGCGTAGCAGAATCCGGCTGAGACTTCGGTCGGTTTGCGGATCGAGCGCGGCGGTCACGAGCGCGTCGATCACGCGCAGATAACCCGCCGCGCGGCGCGCGACAGCGGCCGGCGAGGGCGAGTTCGTGATCGATTCCGGATTGCGTCGATAGCCGTACAACGGTTCGCGCACGAAACCGACGCGCTGTGCGTGAAGCCCGAGCTGCAACGCCCAGATGATGTCCTCGTGCACCACGCCTTCCTCGAAACGCAGGCCGTGTCTCACGACGAGATCGCGCCGCACGCATTGCAGCCACACGCAGACGACCCAGTCGTCGTTCGGCACGGTCCGTTTGAGCCACGCCGTGCCGTCGCAGATGTCGCCCCACGGCTGGCCTTCGTACATCGGTCGAGGATCGGCGGGCGGCGGCAAGTCTTCGAAGCTGAATCCGTTGCCGATCACGACATCGAGCCGATGCTGGCGGCCGTGTTCGATCCACGTGCGCAACGCGCCGGGCTTCATCCAGTCGTCGCCGTCCGCGAACGCGATCCACTCGCCGCGCGCGAGCGTCAGCCCGACATTGCGCGACGCCGATACGCCGCGATTTTCCTGCGCTACCACACGGATGCGCGCATCGGCCGCCGCCATCGTTTCGAGCATGGCGAGACTGTCGTCTGTCGCGCCGTCACAGATCGCGATGACTTCGAGATCGACGCCTTGCTGATCGAGCACCGAGCGCAGCAGCGCTTCGAGCCAGGCTTCGCAGTTGTAGACCGGCACGATGACGCTGACATCGGGGCATAGACTCGCCATGGCTCTTCGCGGAGTGCGTGAAAGCGCGCAATGGTAGCAGTGCGCGCGTTATGGCTCGATCACGATCTTGCCCGTCACGCGCCGGTTCATCATGTCGTCCAGCGCTTGCGGCGTTTCGTCGAGCGAGTAGCGTTTCGTGACGACAGGGCGCAGCTTGCCCGCTTTGATCCACTCGACCATCGTCGCGAATTCCCGATCGGCGAGCGCGTGTTCGCGCTGCATGTGACCGCCCCAGAACACGCCGACGATGCTCGCGCCTTTCAGCAGCGCCAGATTGAACGGCAGCTTCGGAATCTCGCCGTTCGCGAAGCCGACGACGAGATACCGTCCGCGCCAGCCGATGCTGCGAAACGCGGGTTCGGCATACGTTCCGCCGACCGGATCGAAGATCACATCCGGCCCGTTGCCGTCCGTCAGCGCCTTGATACGTTCGCGCAAGTCTTCGTGCGCGTAATCGATGACCTCGTCCGCGCCATGTTCGCGACAGAACGCGAGCTTCTCCGCGCTCGATGCCGCCGCGATCACGCGCGCACCGACGATCTTGCCGATCTGGATCGCCGCGATGCCGACGCCGCCGGCCGCGCCCAGCACGAGCAGCGTGTCGCCGGCCTTGAGCTCGCCGCGATCGACGAGCGCGTGATACGACGTGCCATAGGCGAGCGAGAACGCGGCGGCGTCGGCGAGATCGACGTCATCGGGCAAGACGATGCAATCGGCGGCTTTCGCGCGCGCCTGTTCGGCGAACGCGCCTTGCGCGGTGTAGGCGGCCACGCGCATGCCGGGCGCGAGATGCGTGACGCCCGCGCCGGCTTCGCGCACGATGCCCGCGAACTCCGCGCCGGGCGTGAACGGCAGCGGCGGCTTGAACTGGTATTTGTTCTGGATGATGAGCACGTCGGGAAAATTCACGCTCGCCGCTTTCACGTCAATGACGACTTCGCCTGCTTCCGGATGCAGGTCGGGCAGCGTTTCGATCGAAAGCGTGTGGGGCAATCCGTGTTCGTTGCATCGTACGGCGCGCATGTTTTCTCCTGGTTGAACTGGGCTCAGTGTATGGCAGTTCGAGTCGTCGTCGCGCCACTTTCCTCGGTTACAATCGTCGGATGCGAATCCTACTCAGCAACGACGACGGTTATCTGGCGCGCGGCATCAATGTGCTGCACGATGTCCTGCAGCCGCTCGGCGAAGTGACGGTGATTGCGCCGGAGCAGAACTGCAGCGGCTCGTCCAACTCGCTTACGCTGTCGCGGCCCTTGAGCGTTCATCAGGCGCCGAACGGTTTCAACTTCGTGAACGGTACGCCGACCGATTCCGTGCACATCGCGCTCACGGGCATGCTCGACGAGCAGCCTGATCTCGTCGTGTCGGGCATCAACAACGGGCAGAACGTCGGCGAGGACACGCTGTACTCGGGCACCGTGGCGGCCGCCACCGAAGGCTTCATGTTCGGCATTCCGGCGATCGCATTCTCGCTCGTCGGCCGCGACTGGCTTCATCTCGACGACGCCGCGCGCGTGGCGGCCGAGATCGTCGCTCATTTCCTCGAACATCCGATGCCGGGTCATCCGTTGCTGAACGTGAACATTCCGAGCCTGCCTTACGATCAGTTGCGCGAATGGAAAGTGACGCGCCTCGGCAAGCGTCATCCTTCGCAGCCGGTGATCCGCCAGACCGATCCGCGCGGCAACCCCATCTACTGGATCGGCCCGTCAGGCGATGCGCTCGACGCGAGCGAAGGCACCGATTTCCACGCGGTCGCGAACGGCTTCGTGTCGATCACGCCGCTGCAACTCGATCTCACTCATACGAAGCTCATGGCGGAGACGCGCGAATGGGCGCGCGCCGGGAGCGCTCGCACATGAGCGACGAGCGCGCCAAGCGCTTTCCGCTGGCGCTCGCGGATCTTGTTCGCGAGCCGCGCAAACCCGCGGCCCGTCCGCAGGATTCGCGCGGCAAGCCAGCCGCCGCTTCCGCGCTGAAGCCGACGCCGACGCCGACGCAGCCGGCAAGGCCTGGACAATCGCGCGCGGCGAACGCGACGATGAAAAATCCCGCGACGGCAGCGGCGTCCGCGAAGCCGGCCACGTCCGTTTTTCCCGTGCGTTCGGGCGCGAAGACCGCAATTGGCGGGGCGAAACCGGTTCCGTCGGCGAGCAAGAGCGCGGCGCAGACGCATCATTCGGCTCATCCGGCGCGCGCGAATTCACTGCGTCCGGCGCCGCGGCCCGGCGAGCGCGACCTGAACGCCGCCGCGATCGCGACGAAAAAAGGCGCGCCCAATGTTGCGCTGGCAAGCACGCAGACACTCACATCGGAACGGGTGCGCGAGCGCATGGTCGAACGCCTGCGCTCGAACGGCGTGACCGATCCGCGCGTGCTCAATGCGATGTCGGTCGTGCCGCGCCACATGTTCGTCGATCCGGGGCTCGCGGCGCAGGCTTACGAAGACGCCGCGCTGCCGATCGGCCATCACCAGACCATCTCGAAGCCGTCGGTCGTCGCGCGCATGATCGAACTGGTCGCGACCGGGCGCGCGTTGAACAAGGTGCTGGAGATCGGCACCGGTTGCGGTTATCAGGCGGCCGTGCTGTCGCAAGTCGCCACTGAAGTTTATTCGATCGAACGCGTGCGTCCGTTGTCGGAGCGCGCGAAGCTCAATCTTCGGCCGTTGCGCGTGCCGAATATCCGGCTGCATTACGGCGATGGCCGCCTCGGCTTGCCCGCGGCCGCGCCGTTCGACGCGATCGTCATCGCGTGCGCCGGCCTGGACGTGCCGCAGGCCTTGCTCGATCAACTGGCGGTCGGCGGCAAGCTCGTCGCGCCGGTCGGATCGCAGGCCGCGCAGTCGCAGGTGCTGACGCTCGTCACGCGCGTGTCGGCAAGCCAATGGCGGGAAGAGCAGCTCGATCGCGTTTTCTTTGTACCCTTAAAATCCGGAGTGATTTGACACCGATGAGTATCCTGCGTGCTTTGCGAGAAGGAAGTGCGGACCAAGCCTTAAGCGCGGCGCAGCGCGGCGTGTGCGTGCTGGCGTTGTCCGCGCTGGCGGCGTGTTCGACGCGCATGGACATGGCGCCGGTCGTCGACAGAACGGGCGCGCCCATCGGCACGACGGCAGCGCAGACGCCGGACAACGGCCCACCGCCGCCGGGCTATTACCGTGTGAAGCCGGGCGACACCCTATATCGGATCGCACTGGAAAACGGTCAGAATTATCACGACATCGCAGCGTGGAACAACCTGACCAACCCGAACCAGATCGAAGTCGGCCAGCTGATGCGCGTGGCGCCTCCGGGCGCGAATGTCGCGGCGGCGACGCCCGGTGTGGCGACCGCGCCGATCGTGGGCGGCGGCGTGCAGACGCAGCCGTTGAATGGCGCGAACGCGTACGCGAGCCCGCAGCCGGGTGCGACCGCGCAGCCGCCGTATTACGGCGCCAACTCGGGTATGGGCGCTGCGCCGGGAACGGCCGGCGCGGCGGCGGGCATGGCATCGGCGCCTGGCGTGCCGGGCGCGGATGCGAACGCGGCGGCGCCAGCGGCCCAGCCGGCGTTCATCTGGCCGGCGCGCGGTCCGATTCTCGGCACATTCAACGAAGCGAGCAACAAAGGTTTGAACATTGGCGGTGCGGCGGGAGATCCGGTCAACGCGTCGGCGGATGGCCGAGTGGTTTACTCCGGAAATGGGCTGCGCGGCTACGGCAATCTCATTATCATCAAACACGACGCAACTTTTCTGACAGCGTACGCACATAACCGTGCTTTGATGGTAAAAGAGGGAGACGCGGTAACTAAAGGGCAGAAGATCGCTGAGATGGGGAGCAGCGATTCGGACCGCGTGATGTTGCATTTCGAAGTTCGCCGGCAGGGAAAACCTGTTGACCCACTGAAGTATTTGCCGCCGCAATAAAGCGAAACCATCATGCCAAAAACGAAGCGCCGCCTGCCGCAAGCCGAGACTGAGACGATCAGCCGACCTTTGCAAGTGTCGGTGGAAGACGGTGCTTCGACTCAAGACGAGGACATCGACAATGTCGATGTCGACGTCGATTCGGACGAAGAAGGCAACAGCCGCGGAAAAAGCAGCGACGAAGCAGCGGAAGGCGCAAACGATTCCGCGCCCGACGCCGACGATTTCCGCTCGCTTTTGCAGGCCGAGCTCACCGCCGACACGATCCAGCATTACCTGAACCGCATCAGCGTGAAGCCGCTCCTGACCGTCGAGGAAGAGCAGCGCTATTCGCGACTCGCGAAAGCCGGCGAATTCGACGCGCGCCAGGTGATGATCGAGCGCAATCTGCGGCTCGTCGTCAGTATCGCGAAGGGATATCTCAATCGCGGCGTGCCGTTGCTCGACCTGATCGAGGAAGGCAATCTCGGCCTCATGCACGCAATCGAGAAATTCGATCCGACGCGCGGTTTCCGGTTTTCGACCTATGCCACTTGGTGGATCCGCCAGAGCATCGAGCGCGCGATCATGAACCAGGCGCGCACGGTGCGTCTGCCGGTTCACGTCATCCGCGAGTTGAACCAGGTGCTGCGCGCGAAGCGCCATCTGGAAAAAAATTCCGCCAATTCGAATGACAGCGTCGCGCCCGAACGCCGCGACGCGAGCATCGACGATATTGCGTATCTCACCGGCAAGACGCCCGAGGAAGTCACCGATATCCTCGCGCTCAACGAACACACGGCTTCGCTCGACGCGCCGCTCGACCTCGATCCGGGCAGCAGCCTGCTCGATCTCCTTTCCGACGATCAGAGCCAGTCGCCGGACGCGGAAGTGCAGCATCGCGAACTCGAATCGCTCACGCGACTGTGGCTCTCGCGTCTGTCCGACAAACACCGGCACGTGATCGAACGGCGTTTCGGGCTGAACCACATCGAGCCCGCGACGCTCGAAGAACTCGCCGACGAAATGGGCCTCACGCGCGAGCGTGTGCGCCAGATCCAGCAAGAGGCGCTCGTGCGTCTCAAGCGCTTTTTCGCATCCAACGGCGTTCGCAAGGACGCCGTGCTTTAACGCTTCGGCGACGCCCTTCGGCTTGGGGCGTCGCGCTCCAGGATTCAATGACACCGATTCTCGTTTTCGACATCGAGACAATCCCCGATGTCGACGGCATTCGCCGTCTCGAAGATTTGCCCGACGATCTCTCCGACCGCGAGGTCGCCGAACATGCGTTCGAAGCGCGCCGCGAGCGCGTCGGCAATGATTTCTTGCCGCATCATCTGCAGCGTGTCGCGGCGATTTCGTGCGTGTTTCGCGACAACAACGGCTTTCGCGTGCGCTCGCTCGGCACGACGGCCGACGGCGAGGCCGCGCTCATCCAGTCGTTCTATCGCGTGATCGAGAAATACACGCCTCAGCTCGTGTCGTGGAACGGCGGCGGCTTCGATCTGCCCGTGCTCCACTACCGCGCGCTCGTGCACGGCATCGCCGCGCCGCGCTACTGGGATCTCGGTCAGGACGACCGCGAGTTCAAGTTCAACAACTACATCAGCCGCTATCACATGCGGCACATCGACCTGATGGACGTGCTCGCGATGTATCAGGCGCGCGCCAATGCGCCGCTCGATGCGCTCGCGAAGCTGTGCGGCTTTCCCGGCAAGCTCGGCATGGACGGCGGCAAGGTCTGGGAAGCGTATTGCGACGGCCATATCGACGAAATCCGCAACTATTGCGAGACCGATGTCGTCAACACGTATCTGATGTACTGTCGTTTTCAGATGATGCGCGGCGGCTTCACGCCCGATGAGTACGCGGACGAAATCAACTTCGTCAAGAATGCGCTCGCGCAGGAGACTTCGCCGCACTGGGCGGAGTATCTGGCGGCGTTCGTCGAATGAGAGCGTGACGTTCGTCTACAATCTCGCCTTTGCCCCACGATAAGTCAGGAAGTACGCAGGTGTCCGAAGCCGCTCGAAAAACCCAGCATCGCCGCCGCGCCGCGCCGGCGAAATCCGTCACGCCCGATCCGAACTTCGTCGCGCCCGAAATCGAAATCGAGTCGCTCGACATGGAAGCGCGCGGCGTCGGTCGCACGGTCAACGAAAACGGAGAGCCGGGCAAGGTCATCTTCGTCGAAGGCGCGTTGCCGGGCGAACGTGTCAGCTATTCGAGCTACCGCAAAAAGCCGAGCTTCGAGCAGGCGCAAGTGGTGAGCGTGCTGCGCGAGAGCGTGATTCGCGCGAAGCCGAAGTGCCAGTTTTTCGGCATTTGCGGCGGCTGCTCGATGCAGCATCTAGATGTTCGCGCGCAAATCGCCGTGAAGCAGCGCGTGCTCGAAGACAACCTGCAACATCTGTCCAAACTGCGCGCCGAAACCATGTTCCGGCCGATTCACGGGCCGTCGTGGGGATATCGCTATCGCGCGCGCCTGACCGTGCGGCACGTCGAAAAGAAGGGCGGCGTGCTGGTCGGCTTTCACGAGCGCAAGAGCAGTTACGTCGCCGACATGACGAGCTGCGAAGTGCTGCCGCCGCATGTTTCCGCGATGCTCGTGCCGCTGCGCCATCTGGTGGCGGGCCTGTCGATTCGCGATCGCATGCCGCAGATCGAGCTCGCGGTCGGATCGGACGTCACGGCGCTCGTGCTGCGCATTCTGGAGCCGCTGACCGAAGCCGACGAAGGGCTGCTGCGCACTTTCGCCGATGAGCACGGCGTCCAATGGTGGCTCCAGCCCAAAGGACCGGACACGGTTTATCAGTTCTATCCGCTCGATAGCGAGCTCGCTTACACGCTGCCGGAATTCGATATCCGCATGCCGTTCAAGCCGACCGACTTCACGCAGGTGAATCACCAGATCAATCGCGTGCTGGTGAGCCGGGCGCTCAGCCTGCTTGCTCCGGAGAAGTCCGATCGCGTGCTCGACCTTTTCTGCGGCATCGGCAATTTCACGCTGCCGCTCGCGCGGGTGTCGCGTGAGGTTGTCGGGATCGAAGGCAGCGAAGCGCTGACGACCCGGGCGTTGGAGAACGCGAAGGCGAATGGCGTCGATGGCCACACGTCGTTCGCGTGCCGAAATCTCTTCGAAGTGACCGCCGACGACCTGCGCGCGCTTGGCCGCTTCGACAAGTTTCTCATCGATCCGCCGCGCGAAGGCGCGCTCGCCGTGTCGAAGGCGCTCGCGGACATCGCCCAGAGCGGCGATGGACCGTTGCCCGAGCGCATCGTCTATGTGTCGTGCAATCCGGCGACGCTCGCGCGCGACGCCGGCCTGCTCGTGCACGAAGCGGGTTATCGGATGAAGGGCGCGGGCGTCGTGAACATGTTCCCGCACACGTCGCACGTCGAATCGATTGCGTTGTTCGAGCGCGACTGATCCGGCTGCGGCGCTTCGCAGGCACAAAAAAACCGGCCCGAAGGCCGGTTTTTCGTTTCTGCCGCGTTTGGCGCGCTTAGTTGCGGTTGCCGCCGAAGATGCCGAGCAGCGCCAGCAGGTTCGTGAACACGTTATACAGGTCGAGATAGATCGCGAGCGTCGCGCTGATGTAGTTCGTCTCGCCGCCGTTCACCACGCGCTGCACGTCGAACAGCATGTACGCCGAGAAGATCACGATGGCGAGCACGGAGATCGTCATCATGAGCGCGGGCAACTGCAGGAAGATGTTCGCGAACGCCGCCAGCAGAATGACGATCACGCCCATGAACAGGAACTTGCCGAGGCCCGAGAAATCGCGCTTGCTGACGGTCGCGATGGTCGCCATGGCCGCGAAGATCACGCCCGTGCCACCGAAGGCCATCATGATCAGTTGCGGTCCGTTCGAGAACCCGAGAATGAAGCTCAGGAGACGCGAGAGCATCAGGCCCATGAAGAACGTGAAGCCGAGCAGGACGACCACGCCCATGCCGCTGTTCTTGGTTTTCTCGATGGCGAACATGAAGCCGAACGCGATCGCGAGGAACGCGATGAAGCTCATTGCCGGGCTGGTAGCCGCGAACAGCGAGAAGCCCGTCGCGACGCCGACCCATGCGCCGAGCACCGTCGGCACCATCGAGAGCGCGAGCAGCCAGTAGGTGTTGCGCAGCACGCGGTTGCGCACCTCGACCGAGGTGACGCTGCCATTACGGCCAAAGCTGTAGGGTGATTCGTTCATGGTTTCTCCTTGCTCCAATTGTCTGTCGTTCGGTCTTCCCGCGACTTCGTCATATACGAATGATAAGGTGCGCGGACTTAAGCCAATATTAGAACCGCTTGGTGCCCGCGCCGCGCTGCGTGCTTCCGGTTGCAATGCAGCGTTTTGTTTCAATATGGCCCCGGCGCGCGCCGAATTCAATAGCCCGAAGGTCAGTTCGGCCGTCCGGACAGCCAAGTCCTCGCAGGGTTTGATCCTTACGATGCCGTAAGGTTTCAATCGCAATGATACATTGCTTCGTGCTACAATTGTCGATTCGTTTTAATCCGTAAACCGTTCATTTTTTGGAGTTTTTATGGCGATCGAGCGCACCCTGTCGATTATCAAGCCGGACGCAGTGGCAAAGAACGTTATCGGCCAGATCTACAGCCGTTTCGAGAACGCAGGTCTGAAGATCATTGCGTCGCGCATGGTTCATCTGTCGCGCGCCGACGCCGAGAAGTTCTACGCCGTGCACGCCGCACGTCCGTTCTTCAAGGATCTGGTCGAATTCATGATCTCGGGTCCGGTGATGATTCAAGTCTTGGAAGGCGAGAACGCCATCCTGAAGAATCGCGACCTGATGGGCGCGACCGACCCGAAGAAGGCGGACAAGGGCACGATCCGCGCCGACTTCGCCGACAGCATCGACGCGAACGCGGTTCACGGTTCGGACGCGCCGGAAACGGCAGCGCAAGAAGTTGCGTTCTTCTTCCCGCAAGTGAACGTCTACTCGCGTTAATTTTCGCGTTGAAAGCCGCGATGGCTGTTCGGTCATCGCGGGCATCGCGCCTCGACGCAATAAAAGCGGTACGAAAAGAAGCAGAAATTGGCGCGAACGGTCCCGGGAAGATACCGGGCTTCGCAATCTGAAATGGCAGAACTTGACATGACGAGCAGCACCACCGTCAATCTCCTCGATCTCGACGCCGCCGGGCTCACCGCGTACTGCGCGAGCCTGGGCGAAAAGTCGTTTCGCGCCAAGCAATTGCAGCGCTGGATCCACCAATATGGTGCCGAAGACTTCGACGGCATGACGGATCTCGCGAAATCGCTGCGCGAAAAACTCAAGGGCCGCGCCAACATGGCGATGCCCGACATCATCAGCGACCACGTTTCCGCCGACGGCACCCGCAAATGGCTGGTCGACGTCGGCAACGGCAACGCGGTCGAAACCGTGTTCATCCCCGAAGAGACGCGCGGCACGCTGTGCGTGTCGTCGCAGGCGGGTTGCGCGGTGAACTGCCGGTTCTGTTCCACCGGCAAGCAGGGTTTTTCCCGAAACCTGACGACGGGCGAGATCATCGGCCAGTTGCGCATGGCGGAGTTCGCGCTGCGCAAGTCGCTCGGGCGCGAAGTCGGCGGGCCGGGCAAGGGCGAGCGCGTCGTCACGAACGTCGTGATGATGGGCATGGGCGAGCCGATGCTCAATTACGACGCCGTCGTGCCGGCCATGCGCCTGATGCTCGACGACAACGCCTATGGCTTGTCGCGCCGTCGCGTGACCTTGTCGACCTCCGGCGTCGTGCCGATGATGGACCGCCTCGCGGCCGACCTGCCGGTGGCGCTCGCGGTATCGCTGCACGCGCCGAACGATCCGCTGCGCGACATGCTGGTCCCGCTGAACAAGAAGTACCCGCTGCGCGAATTGATGGCCGCGTGTCAGCGTTATCTGAAGGTCGCGCCGCGCGACTTCATCACGTTCGAATATTGCATGCTCGACGGCGTCAACGACACCGAAGCGCACGCGCGCGAATTGCTTGCCGTGACGCGCGACGTGCCGTGCAAGTTCAATCTGATCCCGTTCAATCCGTTTCCGGAGTCGGGGTTGACGCGCTCGAAGAACGAGCAGATCAAGCGGTTCGCGCAGGTGTTGATCGATGCGGGCGTCGTAACGACCGTGCGCAAGACGCGCGGCGACGATATCGACGCTGCGTGCGGTCAACTCGCGGGCGCGGTGCAGGACCGCACGCGTCTTGCCGAACGCATGGGCCGTGCAGGCAGCAAGACGATCGAGGTGCGGGCGGTCTGACCGGGCGTCCGCATCGAAAAAAGCCGCAGCGGAGGGCGCAGTAAGCGTCTGGATGCGGCGCTAAAAGCCGAACATTTTGTTATAAAGCGGTCTGCAATGGCGCTGCGGTTGTATCGTGCACGGGGTTTTTGGAACCGAACGACGCAACAGCGCTATATAGAAGAATCGATGCGAGGAATTTGGCATGAGTGAGCCGCAGCACCCGACGCCTTTCGGCAGTCATTCCGGCAACAACCGGTCCGGCAGTCAGTACGACGGCCCGGGCGACGCGGAAAGGGCGGCATCGAATGCGAGCCAGGCGGGGAATCTGGACTCGATACAGGCGGTCGGCGCGCGTCTCGCGCAACTTCGCCAGGCGAAAGCATGGTCGATCGACGACGTTTCCGCGCGTCTCAAGGTGTCGCCGCCGAAACTGCTCGCGCTCGAAGCGGGCGATATCAGCCAGTTGCCCGATCGCACGTTCGCGGCGGGCATCGTGCGCAGTTACGCGAAGATTCTCGGCGCCGATCCGGCGCCGTTCACGCAGGCGTTCCGGCGCAGCAGCGATGACATCGCGCAGAATCTGAAGGTGCCGGCGTCGGCGGGCGCGGGTCTGCCGCGCGGACGCGTGTCGGTGCCGCTCGGCAATTCGTCGGGCCGCAAGCGCTCGTGGATGTGGGGCGTGCTCGCCATCATCGTCGTGCTGGCCGTGCTCGTGATGTGGCACACCGGCGGCGATTCGAACAACTGGCTCGCGCGCCTCAAGGCGACGACGGGCATCGGTCTGTCGTCGACGTCCGCGCCTGCTTCGGCATCGAACGAAGCGTCGGGCACGACATCCGCGCCGACGCCCGACGAGGCCGCGGCCGCCAACACCGGCGAAGCGTCGCTGCCCGAAGTGGCGGCCGGCCCCGGCGAGCAGCCGATGCCGCGTCCGCTCGGCACGAATGCGCTGCCGGCTTCGTCGTCGACGCTGTCCGCGGTGCAGGGCGCGAGCGCGCCGGCTGCGGCGGCGCCCGCATCGGCCGCGAAGCCTGCTTCGGCTGTTGCGATGGCGGCGTCGGCTCCGGCCGTCGCGGGCAGCGGTTCGAGCGCGATCGAATTGAAAGTGAAGGAAGATAGCTGGTTCAGCGTGCGCGGCAAGGACGGCAAGGAACTGTATTCCGGACTCGTGCGCGCGGGCAACACCCAGCGCGTGGAAGGCGAGGCGCCGTTCAAGGTGACCGTCGGCAACGTGAAGGGCGTCGAGTCGCTGTCGGTCGATGACGAGCCCGTCGACGCCAAACGCTATTCGTCCGCACGCGGAAACGTCGCGCGTCTCTCGCTGCCTTGAGCTTGCGAGATCGATCTGTCCAGCGCGGCGGACAAGTCGAGGGCGTCACGGTGCAAGCCGTGACGCCCGTTTGAGGTTCCACACACGCGACCGGCGCCGTATCGGCGGCAAGGTTGCCAAAGGGTTTTTCGATGCAATCCGAAGCTCAATCCCTGATCAACAGCAAGATTTGTTCGACCGAGCCGGTCTTCGGCGGTCCGTTGACGCGCCGGTCATCGCATGCCGTCGATGTGCGCTGGGGTGGCCAGCTCGTGACGATCGGCGGCGATTCGCCGGTGCGCGTGCAGTCGATGACCAACACCGACACGGCGGACGCGATCGGCACGGCCATCCAGATCAAGGAACTGGCGCAGGCGGGCTCCGAGCTCGTCCGCATTACGGTGAATACGCCGGAAGCGGCGGCGGCCGTGCCGCATATCCGCGAGCAGCTCGATCGCATGGGCGTGACGGTGCCGCTCGTCGGCGATTTCCACTACAACGGCCATCTGCTGCTGCGCGATCATCCCGCGTGCGCCGAGACGCTGTCGAAATACCGGATCAATCCGGGCAACGTCGGCCAGGGCGCGAAGCGCGACACGCAATTCGCGCAGATGATCGAAGCCGCGATCAAATACGACAAGCCGGTGCGTATCGGCGTGAACTGGGGCAGTCTCGATCAGGATCTGCTCGCGCGCATGATGGACGAAAACGCCGCGCGTTCGAATCCGTGGGAACTGCAAAGCGTGATGTACGAGGCGCTGATTCAATCCGCGGTCGGCTCGGCGGAGCGCGCCGTCGAACTGGGTCTCGGCCGCGACAAGATCATCCTGTCGTGCAAGGTCAGCGGCGTGCAGGATCTGATCGCCGTGTATCGCGAACTCGCGAAGCGTTGCAGCTTCGCGCTCCATCTCGGCCTGACCGAAGCGGGCATGGGCTCGAAGGGCATCGTTGCATCGACGGCGGCGCTTTCGGTTCTGCTGCAGGAAGGCATCGGCGACACCATTCGCATTTCGCTCACGCCGGAACCGGGCGGCGCGCGCACCGGCGAAGTCGTCGTGGGCCAGGAAATCCTGCAGACGATGGGCCTGCGCTCCTTCACGCCGATGGTCATCGCGTGTCCCGGCTGCGGCCGCACGACGAGCACGCTGTTCCAGGAGTTGGCGTCGCAGATTCAAAGCTACTTGCGCAACTCGATGCCCACGTGGCGCGATCAGTACCCCGGCGTCGAGAAGATGCACGTCGCGGTGATGGGCTGCATCGTCAACGGGCCGGGCGAATCGAAGCACGCCAATATCGGCATCAGCTTGCCGGGTTCGGGCGAGAATCCGGCGGCGCCCGTGTTCATCGACGGCGTGAAGGTGAAGACGCTGCGCGGCGAGCGCATCGCCGAGGAATTCCAGCAAATCGTCAGCGACTATGTCGAGCGTACCTATGGGCAGCGCGTCGAGACGTCCGCGGCATCACTCTAAAGACAGATGACTGAACAGAAGAAACGGCTCGAGAAACTGAGCGGCGTGAAGGGCATGAACGACATCCTCCCGCAGGATGCCGCGTTGTGGGATTTCTTCGAAACCACCGTCAAGTCGATGCTGCGCGCATACGGCTATCAGAACATCCGCACGCCGATCGTCGAGCACACGCAGTTGTTCACGCGCGGCATCGGCGAAGTGACCGACATCGTCGAGAAGGAGATGTACAGCTTCACCGACGCGCTCAACGGCGAGCATCTGACGATGCGCCCGGAGAACACCGCGGCGGTCGTGCGCGCGACGATCGAGCACAACCTGTTGTACGACGGCCCGAAGCGTCTGTGGTACATCGGTCCGATGTTCCGTCATGAGCGTCCGCAGCGCGGGCGTTATCGCCAGTTCCATCAGGTCGGCGTGGAGGCGCTCGGCTTCGCCGGGCCGGACACCGACGCCGAAATCATCATGATGTGCCAGCGTCTGTGGGACGACCTCGGACTCACCGGCATCCGCCTCGAACTGAATTCGCTCGGTCAGGCCGAAGAGCGCGCGGCGCATCGCAAGGAACTGATCGCGTATCTGGAAAAACACGTCGATTCCCTCGACGAGGAAGCGAAGCGCCGGCTCTACACGAACCCGCTGCGCGTGCTCGACACGAAGAATCCGGCGATGCAGGAGATCGCGCAGAACGCACCGAAGCTCGTCGACTTTCTCGGCGACGCATCGCGCAAGCACTTCGAGGGCGTGCAGCGGCTTTTGAAGGCGAACAACATTCCGTTTACGATCAACCCGCGTCTCGTGCGCGGTCTCGACTACTACAACCTGACCGTGTTCGAGTGGGTCACCGACAAGCTCGGCGCGCAGGGCACGGTCGCGGGCGGCGGTCGCTATGATCCGCTGATCGAACAGCTCGGCGGCAAGCCGACGGCCGCGTGCGGCTGGGCCATGGGCGTCGAGCGCATCCTAGAATTGCTGAAGGAAGAGCAGCTCGTACCGGAAGCCGAAGGCACGGACGTCTATGTCGTGCATCAGGGCGAAGCGGCGGCGGAGCAGGCGTTCATCGTCGCCGAGCGGCTGCGCGACACGGGTCTCGACGTCATTCTGCATTGCAGCCCGGACGGCGCGTCCGCGAGCTTCAAGTCGCAGATGAAAAAGGCCGACGCGAGCGGCGCGGCGTTCGCCGTAGTGCTCGGAGAGGACGAACTCGCGCAAGGTATGATCGGCGTCAAGCCGCTGCGCCGCTCGATCGACGAAACGTCCGGCGGACAAAAGAACGAGCAAGTGAACGTTCGGGCGGAAGACTTGACCGAATACCTAATCAATGCGATGGTTGCAACCGCCGATGACGAGGGTGCCTGAGATTCAGGCGCATTGCCGCGCGCGTGGGCCTGATCGGGGCGATCCGGCATCGTGCGCGGAACTCGTTGAGGGAATTGAAACGCAGGAAGGAATAGCTGGACGATGAGCTATCACGACGAACAAGAATCACTTGAAAGCGTAAAGGCCTGGTGGGCCAAATGGGGTAACACCACGACGTGGGTTGTGCTCGTGGCGCTCGTCATTGCGGCCGGGTACAACGGATGGAATTTCTGGCAGCGCCGTCAGGCCGCCGAGGCGTCGGTGCTTTACGACCATCTGCAGCAGGCAGTGGACGGAAACAATCAGGCGTTGGTCCAGCGCGTCGCGACGGACATGGAAGACAAGTTCGGCGGCACCGGCTACGCGCAGATGACCGCGCTCGCGGCCGCGAAATCGCTCTACATGGCGGGCAACACGGCTGGCGCGAAGGCGCAACTGCAATGGGCCATCGACCATGCGAAGGACGAAGAGTACAAGCAGATCGCGAAGCTGCGTCTGGCGCTCGTGCTGCTCGACGAGAAGAACTACGACGCGGGCCTGAAACTGCTCGCCGAGCAGCCTCTCGAAGCGTTCAAAGGCGTGATCGCGGACCGCCGTGGCGACCTGCTCGCAGCTCAAGGCAAACGCGACGACGCGCGCGCGGCCTACAAGGTCGCGCTGACGGCGCTGCCCGAGAACGACACGTCCGCCCGTCAGCTGATTCAGTTCAAGCTCGACGCGCTCGGCGGCTGATCCGGCTGGTTTCCAATCGGTTCGTCTTCGATCCCTGCCATCAGTCAATCAAGCCGCCCGCCACGGTGTCGCCATGAAGCGACGCGGCGGGCAGCGCCGATCAACCCAATTCACCAATTCATGTTGCGTCCACCGATGACATTTTTGAAACGCTACGCCGTGCCGCTCGCTTGCGCGATGACCGTCTTGTTGACCGCTTGCTCGTCGACCAAGGATGAACGCCGCGTGCCGGTACCGCTCGCGGAGTTCAAGCCGGTGCTGAACGTCAACCAGGCGTGGAAGGCAAGCGTCGGCAAGGCTGGCCGTTATCTGTTCTCGCCGGTCGCGGTCGGCGATTACGTTTATGCCGCGGGCGCGAACGGCTCCGTCGCTAAAATCGACGCGAAGACCGGTCAGGACGTCTGGCGCGTCAAACTGAAGGACGATCTGTCCGCGGGCGTCGGCAGCGACGGCAATCTCACGGCCGTGGGCGGTCTGAAGGGGCAGGTCGACGTGCTCGGCCCCGACGGCAAGCTGCTGTGGACAGCAACCGCGCCGGGCGAGATCGTTTCGCCGCCGCTGGTCGGCAACGATCTCGTGATCGTGCGTACGATCGACGGCAAGGTCATCGCGTTCAACGCGCAGACCGGCGAGCAGAAGTGGATCTTCCAGTTGCGCGCGGTGCCACTGAATCTGCGCGTTGCGGCCGGCATGACGTTCGCGGCCAATCAGGCTGTGCTCGCGGGCTTCCCCGGCGGCACGTTCGCGGCGATCAACCTGCAATCGGGCGATGCCTTCTGGCAAGCGCCGGTGTCGTATCCGAAGGGCGTGACCGAAGTCGAGCGCATCAACGACGTGACCGGCGCGCCGGGACTCGTCGGCGCGCAGACTTGCGCGGTGACGTTCCAGGGCCGTATCGGCTGCTTCGATGCAAATTCGGGCCGCCCGGTTTGGGAAAAGAACTTTTCGAGCGACAGCGGCCTGGCTCAGGACGAGCAGATCGTGGCCGCCGGCGACGACTGGTCGGTCGTCAATGCGTTCCGCGCGTCGGATGGCACGCCGCTCTGGAAGACGGACGTGCTGAAGAACCGCAGTGTCAGCGTGCCGTACATTCTCGGCCGCGCGGTCGTCGTGGGCGATTACAAGGGCTTCGTGCACTTCCTGAACGTGGAAAACGGCGAACTGATCGGCCGCGCGCCGACCGATGGCAGCGCGATCACCGCTGCGCCCGTGATGGCGGGCAACACGCTCGTCGTGCAGACGCATGACGGCGATCTCTACGGTTTCCGTCCGAGCAACTGATCGCAGCCGGACCGCGAGCGAGTCAGGCTTGCTCGCGGTCCTGAATAGCAAGCGCGCCGTCGATGTTGCGCGGCGCGGCAGGCTCGCCACGGCGAGCCGCACGAGAAAGAAGCGCTGCGTCATGCGCGCATCGCGATAAAACCCGCATGCAAAAGCAGGGTCGCAAGAACGAAGCGCGACGCGCGAAGGCGTCGTGCAAGAAGAGCCTCGAACGAGGCGGAACCGGCGAACGACCGCCGACGATCCGGCCGACCAGCGCGCCTCGCGTGCGGCAGGCCGAATCCATGCTAATTTTCGACAAGCGCAGCCATTGCGCGGCGTAGCGGAACGCAACGAGACGGTTGTACCGCCCGTTCCGCGTTCGCCTTGCGTTCAACCTTGAACAAAATCAGATGAAACCCGTGATTGCCCTCGTCGGGCGCCCCAATGTTGGGAAATCGACTCTTTTCAACCGGCTGACGCGCTCGCGCGACGCGCTCGTCGCGGATTTGCCGGGCCTGACGCGCGACCGTCATTACGGCGAAGGCCGTGTGGGCGGCGAACGCCCGTATCTCGTGGTGGACACGGGCGGCTTTGAGCCGGTGGCGAAGGACGGCATTCTGCACGAGATGGCGCGGCAGACGCGCCAGGCGGTGGAAGAGGCCGATATCGTCGTGTTCATCGTCGATGGACGCAATGGGCTCGCGCCGCAGGACAAGGCGATCGCCGACTATCTGCGCAAGACGGGCCGGCCGCTCTTTCTCGTCGTCAACAAGGCCGAAGGCATGAAGTACTCGGCGGTCGCGGCGGACTTCTACGAGCTCGGTCTCGGCGATCCGCGCGCGATCTCGGCGGCGCACGGCGACGGCGTCGTCGAAATGATCAACGACGCGCTGGATATCGCGTACAAGGATCAGCCGGAAGAGTCGGAAGACGAGAAGGCGAAACATGGCGTCAAGATTGCGATCGTCGGGCGTCCGAACGTCGGCAAGTCGACGCTCGTGAACACGCTGATCGGCGAAGAGCGGGTGATCGCATTCGACATGCCGGGCACCACGCGCGATTCGATTTATGTTGATTTCGAGCGACAAGGCCGCAAATACACATTGATCGACACGGCCGGCCTGCGTCGGCGCGGCAAGGTGTTCGAAGCGATCGAAAAGTTTTCGGTCGTGAAGACGCTGCAGTCGATCGCGGATGCCAACGTCGTCATTCTTCTCCTCGATGCGCAGCAGGACATCTCGGAACAGGACGCGCATATCGCCGGTTTCGTGGTCGAGCAGGGCCGTGCGCTCGTGGTGGGCGTGAACAAGTGGGACGGTCTCGATTCGCATGTGCGTGAGCGCACGAAGTCGGACCTGACGCGCAAGCTCAAGTTTTTGGACTTTGCTAAATTCCACTACGTTTCGGCGCTGGAGAAGACGGGCATCGGCGCGTTGATGAAATCGGTCGACGACGCCTACGCCGCCGCGATGGCCAAGCTGCCGACGCCGAAGCTGACGCGCGCGCTCATCGAGGCGGTGGAATTCCAGCAGCCGCGCCGGCGTGGCCCGGTGCGTCCGAAGCTGCGCTACGCGCATCAGGGCGGGCAAAATCCGCCGATCATCGTCGTGCACGGCAACGCGCTCGACGCGATCACGGACACGTACAAGCGATATCTGGAAGGGCGCTTTCGCGAAACTTTTGGGCTCGCCGGCACTCCACTTCGCATAGAGTTTCGATCGAGTCGAAACCCTTACGCGGACAAGGAGTAAGAGCCGCGTGAAGCCTTACGCTTCGGTGCCGCTGGCCATTTGGCCGATCCGGCTACTGAAACGTAAAACAGCGAAAATCAGCTATAGTGTAGCGATTGTCGGCGGATCTCTTTTTCTTCGTCCACAATACTTCCAACCTGCAAAAAAACACGGAGTTTGCTATGAGCAACAAAGGGCAATTGTTACAAGACCCGTTTTTGAACGCACTGCGTAAAGAGCACGTGCCGGTCTCGATCTATCTGGTCAACGGCATCAAGCTCCAAGGGAACATTGAATCGTTCGACCAGTACGTCGTGTTGCTCCGAAATACGGTCACCCAGATGGTCTATAAGCACGCCATTTCGACGGTCGTGCCCGCTCGCCCGGTGAACTTCCACCCGGACGCTGAACCGTCCTAAACCTCGTCGCGGCCGGCGCGAAATTGCCACTTCTAATGCGAACATTAAGCAACTCGCCGGTCGCTTCAAATACTTAAACATATTAATTTGATTAACGCAGCGCTCGTCGGCATCGACTTCGGCAAGATCGATTTCGAAGCCAGTCTCGAAGAACTCAGTCTGCTCGCACAAAGTGCGGGCGCCCATCCCGCCGTCACGCTCACCGGCCGCCGTCAGAGTCCCGATGCCAAGATGTTCATCGGTAGCGGCAAGGTCGAGGAACTGCGTCTGCAGTGCGAAGCGAACGACGTCGAGCTCGTCATCTTCAATCACGCGCTCGCGCCCGCGCAGCAGCGCAACCTCGAAGTCGCGCTGAATCGCCGCGTGGTCGATCGCACGAGCCTCATTCTCGATATCTTCGCGCAGCGCGCGCGCAGTCACGAAGGCAAGCTGCAGGTCGAACTCGCGCAACTGCAATATCTGTCGACGCGCCTCATTCGCGCGTGGACTCACCTCGAACGGCAGAAGGGCGGTATCGGCCTGCGCGGTCCGGGCGAAACGCAGCTCGAAACCGACCGGCGTCTGATCGGCGAGCGCATCAAGGCGCTCAAGTCGCGTCTCGAGAAACTGCGCCGCCAGCACGGCACGCAGCGACGTCAGCGCGCGCGCAATCGCACGATGTCCGTGTCGCTCGTCGGCTATACGAACGCGGGCAAGTCCACCTTGTTCAACGCGCTCACGAAAGCGCAGGCGTACGCGGCGGACCAGCTCTTCGCCACCCTCGATACGACTTCGCGCCGCGTGTTCCTCGGCGAGGAAGCGGGCCATGTCGTCGTGTCGGATACCGTCGGGTTCATCCGCGAATTGCCGCACCAACTGGTCGCCGCATTCCGCGCCACGCTCGAAGAAACCATTCATGCGGACGTGCTGCTGCACGTCGTCGATGCATCGAGCGCGGTGCGCCTCGATCAGATCGATCAGGTGAACGAGGTGTTGCGCGGCATCGGCGCTGACAACATTCGACAGATTCTCGTCTTCAACAAGATCGATGCGGTGCCCGAGCTCGCGGCCCGTGGCGAAGCGGTTGAAAGGGACGAGTATGGTAATATTTCGCGCGTTTTCTTGAGCGCACGCACGGGTCAGGGGCTCGATGCGCTGCGCGCTGCCATCGCCGAAATAGCCACGGCGGAATCCGAAGAAACCGATGCGGGCCTACCCAGCGTGCTCGCCGAATTTCCGGGGCCGCACGAGGCGTCCGAAGCAACGCAATCCACGCAGTCCGGGTCAAACGCCATACACGACACGAACGCGCAGCCGGATGACCATCGGCCGGCCGTCGAGCGTGACAATCAAAAGGTTCCCGAGCACGGACACTGAGTGCCTTCGGAATTGCATCGACCCGGCGTCGACCCCGGCTGTCTAATGGTGAATCACCGAGTGAACGACTACAAAGAGCGGACTAACCGGCAAGCTGAGCCTGCCGTCTTTTCGATCAACGATCCGCGCTGGGGGCGGGGCGACGGCAATGGCGTGAAGAACGACTCGAAGCGTCCGCAGGACGGCAAGCGTCCGAACGGCAAGGACGAAGGTCCGCCCGATCTCGACGAGATGTGGCGCGAATTCAACCGCCGCATCGCGGGCGTGTTCGGCCGGAAGCCCGGCAACGGCGCGCCGCGCGAGAATGGCCGCGGCACGAAGATCGGGCTCGGCATCGTTATCGGCGTGCTTATCGCCATCTATCTCGGCAGCGGTGTGTTCGTCGTGCAGGACGGCCATGTCGGCGTCGTCTCCCAGTTCGGACAATATCGTCAGACGGTCGCGCAAGGCATCCACTGGCGTCTGCCGTATCCGTTCCAGTCGAGCGAAATCGTCGATACGTCGCAGATCCGCTCCGTCGAAGTCGGGCGCGGCACCGCGCTCTCCCAAGGCAACGTGCGCGACGCGTCGCTGCTGACGAACGACGCGGATATCGTCGACGTGCGCTTCGCCGTTCAATACCAGATCAAGTCGCCCACCGATTTCCTGTTCCGCAGCATCAACGCCGACGACAGCGTCACGCAAGCGGCGCAGTCGGCGATCCGCGAGATCGCCGGCAGTCTTTCGACGGACGACATGCTCTACAAGGATCGCGAAGCGCTCCGCGCGCGCCTCATCGAAACGATCCAGCGCTCGCTCGATACCTATCGCACCGGTCTGCAAGTGACGGGCGTCGCCGTGCAAAGCGTGCAGGTGCCGCAACAGGTGCAGTCGGCGTTCGAGGAAGCGGCGCGCGTGCGTCAGGACAACGAGCGCGCCCGCGATACGGCGCAAGCCTACGCGGATCAATTGTTGCCGCGCGCGAAGGCCGATGCCGCCAAGCTGATCGACGAGGCGAGGGCGTACAGCAATCGCGAAGTCACGCAGGCGCAGGGCGACGCGGAGCGCTTCAAAGAGGTGTACGCGGAATATTCGAAGGCGCCCGCGGTCATTCGTCAACGCATGTACCTGGACACGATGCAGCAGATCTACTCGCGCACGACGAAGGTGTTCGTCGATAGCAAGGCCGGCAATAACGTGGTGTATCTGCCGCTCGACAAGCTCGTCGAGGCCAATCGACAGCAGGTGAAGGAATCGGCGGATGCCGCCAGCGGCGCGGTGGCGTCGGGCGCGTCGGAAGCGCCTCAGGCGCGCGCGCAGGGCGCGGCGAGCGCATCGGCGCCGGCCGCGGTTGCGCCGGCCAGCGCGGCCAGCGGCGCGAGCGCCAATGCCGGCGGCGATCCGCTGCGTTCGCGCGATGCGTTCCGCTCCCGCAGTCGTCAAGACGACCTGCAATAAGGAGCGCGACATGAATCGAATTTTTGCGCTCATCGTCGCTGTCGTGATCGTGCTTTTCATCGGATCGTCGATGATCTTCACCGTCGACGAACGGCATGCCGCCGTCGTCGCCGCGCATGGCGAAGGCAATCCGCGTCTCGAAGGCCCGGGGCTGCATTTCAAGCTGCCGCCGCCGTTCCAGACGCTCACGCTCATCGACACGCGTACGCTCACCATCGACGAATCCGGCGCCGATCGTTTCTCGACATCGGACAAGAACGAAGTGCTGGTGAACACGGTGATCAAGTATCGCGTCGCCGATCCCCTGAAGCTCTTCGAAAGCAACGAGAAGAACACGCAGACGGCCGAGGAACGCATCACCGCGCTCACGCGCACCGCGCTCGCGAGCGGCTTCGCGAAGCGCTCGCTGACGGACGCGCTCGGCAATCAGCAGGCCATCGAAACCGACGCGCAAAAGAGCGTGGAAGGCGCGGCCGCGGCATTCGGCGTGCAAATGGTCGATTTGCAGATGACGCGCATCGACTTCCCGCCGGCCGTAGCGGATGCGGTCTACAAGCGCATGATCGCGGCGCGCCAGCAGGCGGCGGCGAACGAGCGCGCGAAGGGCACGGCGGAGGCGGACAAGATCAAGGCCGACGCCGAGCGCACGCAGCAGGCGATTCTCGCCGACGCGTACAGCCAGGCGCAGTCGATCAAGGGCGAAGGAGACAGCAAGGCGGCGGCCATAGCGGCCGATGCGTACGGACGCGATCCGCAGTTCTACCAGTTCTATCAGAGCCTCGAAGCGTATAAGAAGACGTTCAAGCCGGGCGACGTCATCGTCGTCGATCCGAGCAGCGATTTCTTCCGCTTCATGAAGAGCCCGACCGGCGGCGCGGCTGACACGCCGGCTCCGGCCACGGTGAAGCGCTGATCCCGTGCGCGCGCCGCGCGGCCAGCCTGTGCTGGCTGCGTGGCCTATAAAAATCCCTTGGACATGGCCGAGACGTTACTGCTCGCTCTTGCGTTGATGCTGATCATCGAAGGTATGTTTCCCTTCGTTTTTCCGACCGCGTGGCGCGACACTTTTCGCCGCATCGCGGAGCGGCCGACGCACCACATCCGCATCGGCGGGCTGGTCGCGATGGTGCTCGGCCTGATCCTGCTCCTGATCGCGACGTGAGCCGCGCCCGGCAGCATCGCACCGTTTCGCCTATCTTGTTTCTATCTTTTCGTCCCTGACCGACGAGCGCCACGCACGAAGCGTCGAGCCTCGCGTCCCGTAGGAATCGCATCGATGTCCACCTGGTTACTTCCCGAGAATATCGCCGACGTTCTGCCGTCGGAAGCCCGCAAGATCGAAGAGTTGCGCCGCCGTCTGCTCGACCGTTTCCGGTCCTACGGCTACGAACTCGTCATGCCGCCGATGCTCGAGTATCTCGAATCGCTGCTGACGAGCGGCGGAAGCGACCTGAATCTGCGCACCTTCAAGCTCGTCGATCAGCTGTCCGGGCGCACGCTCGGCCTGCGCGCGGACATCACGCCGCAGGTGTCGCGCATCGACGCGCATCTGCTGAATCGTAAGGGCGTGACGCGTCTGTGCTACGCGGGCGTCGTGCTGCATACGCGTCCGCGCGGGCTGCACGCCACGCGCGAGCAGATTCAGATCGGCGCGGAAATCTACGGGCACGCGGGACTGGAAGCGGATCTCGAGATCCAGCAATTGATGCTCGACTCGCTGCATCTCGCTGGTCTGACGAAAGTGCGTCTCGATCTGTGTCACGCGGGTGTGCTTGCCGCGTTGCTGGAACTCGAGCCGGCCGCGGCGTCGCTCGGCGAGGCGCTCTACGACGCGCTCGCGAGCAAGGACGTGCCGCGCCTCCACGAACTGACCGCGCATCTCGGACAGGTACCGCGCGAGGCGCTGCGCGCGCTGCCGTCGCTGTACGGCGATGCGTCGGTGCTGCAGATCGCGCGTGGCCGTCTGCCGAATCTGCCGGTGATCGCGCGCGCGCTCGACGATCTCGCGTTTCTCGCGGGGCAAGTCGAAGGCGCGGAACTGATGATCGATCTCGCGGACTTGCGCGGCTATGCGTATCACAGCGGCGTGATGTTCTCGGCTTACGTCGATGGCGTGCCGAACGCGGTCGCGCGCGGCGGCCGGTACGACGACGTCGGTCTGGCCTACGGCCGTGCGCGGCCCGCGACGGGCTTTTCGCTCGATCTGCGCGAAGTGGCGCGCATTTCCCCGGTCGACGCGCGCGGCAGCGCGATCCTCGCACCGTGGAAGCACGACGAGCCGCTGCGTGCGGCGATTCTCGCGCTCCGCGACGCGGGCGAAGTGGTGATCCAGGCGCTGCCCGGCCATGAACACGATCTGGACGAATTCGCGTTCGATCGCGTGCTCGTCGAACGTGACGGCAAGTGGACGGTCGAAATCCGCCCCTGAAGCGGCCAGCGCATACAGTCGCTTGATCGGCAAGGGATTTTGCTTAGCCGATTCCAATCGCGCGAGCGTGACGAAATCGCGAAACGCGTCCCGAAAAACTCGGAACCTTTCGCGAACATAGGTAAAATACGTTTTTAACCAGCTAACGAATCAACATGTCTGCCAGTGCAGTGAATGTGAACCCGGGGCGCAACGTCGTCGTGGTGGGCACCCAGTGGGGTGATGAGGGCAAGGGCAAGATCGTCGACTGGCTGACGGACCACGCCCAAGGCGTCGTGCGCTTCCAGGGCGGTCACAACGCCGGCCATACGCTCATCATCGGCGGCAAGAAGACCATTCTGCGCCTCATTCCGTCGGGCATCATGCGCGCGGGCACGGCCTGTTACATCGGCAATGGCGTCGTGTTGTCGCCGGAAGCGCTGTTCAAGGAAATCGACGAACTGGAAGCGGCTGGCATCGACGTCCAGAAGCGCCTCTTCATTTCCGAAGCCGCCACGCTCGTTCTGCCGTACCACGTTGCCATCGACCAGGCGCGCGAAGCCAAGCGCGGCGCCGGCAAGATCGGCACGACCGGCCGCGGCATCGGCCCGGCGTACGAAGACAAGGTCGCGCGTCGCGGCTTGCGCGTGCAGGATCTCTTCGACCGTGCGGTGTTCGAGGAACGCCTGCGCGAAGCGCTCGACTTCCACAACTTCGTGCTGACGCAATACCTCGGCGCGAAAGCCGTCGATTTCCAGGAAACGCTCGACACGATGCTCGGCTATGCCGACCGTCTCGCGCCCATGGTCACGGACGTCTCCCGCCGCCTCTACGACGCGAACCACACCGGCAGCAATCTGCTGTTCGAAGGCGCGCAAGGCACGCTGCTCGACATCGACCACGGCACGTATCCGTTCGTCACGTCGAGCAACTGCGTCGCGGGCGCGGCAACGGCCGGCGCGGGCATCGGGCCGCAGCGTCTGAACTACATTCTCGGCATCACGAAGGCGTATTGCACGCGCGTCGGCTCGGGCCCGTTCCCGAGCGAGCTGTATGATGCCGACAATCCGCAACGCCAGGAAAAGGTCGGCCTGGATCTCGCGACCGTCGGCAAGGAATTCGGTTCGGTCACGGGCCGTCCGCGCCGCACCGGCTGGCTCGACGCCGCCGCGCTGCGCCGTGCGATCCAGATCAACGGCGTCTCGGGCTTGTGCATCACGAAGCTCGACGTGCTCGACGGCCTCGATGAAGTGAAGCTCTGCACCGGCTACACGCTCGACGGCAAGCCGGTCGATATCCTGCCGCGCGGCGCATCGGAAGTCGCGCGTTGCGAGCCGGTATACGAAACGTTCGGCGGCTGGAAGGAAAGCACCATCGGCATCACGCAATGGGACGGCCTGCCGGAGAACGCGCGCGCCTATCTCACGCGTGTGCAGGAAGTCGCGGGCGTGCCGATCGACATGGTGTCGACCGGTCCGGACCGTGACGAAACCATCCTGCTCCGTCATCCGTTCAAGGTCTGAGCGCGACAAGCGCCTCGACCGCAACCGGACGCTGTAAAGAATGTGGCCGCATCTGCGGCCACATTTCGTATATAACCTAAGCATTTGAAAGAGCCTCACCATGATCGCGATGACGGACCCGCGCAACGACGACAAGAACCTCTGGGTCGGCTGGGATGAATACCACCGGCTGATCGAACTGCTCGCACTGAAGGTGCACGAGTCGGGCTGGAAGTTCGACAAGATCCTATGCCTCGCGCGCGGTGGCCTGCGCGTGGGCGACCAGCTCTCGCGCATCTACGACCTGCCGCTCGCCATTCTCGCAACGAGCTCGTACCGCGAGGCGGCGGGCACGGAGCAGGGCGATCTCGACATCGCGCAATACATCACGATGACGCGCGGCGATCTGTCCGGCAACGTGCTGCTCGTCGACGATCTGGTCGATTCGGGCGTCACGCTCGCACGCGTGCAGGAGCATCTGAAGGAACGTTATCCGGCGATCACGGCCGTGCGCTCCGCGGTGCTCTGGTACAAGGCATGCTCCAAGGTCAAGCCCGACTATCACGTTCAGCATCTTGAAACGAATCCGTGGATTCATCAGCCGTTCGAGGAGTGGGACACGGTCCGTCCGCACAACCTCGGCGCATGGATCAAGCGCGGCACGCAAAACGGCCGCGGCTGAGCGCCACGGCCTGACCGTTCGCGCCGATAACGCCGTTCGCCTGGCACCAAGCCGGGCGCAACGGCGTTTTTCATTGGCTGCAGCGAACAGCGAAGCGCGAAGGATTGTGTCCGACGCGCTTGCCGACGCGTGCGAGGCGCGATGCTACACTCTCAATCGCGTCTCTCGTGGCGCTGCAGCAACACGAGAGACGGCATCTTGGCGTGCGACGTTAGATAGAATGGCGTTCGTTTCTTTCCGCTCTGGACGGATATCTCGCTTTTATGACTAACACGACTCACGCGCACGAGCATAAACAACCATTGCCCTCGCTTGCGCTCGCGGCCATCGGCGTCGTTTTCGGCGACATCGGCACGAGTCCTCTCTACTCATTGAAGGAAGCCTTTAGCCCGTCGCACGGCATCGGCCTGTCCGAGGCGTCGATTCTCGGCGTCATCTCATTGCTCTTCTGGGCGATCGTCATGGTCGTCGCCGTCAAGTACGTGCTCTTCGTCATGCGCGCCGACAACAACGGCGAAGGCGGCGTGTTCGCAATGACGACGCTCGCGCTGCGCAGCGTGAGAGAGGCCGGCAAGGTCTCCGGCGTGCTCATGATGCTCGGCATCTTCGGCGCATGCATGTTCTATGGCGATGCGGTCATCACGCCCGCGATGTCGGTGCTCTCGGCAGTCGAAGGTCTGGAGATCGCGGCGCCCAAGCTCACGCCCTACGTGCTGCCGATCACGATCGTCATCCTGATCCTGCTCTTCTGGATTCAGCGCCACGGCACGGCGGTGGTCGGCAAGCTCTTCGGCCCGATCATGGTCGTGTGGTTCGCGACGCTCGCTGTGCTCGGCGCCGCGCATATCGTGATCGAGCCGCGCATTATCGTCGCGCTCAATCCGTACTACGCGATTTCCTTCATGGCGCAGCACGTATTGCAGGCGTATATCGTGCTCGGCTCCGTCGTGCTCGTGCTGACCGGCGCGGAAGCGCTGTACGCGGACATGGGTCACTTCGGCGTGAAGCCGATCCGTTACGGCTGGTATGGCTTCGTGATGCCGTCGCTGCTGCTGAACTATTTCGGCCAGGGCGCGTTGCTGATGCACGATCCGAAGGCAATAGAGAATCCGTTCTTCCTGCTCGCGCCCGACTGGGCTTTGCTGCCGCTCGTGATCCTGTCGACGGTCGCGACGGTGATCGCATCGCAGGCGGTCATTTCCGGCGCGTATTCGCTGACGAGCCAGGCGATCCAGCTCGGCTACGTGCCGCGCATGAAGATCCTGCATACCTCGGAGCTCGCGATCGGCCAGATCTACATTCCGCTCGTCAACTGGATGCTGCTTTTCATCATCCTGTGCATCGTCATCGGCTTCAAAAGCTCGGAGAATCTTGCCGCCGCGTACGGTCTGGCCGTCACCGCGACGATGTTGACGACCACGATCCTCGTGTCGGTCGTGATGGTGAATCTGTGGGGCTGGAACCGCTGGCTTGTCGGCGGGATGATCACCGTGTTCCTGATGATCGACATCGGCTTTTTCGGCGCGAGCCTGCTGAAAGTCGAGCAGGGCGGCTGGCTGCCGCTGTGCATCGGCGGGGCGCTCTTCTTCCTGCTGATGACCTGGTACAAGGGCCGCATGATCGTGAAGGACCGCACGGCCGCGGACGGCATTCCACTGATGCCGTTTCTGCAGGGCCTGCTCGCGCATCCGCCGCATCGCGTGTCGGGCACGGCGATCTATCTCACCGGCAGCGATTCGCTCGTGCCCGTGAGCCTGCTGCACAATCTCAAGCACAACAAGGTGCTGCACGAGCGCACCATTTTCATGAACTTCACGACGCGTGACATTCCTTATGTCGACGACGCGCATCGTCTCGAAGTGAAGGACATCGGCGGCGGGCTGTTCCTCGTGAAGGCGGCGTACGGTTTCAACGAGACGCCGGACGTGAAGGCCGTGCTCGAACAGATCACGCGCACCCACGCAATGACCTTCGAACTGATGGACACGTCGTTCTTCATGGCGCGCGAGACAGTCGTGCCGACGGAACTGCCGGGCATGTCGGTGTGGCGCGAGCGCGTGTTCGCGTGGATGCATCAGAACGCGGCGAAGCCCACCGATTTCTTTAGCATTCCCGCAAATCGCGTGGTGGAGCTGGGCACGAAGATCGAAATCTGACGCTGCGTCGTTGCGAAGCGCAAAAAGAAAACCCCACGTCGCAAGACGTGGGGTTTTTTGCTGACGCCGTGAGGCTTTATCGTTTCAGTTTTGCGAACGCCGCTGCCATCGCGCCGGCCGGTTCCGGCTCGCGACGCTGTTGCGGACGCTGACCCGACCGACGATCCTGACCGCCGCCGCGCTGCGAACCCGCGCCGCCGCCCGCGCCCGATGAAGCCGGAGCGAAGTCGTCGTCCAGACGCATGGTGAGGGCGATGCGCTGGCGCTTCACGTCTACCTCCAGCACTTTCACCTTCACGACCTGACCGGCCTTCACGACTTCGTGCGGATCCTTGATGAACTTCGTTGACATCGCCGAAACGTGCACGAGGCCGTCCTGATGCACGCCGATATCCACGAACGCGCCGAACGCCGCCACGTTCGTCACTACGCCTTCGAGGATCATGCCCGGCACGAGATCCGAAATCTTCTCGATGCCTTCCTTGAACGTCGCCGTCTTGAACTCGGGGCGCGGATCGCGGCCCGGCTTTTCAAGCTCGGCGAGAATGTCGCGCACGGTCGGCAGGCCGAAACGATCGTCGACGAATTCGGTCGGCGAGAGACCGGTCAACGCTTCGCGCTTGCCGAGCACATCGCCGATATGCTTCTTGATCTTCGCGAGAATGCGCTCGACGACGGGATACGCTTCCGGGTGCACCGACGAGCGATCGAGCGGATTCTCGCCGTTGTTGATGCGCAGAAAACCGGCTGCCTGCTCGAAGGTCTTGTCGCCCAAACGCGGCACCTTCTTCAGATGCTCGCGCGACGGGAACGGCCCGTTGGCGTCGCGAAAATCGACGATATTGCGCGCGAGCGTCGCGTTCAGTCCCGACACGCGCGCGAGCAGCGCGACGGAGGCCGTGTTCGCATCGACGCCGACCGCGTTCACGCAATCCTCGACGACAGCATCGAGCGAACGCGCGAGTTCGCGCTGATTCACGTCGTGCTGATACTGGCCGACGCCGATCGCCTTGGGTTCGATCTTGACGAGCTCCGCGAGCGGATCCTGCAGACGCCGCGCGATGGAAACCGCGCCGCGCAACGAGACGTCGAGTTCCGGAAACTCCTTCGCGGCGAGTTCGGACGCCGAATACACCGACGCGCCCGCTTCCGACACGACGATCTTCTGCAGCTTCAGTTCCGGATGCTTCGCGATGAGTTCGCTCGCGAGCTTGTCGGTTTCGCGCGAGGCGGTGCCGTTACCGATCGAGATGAGTTCCGCTTGCGTGGCTTGCGCGATGCGCGCGAGCTTCGCGAGGGAGCCGTCCCAGTCGCGGCGCGGCTCGTGCGGATAGATGGTGTCGGTCGCGAGCAGCTTGCCGGTGCGATCGACGACCGCCACCTTCACGCCCGTACGCAGGCCCGGATCGAGGCCGATCACGGCCTTCGGACCCGCGGGCGCGGCGAGCAGCAAGTCCTTCAGATTGCGCGCGAACACGCGAATGGCTTCGTGCTCGGCTTCTTCGCGCAATTGCGTGAGCAGTTCGGTTTCGATATGCGGCTGAACCTTCACGCGCCAGCACCAGCGGCAGACGTCGGCGAGCCATTTGTCGGCGGCGCGTGAGCGGTTCACGATGCCGAAGTGGCCCGCGATCATCGCTTCGCACGGATGCGGAATCTGCGCGTCGAGTTCTTCGCCCAAGCCCAGCTTGACGCTCAGCACGCCTGCGTTGCGGCCACGGAACAGCGCGAGCGCGCGGTGCGACGGCACGGTGCGGATCGTTTCGCTGTAGTCGTAGTAGTCGCGGAATTTTTCGCCTTCCTCGCCTTCCTTGCCGTCCACCACCTTCGACATGACGAGTCCCTGATTGAACAGATGCTCGCGCAGCTTGCCGAGGATCTCGGCGGTTTCGCCGAACTGCTCGGAGAGGATGTCGCGCGCGCCGTCGAGCGCGGCTTTGGTATCGGCGACGCCTTTTTCCGCATCGACGAATTTCGCGGCTTCCGTTTGAGGATCGAGCGTGGGATCGGCGAGGAGCGCCTGCGCGAGCGGCTCGAGACCGGCTTCGCGGGCGATTTGCGCGCGCGTGCGCCGCTTGGGCTTGTACGGCAGATAGAGGTCTTCCAGCACCTGCTTGCTGTCGGCGCTTTCGATGGCGCCGCGCAGTTCGTCGGTGAGCTTGCCTTGCTCGTCGATGCTTTGCAGGATGGCCGCGCGGCGATCTTCGAGTTCGCGCAAGTAGAGCAGGCGCTCTTCGAGCGTGCGCAGTTGCGTGTCGTCGAGATTGCCGGTGACTTCCTTGCGATACCGGGCGATGAACGGGACAGTCGAGCCTTCGTCGAGAAGCTGCACGGCGGCGGCGACCTGGCGCGGCTGCACGGTGAGTTCGGTGGCAATGCGCTGTACGATCTTGAGTGCTACGGTTTCCGTCATGATTCTGCGCTGTCTGCGGCTCGCCGGCGAGATCCGCGCCGTGTGCGCGGCTTCGCGAAAGCGAGGCGCCGCGGGCGGGTGACGCTGTGACGAGCCAGGTTCGGACCGGGTTGCTGAAGCGGGGGATTTTGCCATAAATGGCGAAGCGCTCCGGCGTGCGGTGATAGAATTTGGGCATCGCACGAGCCGTTTTGCGCCTGATTCTTTATCACGTTGCCGTCCATCCATTTGCCCAACTTTCGCCTTCCAAACGTGCCGGTTGCCGCGGCGGTTTTGCTGCTTTGCGCAGCGGGCGCATTCGCGCCGCAGCGCGCGCTCGCTCAAGCCGCCAAGCCCGTCGATCCGGACACGTCCGTGAGTGCTCGTGCCCCGGATGCAGCGGCTCAGCCAAGCGCCGATGATTCCCTCCAAGCCGATTTCGCCCAGCGCCAGAAGGTGCTCGACCGGCGCACCGAGGAAAACAACTACCGCTACGGCGTGAAAGAGCACGACTGCTATAGCAAGTTCTTCGTGAATCATTGTCTGGACAACGCGCGCAACGAGATGCGCGAGACGCGCCAGCAAATCCGCCAGGAACAGCTCGCGCTCGACGACGAGCAGCGCGCCGAGCGGGCGAAGCAACGCGATCAGCAGAAGGCGATCAAGCGGGCGCAATACGAGGCCGAAGCGCCGCAGCGCGCGGCGAACGAGAAAGCGAGCCAGCAGGCCTACGAGGACAGGCAACGTCAGAACGCGCTGGCCGCCGCCCAGCGCGAAGCCGAAGCGCCGCAACGCGCGGCCAACCAGGCGGCGTACGACCGCAAGCAGGCGGACTACCAGAAGCAACTCGACGAAGCGCGCGCGCGCGGCGTGCAGGACGCGCAGGACCGCGAGCAAAAGGCGCAGCGCTACGAGCAGAAGCAGCAGGAAGCCGCGCAGCATCGCGCGGAAGTCGAAGCGCGTCAGAAAGAAGCCGCGAGAAAAGCGCAGGAAAAGGCGCAGCAGCAAGAGCAGCAGCGCCAGGAGCAATTGAAACTGCAGCAGCAGCAACAACAGCAGCAAGGTAAATAGGGCAGTCGGGCTCGTCGAACGGGCCCGCGCCAAGTGGATGAAAGGAGGCGAGCATGCAGCAGCGCTTTAGTGAATCCCCGCACGCACCCCGACAACCCGCCATGGATGCCGCCCTGCTGCGCGATCGCATCGCGCAGTTGCAGGACGAGCATCACAGTCTGGACACGCTGATCGACAAGATGTCCGGCATCGACGACCTCGAGCTGAGGCGCCTGAAAAAGCGCAAGCTCAAGGTGAAAGACACCATTCTCCTGCTGCAATTGCAGCTTGACTCGGACGCGCACTGAACGCCGCGTGCCCGCCGCGAGCGCGTGCTGCGACGGCGCCTCGCGTGCGCGGCCGCGCCGAAACCCGCAGGATTTAGCACGCCTTGAACTCACCCGCACAACCCAGTGATGACGCGAACGCGCCGCTCGCGCTGACCGATAAACGCGGCGTCGAGCTGGACGCCATCTTTTCCGGGCAAGGTCTGCTCGCACGCGCGATCGACGGTTATCGGCCGCGTGCATCGCAGATCGAAATGGCGCGTTCCGTCGCCGCCGCGATGGAAGCGTCCGGCCGCGCAATGCCCGAGCCCGCGATGTTCGAGGCGCAGCGCCGCCCCGCGCGCAAGCTCGGCCCGTCCGACAAACCCTATGCGCCCGACGAGCAGCCGGCCGATGACATCGGCATCGCGACGGCGAAGGCGGCTATCGACGGCGGCGAGAACACGCTCATCGTCGAGGCGGGCACGGGCACCGGCAAGACCTACGCGTATCTCGTGCCGGCGATGCTGTGGGGCGGCAAGGTCATCGTGTCGACGGGCACGAAGCATCTGCAGGATCAGCTTTTTCAGCGCGACATTCCGACCGTGCGCGACGCGCTCGCCGTTCCGGTTTCGGTCGCGATGCTCAAAGGCCGCGCCAACTATCTGTGTCACTACTATCTGGAGCGCACCGCGGACAACGGCCGTCTACCGACGCGCCAGGACACGTCGCATCTACAGGAGATCGTCCGTTTCGCGAAGATCACGCGCACCGGCGACAAGGCCGAACTCGCGAGCGTGCCGGAGAATTCACCCGTCTGGCCGATGGTCACGTCCACGCGCGACAACTGTCTCGGTCAGGAATGCCCGCACTACAAGGAATGCTTCGTGATGCAGGCGCGCAAGGAGGCGCAGCAGGCGGACATCGTCGTGGTGAATCACCATCTGTTCTTCGCCGATGTGATGCTGCGCGACACCGGCATGGCCGAGCTTCTGCCGACGGCGAACACGATCATCTTCGACGAAGCGCATCAGTTGCCCGAAACCGCGACACTCTTCTTCGGCGAGACGCTTTCGACGACGCAACTGCTCGAACTCGCCCGCGATACCGTCGCCGAAGGTCTGTCGCACGCGCGTGACGCCGCCGACTGGACCAAGCTCGGCGCGGCGCTGGAGCGCGCCGCGCGCGACGTGCGGCTCGCGTTCAAGGAAGATTCGGTGCGTCTGTCGCTCGGCCAGTTGCCGGACGACCATCCGATCTTCGAGGCGCTCGACACGCTCGAGACGCATCTTTCGGCGCTTGCCGCGGCGCTGTCCTCGCATGCGGAACGTGCCGAATCGTTGCAGGCGCTGGTGCGCCGCGCGCGCGAGTTGCAGGATCTGCTCGCGGGCTGGACGACGCCGCCGACATCGCTCGAACGCGCCGTCGTCGCGGATGAGGACGTCGCGAAA
This sequence comes from Caballeronia sp. ATUFL_F1_KS39, assembly GCF_023630985.1. Lineage (NCBI taxonomy): Bacteria > Pseudomonadati > Pseudomonadota > Betaproteobacteria > Burkholderiales > Burkholderiaceae > Caballeronia > Caballeronia sp. ATUFL_F1_KS39. The sequence goes on along the minus strand of NZ_JALQDZ010000012.1, from coordinate 6,527 downwards.
GAGGCCGCGAAGGAAGAGCCGAACGAAATGGTGCGCTGGATCGAGGTGTTTTCGCACACGGTGCAGTTGCACGAAACGCCGCTTTCGGTCGCGCCGATCTTCGCGAAGCAGCGCGCAGGCGTGCCGCGCGCGTGGATTTTCACGTCCGCGACGCTCTCGGTGCGCGGCGACTTCACGCATTACGCGGCGCAGATGGGCCTCAACGCGCGCCGTTCGATGACGCTGCCGAGCCCGTTCGATTATCCGTCGCAAGGGCTTTTGTACGTGCCGCGCAATCTGCCGCAGCCGTCGTCGCCGCAATTCACCGATGCCGTCTTCGATGCCGCGCTGCCGGTGATCGAATCGGCGGGCGGCGGCGTGTTCGTGCTGTGCACGACGCTGCGCGCGGTCGACCGCATCGCCAATCGCATGCGCGATGTGATCGAGCGGCGCGGCTGGGACAATCCGCTGCTCGTGCAGGGCGATGCGAGCCGCACCGAACTGCTCGACCGTTTCCGCGCCTATGGCAACGCGATTCTGGTCGGCAGCCAGAGCTTCTGGGAAGGCGTCGATGTGCGCGGCGATGCGTTGTCGCTCGTCGTCATCGACAAGCTGCCGTTCGCGCCGCCCGACGATCCGGTGCTGGCCGCGCGCCTCGACGCGCTGACGAAGAAAGGTTTGAGCCCGTTCGCCGTGCATCAGTTGCCGCAGGCGGTCATCACGCTCAAGCAGGGCGCGGGGCGGCTGATTCGCGCGGAGACGGATCGCGGCGTGCTGATGATCTGCGACACGCGGCTCGTCGACAAGCCTTACGGCCGGCGCATCTGGCAAAGCCTGCCACCGTTCAAGCGCACGCGCGAGCTGGACGTGGTGCGCGAGTTTTTCAGCGATGCCGCGAAGTGGAAGACGGAACTGGCCGAATAAGCATCGGGTTCGCAATTCTCGTCGACATGAAAAAACGGCCGGTGATCAACCGGCCGTTTCGCTTTTTGCTTTCTGGACTACCAGATCTGATACCAAGGCTTGTCAGCGCCCGCGCGCCGCTTGCCGGTGACATACGGGCTGTCCGGGAACGTCGCTGCGAGCACGCGCTTGGTGTCGTCGGCGAGTTGCGGCTGATCGAGACGCTCGTACGACAGCATCATGATGTGCAGCGCGTCTTCGGTTGCCGGCGCGTTCTTGTACTCGCGAATGGCGAGCTGCGCGCGATTGATCGCGGCCACATACGCGCCACGGCGATAGTAATAATCGGCGGCGTGCACTTCATGCGATGCGAGCGCGTTCACGATATAGCGCATGCGCTGCGCGGCATCGGGCGCGTACTTGCTTTGCGGATACTTGTCGACGACGACCTTGAACGCGTCGTAGGACTCGCGCAGCGACTTCGGATCGCGCTCGCTCATGTCCTGACCCGAGAAGCGGCCGAAGAGGCCCAAGTCGTCGTTGAAGTGGATCATGCCCTTGAGATAGTACGCATACGCGATTTCGGGATGATCCGGGTGCAGCTTGATGAAACGGTCGATGGCCTGGTCGGCGTTGGCGGTTTCGCCGTCCTTCCAGTTGCAGTACGCGACGTTGATCTGCGCCTGCTGCGCGAAATGGCCGAACGGATCGCGGCCTTCGAGCCCTTCGAAATACTTCGCGCACTTGCCCCAGTCGCTGCCGGATAGCGCGTCCTGGGCCTCCGTATATAATTTGTTGTTATTCCATGTTGCCGTTTCGTCGGTCTTCTCGGGCAGGCCGTGACAGGCCGTGACGATGGCGACGCTCGCGGCCAGCGCCAGATACTTGATCGATTGACGCATCGAGAGATGAATGGTGTTGAAGGCTCGCATCAGTGCTTGCTGTTCCTGGCTGAATCTAGTTGATTCTTCGCTGTTCTAGCTGTTTTTCCGGCGCGGCTGTCCATCCATGCCGCCGAATCTCGTTCAAATGACCCGCTCAAGTACTCGTCGTACCAAAGACCAACTCAAAGATTATAGCCCATGCGCCACCCCCGACGACGCAGCGCAGGCCGATTCGGGCGGCGGCGCGGCTCGCGAAGCGCCCCGCACGGCCCGCGTGCCCGACGAGCTCGCGGGCGACCGGCTCGACAAGGTGCTCGCGAAAATCTTCCCCGAGTTCTCGCGCAGCCGGTTGCAGGGCTGGATCGAGGAAGGGCGCGTGCTGGTCGACGGCGCGGGCGCGAAAGTGCGCCAGCCCGTCCCGCTCGGCGCGACGATCACGCTCGTCCCCGACCTTCTGCCCGAGCAGCTCGCGTTCGCGCCGGAGCCGGTGCCGCTGCATATCGTCTATGAGGACGAGGCGCTCGTCGTCATCAACAAGCCCGCGGGCATGGTCGTGCATCCGGCCGCGGGCAACTGGAGCGGCACGCTGCTCAACGGCCTGCTGCATCGTTACGGCGATGCCGCCGCCGGGCTGCCGCGCGCGGGCATCGTGCATCGGCTGGACAAGGAAACGTCCGGGCTGATGGTCGTCGCGCGCACGCTCGAGGCGCAAACCGACCTCGTGCGGCAGTTGCAGGCGCGGACGGTGAAACGCCGCTACGTCGCGTTCGTGTGGGGCAACATGCCCGACGAAGGCACGATCGACGCGCCCATCGGCCGCGATCCGCGCGAGCGCACGCGCATGGCGGTGGTAAAGACTGCGTCGGGAAAGCCCGCGCGCACGCATTTCCGCACCATCGACCGCACGACGTGGCACGGCCAGCCCGTCAGCGCGATCCATTGCGATCTGGAAACCGGCCGGACGCATCAGATTCGCGTGCATTGCGCGCATATCCAGCATCCGCTGTTGGGCGACCCGGTGTACGGGCACGCGCGCGGCAAGCGGTCGGTCAAGCCGCTGCCCAACGAATTCGCGCGACAGGCGCTGCACGCGTGGCGCCTCGGCTTGATCCATCCCGCGACGGGCAAGGAAGTGCACTGGCGCGCGGACGTTCCCGAAGACATCGCGACGCTCGCCGCGGAGCTCGGCTTCGGACAGGACGAAGAAGTCGAGTTCGATGAGGACGACGATTTCGCCGAAGTCTATGAAATGGGCGAAGGCGAAGAAGGCGACTGGGACGACGAAGATTACGAGGACGACGAAGCATGACGCGCGACGCTGCCGATTTGCCATCGAAAGACTGTCTCTGGCCGCAATGGAACGTGTCGCCGCGCGTGCGGGCATTCGTCACGACGCGTAATGGCGGCGTGAGCGATGCGCCTTATGGCGGCGGCGAGCCCGGCGCGGGCGGCCTCAATCTCGGTTTTTCCACGGGCGATGCGCCTGACGCGGTGAAGGAAAATCGCCGCCGCGCGCTCGCGTTGACGGGTTCGCGCGAAGCCGCGTGGCTCGAGCAGATCCACGGCACGGAAGTCGTGGAGGCGGGCGCCGTCATCGAGCGCCTCGCACAGGGCGAGCGCACGCGCGCCGACGCCAGCGTGACGGATCGCGCGGGCGTCGTGTGCGTCGTGATGACGGCCGATTGTCTCCCGGTGCTGTTTTGCGACGACGACGGCCGCGCGGTCGGCGCCGCGCACGCGGGTTGGCGCGGTCTCGCGGGCGGCATCATCGAAAAGACGGGCGAGCGCGTCGCGTCGCTCGCGGGCGTGCCGGCCTCGTCGCTCAACGCGTTTCTCGGGCCGGCCATCGGGCCGCAGGCGTTCGAAGTGGGCGAAGACGTGCTCGACGCCTTCATCGCGGCGTCGCAAGAGGATCGCCGCGACGCGACGAGCGCCGCGTTCCGTCCCGTCGGCGGCGCACCGGCGAAGTATTTCGCCGATATCTACGCGCTCGCGCGTATGCGTCTTGCCGATCTAGGCATCGATGCCGCGCGCGTTCACGGCGGCACGCATTGCACCGTCACGGAAAAAGAGCGCTTTTATTCATATCGACGCGATCGCGTGACGGGCCGCATGGCCGCAATGATCTGGCTCAATGAATGACCATTGTCATTAGTGTTGGAACATACCCAACTATCGTTTCTTGCCTATGACGAAACCCCTTGCGAACGCAACATTTCGCATGGGGGAAAACGATAATTAAAAAAATATCGCACTGCGGCAAAATCGGGACGAAGCATTGACATGCCTGACATCCTAGAGCAAGAATGTTCCTGGAATTCAATCAATCGGGCACGGCGTAGCAAGGCTCAGACTTGCCACGCGCATAAGGCGCACCAACACTTGCGCGCTGGTCGAGGAAAGCCCGGCGATGCCTGCATCAGCAATCCAAGTCTTCCGAGACTCACAGGTCAATAGCGGGTATGGCTTCCAAATCTACTTCCTCATCTTCCCGCTCCCGTACCGCCGACAGCACCTCGGCAGAAGCATCCGCCGAAACGACTGGCGTACAGCAGGCGTTCGATCAATGGCTGAACGCGTGGCGCAGCGTCGCCGATCCCGCGCAGTGGTCGAAATTCACTCAGCAGACGAATAGCGCGAATGATGCGGCCGCGGCGGCGGCATTGCCGTTCGCTGCTTTCAGTGCATTCGCCAACGGATTTCCGAACGGATTTCCGTCGACGGCATTCCCGTCGTTTCCGATGTCCGGCGCCATGCCGCAGATGCCCGATTTCACGAAGATGAACGGCATGGCGGAATTCGCCAAGCTCGCGAGCAGCATGCCGGGCTTCGGCGCGGCGATGCAGGGGTTGCCCACGTTGCCGAAGATTCCGACCGCCGCGATCGCGCCCGAGCGTCTGCACGAGTTGCAGAGCAACTATTCGCGCGATGCCGCCGAGTTGCTCAAGCAGGCGGGCGCGCAGAGCATCGATCCGTCGGCGCTGAAGGATCGTCGCTTCACCGACACCGCATGGCAATCCACGCCGGCATATGCGTTCACCGCCGCGTGGTATCTGCTGAACGCGCGCTATCTGCAGGAACTCGCCGACGCCGTGCAGAGCGATCCGAAGACGCGCGAGCGCATCCGCTTCACGGTGCAGCAGTGGGCGGCCGCGGCCCCGCCGAGCAACTTCCTCGCGCTCAATCCCGACGCGCAGAAGACGCTCATCGAAAGCAAGGGCGAGAGCCTGCGTCAGGGCATGTTGAACCTGCTCGCCGACATGCAGCGCGGCAAGATTTCGCAGTCGGACGAATCGCGCTTTCTCGTCGGCAAGAACATCGCATCGACGGAAGGCTCGGTCGTGTACGAGAACGAACTCGTGCAACTGATCCAGTACAAGCCGCTCGCGCCGAAGGTGTATGCGCGCCCGCTTCTGATCGTGCCGCCTTGCATCAACAAGTTCTACATTCTCGATCTGTCGCCGGAAAGCTCGCTCGTGCGCTATGCGCTCGAAGAAGGGCATCAGGTGTTCATCCTGTCGTGGCGCAACGCGGATCAGTCGATCGCGCACAAGACGTGGGACGACTACGTCGAGCAAGGCGTGCTGGAGACGATCGGCGTCGTGCAGGAGATCACGGGCGAAGACAAGATCAACACGCTTGGTTTCTGCATCGGCGGGACGCTTCTCGCGACCGCGCTCGCGGTGGCGGCGGCGCGCGGCGAGGAACCGGCCGCATCGATGACATTGCTCACCTCGATGCTCGACTTCTCGGATACCGGCGTGCTCGACGTGTTCGTCGACGAGGCGCACGTGCAGATGCGCGAGCAGGCGATCGGCGGCAAGAACGGCGCGCCAGCCGGTCTCATGCGCGGCATCGAGTTCGCGAATACGTTCTCGTATCTGCGACCGAACGATCTGGTGTGGAATTACGTCGTCGATAACTATCTCAAGGGCCGCACGCCGCAAGCGTTCGATCTGCTCTTCTGGAACAGCGATTCGACGAACCTGCCCGGCCCGATGTGCGTCTGGTATCTGCGCAACACGTATCTCGAGAACAAGCTGAAGACGCCGAATGCGCTGAAGGTGTGCGGCGAGCCGGTCGACCTGTCGCGTCTCACGGTGCCGACCTTCATCTACGGCTCGCGCGAAGATCACATCGTGCCGTGGAAATCGGCCTATGCCTCCGCGCCGATTCTCTCCGGACCGCAGACCTTCGTGCTCGGCGCGTCGGGGCATATCGCGGGCGTGATCAATCCGCCGTCGAAGAACAAGCGCAGCTTCTGGATGATCGACAGCAACGACGGGCATCTGCCCGAGAACCCCGACGCGTGGTTCGATGCCGCCGCCGAGCATCCCGGAAGCTGGTGGCCGACCTGGTCGAAGTGGCTCGCCGCGAACGCGGGCGAGCAGGTCAAGGCGGGCGCGGCGCAGGGATCGAAGACTTACCCGGTGATCGAGGCCGCACCCGGCCGTTACGTGCTGGAACGCGACTTCTGAGCGGCGCGTGACCGTGCGCGCGAGCGCATGGAACCGTTCGTAGCCGCATTAACATTCGATGCCAAGAGGAAACTGAAATGACTGACGTAGTGATCGTATCGGCCGCGCGTACGGCGGTAGGCAAATTCGGCGGCTCGCTCGCGAAAATCGCAGCGCCGGAACTCGGCGCGACGGTCATCAAGGCCGTGCTGGAGCGCGCGGGCGTGAAGCCGGATCAGGTGAGCGAAGTGATCCTGGGCCAAGTGCTCGCGGCCGGTTCGGGCCAGAATCCGGCGCGCCAGTC
>NZ_JALQDZ010000011.1:0-46165 GCF_023630985.1 Caballeronia sp. ATUFL_F1_KS39 | reverse complement strand
ATCGCGATCGGTCATCCGATCGGCGCGTCGGGCTGCCGGATTCTCGTCACGCTGCTGCACGAAATGCAGAAGCGCGACGCGAAGAAGGGTCTGGCGTCGCTGTGCATCGGCGGCGGCATGGGTGTCGCGCTGGCGGTGGAACGTCCGTAATAAGTCACAGATAGTCACTGGCGGGATTGGGAAGGGCCAGCGGGCGGCAAGGAGATCGCCGTCCGCATAACGAAAATGGAGTGAGGAATGGCGAAGCGTATAGCGTATGTAACCGGCGGGATGGGCGGCATCGGCACCAGCATCAGCCAGCGCCTGCTTAAAGATGGCTTTACGGTCGTCGTGGGCTGCGGTCCGAATTCGCCGCGCCGGGTGAAATGGCTGGAAGACCAGAAGGCGCTCGGCTTCGAATTCATCGCCTCGGAAGGCAACGTCGGCGACTGGGAATCGACCAAGAACGCGTTCGACAAGGTCAAGGCCGAAGTCGGCGAGATCGATGTCCTCGTGAACAACGCGGGCATCACGCGCGACGTCGTGTTCCGCAAGATGACGCACGAAGACTGGACCGCCGTCATCGACACGAACCTGACGAGCCTCTTCAACGTGACGAAGCAGGTCATCGACGGCATGGTCGAGCGCGGCTGGGGCCGGATCATCAACATTTCGTCGGTGAACGGGCAGAAAGGCCAGTTCGGCCAGACGAACTACTCGACCGCCAAGGCCGGCATTCACGGCTTCACAATGGCGCTCGCGCAGGAAGTGGCCACCAAGGGCGTGACGGTCAACACCGTGTCGCCGGGCTATATCGGCACGGACATGGTGAAGGCGATCCGTCCGGAAGTGCTGGAGAAGATCGTCGCGACCATTCCGGTGCGCCGTCTCGGCACCCCGGACGAAATCGGCTCGATCTGCGCGTGGCTCGCGTCCGAAGAATCGGGCTTCGCGACCGGCGCGGACTTCTCGCTGAACGGCGGCTTGCATATGGGCTGACGGGCGGCGGCTTCCCGCGACGCCGAAACGCGCGCGGGAAGTCACCACTCGCCGGATTTATCAACGATGCGGCGAACATGCAGCAGCGCTTTTTTGCGACAACGCAAGACCTGCTTGCTGCCATCGCAGTAAAGTTTTGCGTTTAAAGGCGTTAAATGACCACCACTACTACTACAAAGAAACCCGCCGAACGACTCATCAAAAAGTATCCAAACCGTCGGCTGTACGACACGGAAACGAGCACCTACATCACGTTGTCGGATGTGAAACAGCTCGTGCTCGATCAGGAAGATTTCAAGGTGCTCGACGCGAAGTCCAACGACGACCTCACGCGCAGCATCCTTCTGCAGATCATTCTGGAAGAAGAGAGCGGCGGCCTGCCGATGTTCTCGTCGGTGATGCTCTCGCAGATCATCCGTTTCTACGGCCACGCGATGCAGGGCATGATGGGCACGTATCTGGAGAAGAACATCCAGGCGTTCATCGACATCCAGCAGAAGCTGACCGAGCAGAGCAAGGGCATCTACGACGGCAACGCGCTCAACCCCGAAGTCTGGTCGCAGTTCATGAACATGCAGGCGCCGATGATGCAGGGCATGATGACGAGCTACATCGAGCAGTCGAAAAACATGTTCGTGCAGATGCAGGAGCAGATGCAGTCGCAGGCGAAGTCGATGTTCAACACGTTTCCGTTCCCGACGCCCACGCCTTCGTCGACGGAAAAGAAGTAGTCCGGTTCGAGGGCGCGTGCGGGCGTCGAGGCTTGCGCGCCTCGGCGTGAGCGCTCGCGCGCCGTCCGTTCATTGCCCGCCCACGGCTCTCGTCGAATCGTACGCCAGCGCCGCGCCGAAATCGCCGCGATACGTATAGGCGCCGTGGTGCTCCAGTGTCGAGCGTGCATCCACGTACACCTTTCCGCCAGAATCGCGCCAGCGGCGGCAAAACGCGTAGTCCTCGGAAAGATAGCGCCCGGTTTCCGGCTCGACCATCACGTCGAAGAAGCGATGGCAGTAGCCGTGCAACGGCGAATCCGGCGGCGCGTCGGGCACGTAGCGCAACTCGGGCATGCGCGCGATCATCGTTTCGAGCACCGCGCGGCGTATGCACATGAAGCCCGTCGGCGCCTCGTCCACTTTCATGAAGCCGTCGTCGTCCACTTCGAGGCGCGCGCCGTCATGCGAATTCACCGGATAGCGCAACGCGCGTTCGAGAAACTGCGCTTGCGTGAGCCCGGCGGGAATCTCGCCCGTCCAGTCGATGCGCTTGAGCGGATACACGCCGGCGACGACATCGCGACCCGCGAGCAGCAGACGCAGCACCTGCTCCGGCGTGAAGCCGATATCGGCATCGATCCAGAAGAGATGCGTGTGCTCCGTATGCATCAGAAAATGCGCGACGGCTTCATTGCGCGCGCGTGACGAGACTTTCGCCGGCGCAGATGCGCATCGAGCCTCGCACGCCGAGGCGCCAGAGCTCGTTGGTGAGCGTGAGCATGCTGGTGGGGTAGCCGGACGTCACTTGGCCCGAGTAGCAGGGCGTGACGAAGAGCGGATTGAAATGGCGCAGCGCTGAGTAGTCGAGCATGAAACCGATGTGTGATTCGAAGCAATGAGAGACGCGGGAAGCCGCGGATTCGCTCGAGTTTGCTGCGCGCCAGCTTCAATCGGAATGAGACAAAGGAAAAGGGGGCCGAGCCGTGTCGGCGGCTCGCCGATGTAAAATAGTGGATTGGCCTGTTGCGTTCCCACAAGACACTCTTCCCGTGAAAAATTCTTTAGATTCAATCGATTCACTCGATTCACTCGCCAGGACGAAGCCCGCGCCGAAAATCGGCATGGTGTCGCTCGGCTGCCCGAAAGCGCTCGTCGATTCCGAGCAGATCATGACGCAGTTGCGCGCCGAAGGTTACGAAATCTCCGGCACCTATGACGGCGCGGACCTCGTCGTCGTCAACACCTGCGGCTTCATCGACGAAGCCGTGCAGGAAAGCCTCGACGCCATCGGCGAGGCGTTGAGCGAGAACGGCAAGGTCATCGTGACCGGCTGTCTCGGCGCGAAAAAGAGCGCGAGCGGTTCGGGCCTCATCGAGGAAGTGCATCCGAAAGTGCTGGCCGTCACCGGTCCGCACGCGACCAACGAAGTCATGAACGCGGTGCATATGCATCTGCCGAAACCGCACGATCCGTTCACCGATCTCGTGCCGCCCGCCGGCATCAAGCTGACGCCGCGCCACTACGCTTACCTGAAGGTTTCGGAAGGCTGCAACCATCGCTGCACGTTCTGCATCATCCCGTCGATGCGCGGCGATCTCGTCTCGCGCCCCGTCGCCGAAGTCATGCTGGAAGCCGAAAATCTGTTCAAGTCCGGCGTGAAGGAACTGCTCGTGATTTCGCAGGACACGAGCGCGTACGGCGTCGACGTGAAATACCGCACGGGTTTCTGGAACGGCAAGCCGCTCAAGACGCGCATGACCGAGCTCGTCGGCGCGCTCGGCGAACTCGCCGCGCAGTACGGCGCGTGGGTGCGCCTGCATTACGTGTATCCGTATCCGAGCGTCGACGAAGTCATCCCGATGATGGCCGAAGGCCCGCTGCGCGGCCACGTTCTGCCGTATCTCGACGTGCCGTTCCAGCACGCGCATCCCGAAGTGCTGAAGCGCATGAAGCGCCCGGCGAACGCGGAAAAGGTGCTCGAGCGCGTGAAGACATGGCGCGAAATCTGTCCCGATCTGACGATTCGCAGCACGTTCATCGCGGGCTTTCCGGGCGAGACGGAAGAGCAGTTTCAGACGCTGCTGGATTTCCTGAAGGAAGCGGATCTGGATCGCGTCGGCTGCTTCGCGTATTCGCCGGTCGAAGGCGCAACGGCGAACGAACTCGACGGCGCGTTGCCCGACGAAGTGCGCGAGGATCGCCGCGCGCGCTTCATGGAACTCGCGGAAGAACTGTCCGCGAAGCGCATGAAGAAGAAGGTCGGCAAGACGCTCAAAGTGCTCGTCGATGAAGTGGGCGCGGAAGGCGGCATCGGCCGCACGGCGGCGGACGCGCCGGAAATCGACGGCGTCGTGTACATCGCGCCGACGACGAAGGCATCGAAGCGCTACAAGGCCGGCGACTTCGTGTCGGTGAAGATCACCGGCGCCGATGGCCACGATCTCTGGGGCGAGGTCTAAAGCCATGCCAGGGATGCCGCACGTCCTCGCGCTCGGCGAGGCCATGATCGAGTTCAATCAGTCGACGCGCGATCAGCCGAACTATCTGCAAGGCTTCGGCGGCGACGTCTCCAACTTCCTGATCGCGGCATCGCGCCAGGGCGCGGCGACGGGCTTCGTGTCCGCGGTCGGCAACGATCACTTCGGGCAATTGCTGCTCGATCTGTGGCGCGCGGAAAACGTCGATACGTCGACGGTGCGCGTCGATCACGATGCGCCCACGGGCGTCTATTTCGTGTCGCACGGCGAGAGCGGGCATCGCTTCGACTATCTGCGCGCGGGTTCGGCGGCGAGCCGCTACGCGCCGTCGCACTTGCCGCTCGATGCGATCGCCGCCGCGAAGGTCGTGCATCTGTCGGGCATCAGTCTCGCGATCGGCGTGGCCGCCTGCGATGCCGCGCTCGCCGCGATCGACCATGCGCGCACGCACGGCGTCAAGGTCAGCTTCGACACGAACCTGCGGCTGAAGCTGTGGCCGCTCGCGCGCGCCCGCGCGGTCATGCTCGAAGCGATCCGCGCAACCGACATCTGCCTGCCGAGCTGGGACGACGTCACGCTGCTCACCGGCCACGAAGACAAAGACGCGATCGTCGATGCGCTGCTGAACCTCGGTCCGAAGGTCGTCGCGCTGAAGCTCGGCAAGGAAGGCGCGTATATCGCGACGCCGGACGAGCGGCGCGTGGTGCCGGGCCGCGTCGTGCAGGCGGTCGATGCGACGGGGGCGGGCGACTGCTTCGGCGGGGCGTTCATCGCGCGCATCGTTGCAGGCGACGATCCTTTCGCCGCGGCGCGCTACGCGAACGTCGCCGCGGCTTTGTCGACACAAGGTTTTGGCGCAGTGGCGCCGATCCCGCGAAAGGACGAGGTCGAGCGCGCGCTGGCAGAATAGCCGCACCTCAAACGAAGGAGACGACAACATGCAACGTGAAGTGGTGGTGGTAAGCGGCGTGCGCACGGCGATCGGCGATTTCGGCGGTTCGCTGAAGGACTTCAGCCCGACCGATCTCGGTGCGCGCGTCGTGCGCGAAGCGCTGTCCCGCGCGAACGTCGCGGGCGATGAAGTCGGTCACGTCGTGTTCGGCAACGTCGTGCATACGGAGCCGCGCGACATGTATCTCGCGCGCGTCGCGGCGCTCGACGGCGGCGTCACGCAGCATGCGCCCGCGCTCACGGTGAACCGTTTGTGCGGCTCGGGCTTGCAGGCGATCGTGTCGGCGTCGCAGTCCATTCTGCTCGGCGATGCCGATGTCGCCATCGGCGGCGGCGCGGAAAGCATGAGCCGCGCGGCGTACATCATGCCCGCCGCGCGCTTCGGCCAGCGCATGGGCGACACGCGCATCGTCGACATGATGGTCGGCGCGCTGAACGACCCGTTCGACAAGATCCACATGGGCGTGACGGCCGAGAACGTCGCGGCGAAGTTCGGCATCACGCGCGAGATGCAGGACGCGCTCGCGCTCGAATCGCACCGGCGCGCGGCGAAAGCGATCGAAGCCGGCTATTTCAAGGATCAGATTCTGCCGATCACGCTCGCTTCGAAGAAAGGCGACACCGTGTTCGACCGCGACGAGCACGTTCGCCTGAACGCCACCGCCGAAGACTTCGCGAAGCTCAAGCCGGTTTTTGCGAAGGAAAACGGCACGGTGACGGCGGGCAACGCGTCGGGCATCAACGATGCGGCCGCGGCCGTCGTGCTGATGGAACGCTCGCTTGCGGAAAAGCGCGGCGCGAAACCGCTCGCGCGGCTCGTCGCGTACGCGCACGCGGGCGTCGATCCGAAGATCATGGGCATCGGCCCGGTTCCCGCGACGCAGAAGGTGCTGGAGCGCGCGAGCCTCTCCGTCGACGATCTCGACGTCATCGAAGCAAACGAGGCGTTCGCCGCGCAGGCGTGCGCCGTATCGCAGGAACTGAAGCTCGATCCCGCGAAGGTCAATCCGAACGGCTCGGGCATTTCGCTCGGGCATCCGATCGGCGCGACCGGCGCGCTCATCACCGTGAAGGCGTTGTACGAACTGCAGCGCATCGGCGGGCGTTACGCGCTCGTGACGATGTGCATCGGCGGCGGCCAGGGCATCGCGGCGATCTTCGAGCGCATTTGAAGGACTCACGGATGATGCCAAGCATGAAAGGGCCGCGGACGGTCGCGGCCTTGACGATCTTCGCCGCGCTTGCCGCGTGCAATTCGCCGATGCCGGCGGGCCAGACCGGCGTGCAGGCGCAGAACGCACGCGAGCCAGCGGGCGCCGACGCGCACGGCGCGCAAGCCGCGATCAAGGAACTCGCCCTGCCGCCGCTGAAGCCGCTCACGCCGAATCCGGAGTACGCGAAGTTTCCGCGCTACGTCGGCACGCTCGGCGACAAGCAGATCGAGATGAAACTCGGCGCGAAAACCGACGAGCCCTCCGGCGTGCACGGCGAGTACCGGTTCGCCGGCAGCCCGAACGTGATTCTCGTCGCGGGCGACCGCGACGGCGACACGCTCGAAATCGAGGAATCGAACGACGGCACGCACATCACGGGCAACTGGGTCGGCAAGTTCGCGGCGGACGGCAGCGTGTCCGGCGAGCGCATGAACCCGGACGATTCGAACCCGCAGCCGTTCGATCTGCGGCCCGCCGCGGCCGGCAAGACCTTGCCCGCGACGGGCACCGCGAAGGCGCCGCCCGCGCCGTCGCTGGAACCTGCGCCGCCCGCGCCGCCCAAGAATGCCGTGGGCGGCACGAGCAACGTCATCATCGGCGAATGATTCGCTCTGTCTTCACCCCGCCGGGCGTTCCGGCGGCGGTCTCTTTTCATTCCGTATTGCAAAGCCATGACTGATTCCAGCAGCAAGGACCGCGATCTGCAAACCCGCATCGTTCAGCCTGAAGACCGCATCACGCCCGGCTTCGAGTCGTTCTCGGTGCCGGTCGCGCGCGCATCGACGGTCGTGTTTCCCGATCTCGCCTCGATGCGCTCGCTCGTCTGGAGCGACGATTCGAAGTGGCGCTACGGCCTGCACGGCACGCCGACGACCATCGCGCTCGCGCAGCGTCTCGCCGCGATCGAGGGCGGCGAATTCGCGCTGCTGCAGCCGTCGGGGCTCGCCGCGATCTCCAACATCTACTTCGGTCTCGTGAAAGCGGGCGATCACGTTCTCGTGCCCGACAACGCCTACGGTCCGAATCGCGATCACGCCGACTGGCTCGCCGCCGATTTCGGGCTGGAAGTGACCTATTACGATCCGATGACCGGCGCGGGCATCGCCGATTCGATCCGTCCGAACACGAAGCTGATCTGGCTCGAAGCGCCCGGCTCGGTGACGATGGAAGTGCAGGACGTGCCGGCGATCGTCGCCGTCGCGCGCGCGAAGGGCATCGTCACGGCGATCGACAACACGTTTTCCGCGGGCCTCGCGTTCAAGCCGTTCGAGCATGGCGTCGACATTTCCGTACAGGCGTTGACGAAATATCAGTCGGGCGGCAGCGACATCCTGATGGGCGCGACCATCACGCGCGATGAGGAACTGCACAAGAAGCTCAAACGCGCGCGGATGCGTATGGGCATCGGCGTGTCGGCGGACGATGCGTCGCTCGTGCTGCGCAGCCTGCCGTCGATGAAAGTGCGCTACGAAGCGCACGACCGCACCGCGTACGCGCTCGCCCAGTGGCTCAAGACGCGGCCCGAAGTGAAGGCGGTCCTGCATCCGGCGCTGGAGGATTGTCCCGGCCACGCGTTCTTTGCGCGCGACTTCAAGGGCGGTGCGGGCGGGCTGTTTTCGATCGTCTTCGATGGCCGCTACACGAGCGCGCAAGTCGATGCGTTCGTCGAAGCGCTCGAACTGTTCTCGATCGGCTGGAGCTGGGGCGGCGCGCACAGCCTCGCGATGCCGTACAACATCCGCTCGATGCGCACCGCGTCGCAATGGCCGCACGAAGGCGTGCTGGTGCGTTTCTACGTCGGTCTCGAAGCGGAAGCGGATTTGCGCGCGGATCTCGAAGCCGCGCTCGCCAAGGCGTTCGCCTGAATGAAAACGGCGCCCCGAAGGCGCCGTTTTCACATCGATCAGAAGAGCCGCAACAAGCCGTCGAGTCCGACGAAGTTGAACGCGAGACTCGCCGATTGCCGCACGACCGGCTTCGCGCGGAACGCGACCGATAATCCGGCTTCCGCCATCATCTTCAGGTCGTTCGAGCCGTCGCCCATTGCGATCGCGCGTTTCGGATCGATGCCGATCTGCGCGCACGTTTCGATGAGCGTGCGCGCCTTCACATCCGCGTTCACGATCTCGCCGACGACCTTGCCGGTCAGCTTCCCATCGACGATTTCGAGCGTATTCGCGCGCGTGTAATCGAGGCCGAGCCGCGCCTTCAGACGCTCGGTGAAGAACGTGAAGCCGCCCGACACGAGCAGCGTTTTCAGGCCCGCCGCGCGCGCGCCTTCGAGCATGCGTTCCGCGCCCGGCGACAGTTGCAGGCGCTCTTCGTAGACGCGTTCCAACGCGCTTGCATCGAGACCTTTGAGGAGCGCGACGCGGCGCGTGAGGCTCTCGTTGAAGTCCTTGATCTCGCCGCGCATCGACGCTTCGGTGATTGCCGCGACTTCGGCTTTCAGCCCGCAAAAATCCGCGATTTCGTCGATGCACTCGATCGTGATGAGCGTCGAATCCATGTCCATCGCGACGAGGCCGAAATCGGCGAGCTTCGCGTTCGCTTCGATAAGGGCGTAATCGAGCGCATGGGTGCCGCAATAAGCGTCGATGTCGGGGCGCTGCAGCGGATCGGCGTCGATGAGACGCAGAAGGGTGTCGTCGACGCGCTGCGTCTCTTTGGCGCGTGCGAGCGCCGCGAGCGGCCGCAGATGCGAATCGGAAATGGCGCTGGGACTTTGAATGACGAGGTTCATCAAAAAGAGCAGGAAAGGGCGGCGAAACCGCCATTGTAAAGAACCTTCAGCGCTGCACGCGCGCCGGATCGACATCCCAGTAAGGCGGCTCGCCGAACTGTACTGCGAGGAAGTCGATGAACGCGAGCGTCTTCGGCGGCACGAACGCGCGGCTCGGATACACCGCCCAGATCGCGACGGTCTGCGCGAGCGGGTAATCGTCGAGCACGGTGACGAGTTCGCCGCTCGCGAGCAAGGGCGCGACGCTCCACGTCGATTTGAGGCCGATGCCGATGCCCGCCGCGAGCGCATCCCGGATCACTTCGCCGTTGTCCGTCACGATGCGCCCGGACACGCGCACGTCGATGACGCCCGTCGGCGTGACGAAGCTCCAGTCGCGCTGATCGGCGAGGATCACGCATTCGTGATCGACGAGATCGGCGGGATGGCGCGGCGTGCCGTGTTCGGCGAGATACGCGGGCGATGCGCACAGCACGCGCCGGTTGCTCGCGAGCTTTTTCGCGACGAGCGTCGAATCCTTCAGCGCGCCGATGCGGATCGCGAGGTCGATGCCTTCATCGACGAGATCGACGATCTGATCGGTCATGCGCAAATCGACGGTCACGCCGGGAAACTGGCGCAGAAACGCCGGAATCAGCGGCGAGATGTGCTGGCGGCCGAGCGAAGACGGCATCGTCACGCGCAGCCGGCCATGCGGATGCGCCCGCGCGCGCCCGACCGATGCGCGCGCGGCTTCGGCGGCGTCGAGCAGTTCGCGCGCGCGCGCCGCGAAAATCTCGCCTTCCTGCGTGACGGAGACCCGCCGCGTCGTGCGATGCAGAAGCCGCGTGCCGAGCATGCGCTCCAGCCCGGCGATGCGCGCGCTCGCCACCGCCGGCGACAAGCCGAATTCCCGCGCCGCCGCCGACAGATTCGCCAGCGCCGCCGCGCGCACAAAAAGGCCGACGTCGAGCAGATCGAGCCGCTCGCGCGTCGTGTCTTCCGTTACAGGATCGCTCGCCATTCGATGGATTTCCCGAAAAATGTTTCAGCGATTATGACGGTTTTCGAAAGACCGATCGCACTTTAAGATCGAATCCAGTCCACTCACGACGGAGCAAAAAATGAAAGCCATCGGTTTGACCCGCTATCTCCCGATTTCCAATCCCGAATCGCTCGTCGATATCGAACTCGACAAGCCCACGCCGACCGGCCGCGATCTGCTCGTGAAAATCGAAGCGATCGCCGTCAATCCCGTCGACACGAAAGTGCGCGCGCCGAAAGACAAGGTCGAGGAGACGCCGCGCGTGCTCGGCTGGGACGCGGCGGGCGTCGTGGAAGCGGTCGGCCCGGACGTGACGCTCTTCAAGGCCGGCGATCCGGTCTACTACGCGGGCGACATTACGCGTCAAGGCGCGAACAGCGAGTTTCATCTGATCGACGAGCGCATTGTCGGCGCGAAGCCGAAATCGCTCGATTTCACCCACGCCGCCGCGCTGCCGCTCACGACGATCACCGCGTGGGAAGCGCTCTTCGAGCGGCTCGGCGTGTCGGCGGAAGGCAAGGACGCGGGCAAGTCGGTGCTGATTATCGGCGGCGCGGGCGGCGTCGGCTCGATCGGCATTCAGCTGGCGAAGCGCGTCGCGAAATTGCAGGTGATCGCCACTGCCTCGCGGCCCGAATCGGCGAAATGGGCCGAAGACCTCGGCGCGGATCACATCGTCAATCACTTCGACGACATTCCGAAGCAGATGAAGGCAATCGGCTTTCCCGAAGTCGATTACGTGCTGATCTTCAACGACACCGACAAGCATTTTCCCGCGGCCGCCGACGTCATCAAGCCGCAAGGCGGCATCGCGTCGATCGTCGAGAACGCGCAGCCCGTTCCCGTCGAATTGCTGAAAGCGAAGAGCGCGGCGTTTCACTGGGAGTTCATGTTCACGCGCGCGATGTTCAAGACGCCCGACATGATCGAGCAGCACAAGCTGCTGTCCGAAGTGGCGCGGCTGATCGACGCAGGCACCATCCGCACGACGCTCGGGAAGAATCTCGGCGCGATCAACGCGGCGAATCTGCGCGAGGCGCATCGCCTTCTGGAAGAAGGGCGCACGGTCGGCAAGCTCGTGCTGACCGGCTTCTGACGAATGTGTTGACGAACATCATCGACGTTGCTGCTCACGCGGGTTTTCCACTAGGATGAGCCAGCGGGCGGGGCGCTAGACTGGATCGGCCCTACAGCTTGCCGGCGCTTCGCGGCGCCGGTCTTTCCTTCCAAGCGCTCGATACGGAGGTGGCGGCATGAATCGTCGTTTGATCGTTCGTCGCATCGTTTCCGTCGCCGCGCTCGCGCTGTTCGCAGCGACCGCCCACGCGACGCCAGGCATCAAGGTTCTCTCCGAAGCGCCCAATGACGGCCCCATCAAGTACACGGTGAAGATGGCGTCGAAGAATTTCGGCAATGAGCAGGAAACGCGCACCATCCGCTCGGGCCAGACGGACGACTTCACCTGGCAGGGCACCGCGCCGAGCGGCGCGCAGGCCGTACCGGACGGGTGCCCGCAGGCGGCGTCGGTGCCCAAAAGCGCCGACGGGCAGGCGGTGCGGCAAGTGCAGATCCGCTTCGCGCCGGTCGTCGCGGACAACGGCGCGGCGAACGTGCAGATCAGCTTTCGCGCGTACGCGCCGAAGGGCACGAGCAAGGTGACCGTGGGCGGCAAGAGCCTGCAATGCCCCGTCGATAATCGCTTCAGCCAGATCGTGCGCTTCTCGATGCCGACTTCTACCGGCTCCAAGAAAACCGTCACGCTCGATGACGGCACGCAGTTGACCGTCACCGCGAGCCGCAAGTAACTCGATGGACGCGCCAGCCTTCCCGGCGCGTTTTTTCGATGCCGCATACGCAACTAACTGTCTTGTTTTCCGAACCGCGCAAACTTGTCGCGCAAACTCATCCTCAGTAAAGCTTACAGATGAACGGCTGCACGCAAGCGCGGGCGACCCGGCGCGCCGTGCGTCCGCACGCCCGCGCCGCTTGGCACGCTTTGTGCGATTCTTGTCGATGCCGCGCTGAAAACAGCGCGCAGAAACGCTTGGGCGCATGTTCCCGAGCGTATCCATCGATTCGATCCGACAGCGAAGGTGCCGCAATGCCGCACATGATCTGGAAAGGCGCGATCAGCTTCGGGCTGGTCCACGTGCCCGTGCAACTCTATCCGGCGACGCAGTCGGAGAAGGTCGGCTTCAACCTGCTCGACAAGCGCTCGATGGACCCGATCGGCTACAAGCAGATCAACAAGAACACGGGCAAGGAAGTCACGCGCGACAACATCGTGCGCGGCTTCGAATACGAGAAGGGCAAGTACGTCGTGATGACCGACGCCGAAATCCGCGCGGCCAATCCCGAATCGACGCAGACGGTCGATATTCTCGCCTTCGTCGATGCGCCCGAGATCTCGTTCCTCTCGCTCGATACGCCGTACTACCTCGCGCCCGATCGCAAAGGCGAAAAGGTCTACGCGCTGCTTCGCGATGCGCTGAAGGATACGGGCAAGGTCGGCATCGCGAGCGTCGTGCTGCACAACAAGCAGCATCTGGCGGCGCTGATTCCGGTCGGCCCCGCGCTCGCGCTCAACACACTGCGCTGGGGCGACGAAGTGCGCGACTTCAGCCAGTTCATGTTCCCGGACGAAGACACGAAAAAGGCCGGCGTCACGCCGAAGGAACTCGAAATGGCCAAGCGTCTCATCGACGACATGAGCGACACCTGGGACCCGACGAAGTATCACGACACCTTCAAGGACGACATCATGGCGCTCGTCGACAGGAAGGTGAAGGAAGGCAAGGTTGCCGAGGTGATGAAGATTGACGAAGGTGGCGAGGAAAAGGCATCCGCCGACATCCTCGACTTGTCCGAACTGCTCAAGCGCAGCCTGAAGAAAGGCGGCGCGGCGAAACGCGGCGGCAAGGCCGCGCAATCCGATGACGATTCGGGCGACGAAAGCGGCGAGGAAACCGCGCGTCCGGCACGCAAGACGACGCGCCGCAAACGCGCATAAGCGCACGACCCAACGACGATGGCTGAGAAACTCGAAACCTATCAACGGATGCGGCGTTTCGACAAGACGCCGGAGCCGTCCGGCGCCACGAAGCGCAGCGCGCGCGCGAAAAAGGCCACGCAAAGCGCGCTGTCCTTCGTGATTCAGGAACACGACGCACGCCGCTTGCATTACGACTTCCGTCTCGAACTCGATGGCACGCTCAAATCATGGGCGGTGCCGAAAGGGCCGAGTCTCGATCCGTCGGTGAAGCGGCTGGCGGTGCACGTCGAAGATCATCCGCTCGATTACGGCTCGTTCGAAGGCGAGATTCCCGAGGGCAACTACGGCGCGGGCAGCGTCATCGTGTGGGATCGCGGGACCTGGGCGCCGCAATCGGGCAGCGTCGAGGACGCGGCGCGCGAGTATGCAAAGGGCAAGCTCAAGTTCACGCTCGACGGCGAAAAGCTGCACGGCGGCTGGACGCTCGTGAAAAGCCACATGCGCGGCAGCGGCGACAAGGAGCAATGGCTGCTGATCAAGGAGCGTGACGACGAAGCGCGTCCCGAAGCCGAGTACGACATCTTGCTGAAGAAACCCGGCAGCGTGCTGTCCGATTCGCTCGGCGCACGCGACGAAACCGGTGCGCTGCGCGAGCGCAACGAACGCAAGGCGGGCGCGAAGAAAGCGCCGGCGCGCAAGACCTCGGCGAAAGCAGCGAAGGCGGGGAATGGTCACGCGCATCCGGATATCGTCGCGAATCGCAACGCCGAGTCGTTGCGCACGTTGTCGCACGAACCGGCGATCGAAGGCGCGCAAAAGGCGAAGCTGCCCGCGACGCTCAAGCCGCAACTCGCCACGCTCGTCGATGCCGCGCCGCCCGGAGATGATTGGGGCTACGAAATAAAGTTCGATGGTTATCGCGTGCTCGCGCGCATCGAAACGGTGAAGGGCAAGCGCGAAGTTCGCATCTATACGCGCAACGGCAACGACTGGACCGCGAAGTTCTCGAAGCAGGTGAAGGCGCTCGACAAGCTCGATATCGAAAGCGGCTGGCTGGACGGCGAAGCCGTGGTGCTCGACGAGCGCGGCTTGCCCGACTTCCAGGCGCTGCAGAACGCATTCGACGTGGGGCGCCCGCAAGACATCGTCGTCTATTTCTTCGACGTGCCGTATCTGAACGGCTACGACTTGCGCAACGTGCCGCTCGTGCAACGCCGCGCGATCCTGAAGGCGGTCATCGAGCCGCTCGACGATCCGGTGCTGCGCTTCTCGCAAGACTTCGCCTTTCACGCCGACGACCTGCTCAAGAGCGCTTGCGACATGGCGCTGGAAGGCATCATCGGCAAGCGGATCGACAGCACCTATGTCTCGGGGCGCAGTGCGTCGTGGATCAAGCTCAAGTGCAGACGCCGCCAGGAATTCGTGATCGGCGGCTATTCGGAGCCCTCTGGCAGCCGCGGGCAGTTCGGCGCGCTGCTGCTCGGCGTCTACGATACGGACGGCAAGTTGCAGTACGCAGGGCGCGTCGGCAGCGGCTTCGATCACGCGACGCTCGTCGCGGTGAAGAAGGAACTCGACAAGCGCGAGACTCAACGCATGCCCTTTGCAAGCGAGCCGCAGGAACGCAGCCGCACGCCCGTGCATTGGGTGAAGCCCGAGCTCGTGGCCGAATGCAATTTCGCGGAATGGACCAAGGAGCGCATCGTGCGACAAGCATCGTTCGTCAGTTTGCGGGACGATAAACCCGCGCGTCAGATCGTGAAGGAAGAGCCCGTGGCCGCGAAGAAAGTCGCGGCAAAGAAAATCGCGGCGAAGAAGACGACGGCCGCGAAAAAGGCCAAGGCAAGTCCGGCTGAAATCGAAGGCGTGAAGATCAGCCATCCGGATCGCGTGATCGACAAATCGACGGGGCTGACCAAGCTCGACGTCGTCGAGTATTACGCGTCGGTCGCCGACTGGATGCTGCCGCATCTGAAGGATCGGCCGGTGTCGCTCGTGCGCGCGCCGGAAGACATCGGCGGCGAGCTGTTCTTTCAGAAGCACAGCGCGAAGCTCGCGATTCCGCATATCACGCAGCATCCCGATATCGATCCGGGACATCCGCCGCTGCTCACGATCGAATCGTCGCAGGCGCTCGTCGGCACCGCGCAGATGGGCACGATCGAGCTGCATACGTGGAACGCGGTGGCGTCGAACATCGAGAAGCCGGATCGCATGATCTTCGATCTCGATCCGGGCGAAGGCGTCGGCTGGGAACGCATGATCGAGGCCGCGAAGCTCACGAAGGATCTGCTCGTCGAGCTCGGTCTCACGTCGTTCTGCAAGACGAGCGGCGGCAAGGGCTTTCATGTGGTCGTGCCGCTTGCGAAGCAGGCGAGCTGGGACGACATGAAGGATTTCTCGCAGGCCGTCGCGCAGCATATGGCGAGCACGCTGCCCAAGCTCTTCTCCGCGAAAATGGGCATGCAGAATCGCAAGGGCAAGATCTTCATCGACTATCTGCGCAACAACCGCGGCTCCAGCACGGTCGCCGCATTCTCGCTGCGCGCGCGGCCGGGGCTCGGCGCATCCATGCCGCTTGCCTGGGACGAACTCGATTCCGTCACGAGCGGCGATCAATGGCATATCGGCAACGTGCGCGAGCGGCTCGATGCGCTGAAGAGCGATCCGTGGGCGGGCTATGACAAGGCGCGTCAGCGGCTCACGGCGGAGATGAAGAAGCGGCTTGGCATGAACGCATCGCGCAAGTGAGCGTTCACAAGGAGACGAACATGAAGCAGGCGAACGCGGGCCCGAAGAGCGTGCCCGAACGCGGACGCGAAATGGCGAGCAAGGATCGCGAGAAGCAGGCGCGCGACGATGCGTCGAACGCGCCGCTGCCTCACGAGGCGGATCAGAACGTCGAATCGCAACGCGAACATGGCGCGCGCGATGTTGGCAAGCAGGCGCACGAGGACCTCGAACACGGTCTCGTCGACACGGACCGGCGCGGCGGCGGCGACTATCAGCGCGACACGCAGCGCGACGAACATGCGAATGCGAACAGCGGCGAAGGGCAGTCGAAGGAGCGCTGAACCGAACGGTGAAAAGCCTTCGCGGATGGCAGCGCGCGGGCCGCTTGCGTAGAATGATTCGTTGATCGGGAGCGGGCTTGAACGCAACGTTCGCCGCGTTTTTTCTACCGATGCGCGTATTTCAACAAGCGCGCAAACCGGTAAGCCCTTCCGATGCTTGCATCCCATGACCGCTTTGCGGACTGAAGCCAACACAACGGAACATGCCACTCGACCTTCTGTCCCGTCTGAAGAACGAAACCGCTGCGTGCCACGCGCGGCTGGAGAATGCGCTCGACCTGATGCGGGACGACCTTCAGCGCGACGAATACATCGCGCTGCTCGAACGATTCTATGGTTACGTCGCGCCGTGGGAAGACGCGGCGGCCGCGTGCCTGCCGTCGTCGCTCGCGGACTTTTTCGATGCGCGCCGCAAGGCGTCGCTCCTCGCCGCCGATCTCGCCGCGCTGACGGGTGAAACGCCGTCCGCCGGATCGCTGCCGCAAGCCGGCGCGCGCGATGACCTGCCGCGTATGGACAACATCGGCGATGCCATCGGCTCGATGTACGTGATGGAAGGCAGCACGCTCGGCGGCCGCTTCATCGCGCCGCATGTGGCCGCGCGTCTCGATCTCGCGCCGGGCATCGGCAACGCGTATTTCGACGGCTACGGCCCGCGCACGGGCAGCATGTGGAACGCGTTTCGCGAGACCGCGGCGGCAAGCGTGCCCGAACGCCTTCACGACGATGCGGTGAAAGCCGCCATCGCGACGTTCGAAAGTCTGCAAGCGTGGCTGTGTCCTGAAGCAATCGGCATCGAGTATTCGCAGCCCGCGCCGGGAGCGGGTTCATGAGCGAGTCCGCGAGCGAGCCGCCCATCGGCGCGAGGGCCGTGCGCGAAGCATCGCAAGGACCGCCCGATGCCGAAGCGCGCCGGCGCACGCTCAGCTCGGGCGTCGCCAGCCAGGACTGCGATGCCGAGCCGATCCACATTCCCGGCGGCATCCAGCCGCATGGATTTCTGCTCGTGCTGTCCGACGATCTGCACATCCTGCAGGTCAGCGAGAACCTCGTCTCGCTGACGAACGCGGGTGTCGACGAACTGCTCGGCGCTCCGCTCGATGTCGTGCTCGGCGCGGCGGGCGCGCAGCGCATCGGGCAGGCGGCCGCCACGTCCGCGCTCGACGACGCGCCGCTTTACATCGGCCCGATCGATCTCGCGCCGTCGTCGTCCGATAAGGCGTTGCGCCTCGATGTGACGATACATCGTCATGACGGCACGCTCATCGTCGAGATGGAGACCGCCGCCGCGACGGGCGATGCGTTCGCGTCGATGTATCCGCTCGTCCGCACGTTCGCGCGCGGGCTGCAGGAGGGCGGCAGCGTGCAGGCGCTCGCGGAGCTCGCCGTGCGCGAAGTGCGGGCGATCACGGGCTTCGGCCGCGTGATGCTCTATAGCTTCGACGAGGAAGGCCGCAGCCACGTGCTCGCCGAGGACCGCGACGCGAGTTATCCGTCGTTCCTGCATCAGTTCTTCCCGGCGTCGGACATTCCGCGTCAGGCACGCGCGCTGTATCTGAAGAACCGTATCCGCCTCGTCGCCGATGTCGACTACACGCCCGCGCGCCTCGTGCCGAGCGTGAATCCCGTCACCGGCCGCCCCACCGATCTCACGTTTGCGACGCTGCGCAGCTTCTCGCCCGTGCATCTGGAGTACATGCGCAACATGGGCACGCATGCGTCGATGTCCGTGTCGATCGTCGTGCGGGGACAGTTGTGGGGACTCATCTCGTGTCACGATCACAGCGCGCGCATCGTGCCGTTCAATACGCGCGTCGCGGTCGAGCATCTCGGGCACATGCTGTCCTTGCAGATCGAAGCGAAGGAAGAGCGCGCCGAGGGCGAATATCTGAGCGCGCTGCGCCGCACGATGAGCCGCCTGATTTCGGCGATGGGCGAGCACGAGAACTTCGTCGCCGGCTTGCGCGCCGTGCCGGGCGACGTACTGAGTTTCGCGCGTTCGGCGGGCGCGGCGATCGTCTTCGACGATCAGGTCACGCTGCTCGGCGCAACACCGGACGAGGACACCGTGCGCGCGCTCACGCACTGGCTCGCGGAAAACACGTCCGGCGTGTGGGCGACGGATTCGCTCGCGCGCGAATGGCCGCCCGCCAAGGCGCACGAAGACAAGGCGTGCGGCGTGCTCGCGGTGCCGGTCTCGCAGATCTTCCGCAACTATTTGCTTTGGTTCCGTCCCGAACTGATGCAGACGATCGAATGGGCGGGCGAGCCGGTCAAGATCGAAAGCGCGGATGGCTCGAGCGCGCCGCGCACGAGCTTTTCGCCGTGGCTCGAAACGGTGCGCGGCCATTCGGCGCTGTGGCGTCAGAGCGAGCTCGAAATCGCCGCCGAACTGCGCGGCGCGCTGCTGAACATCGTGCTGCGCCGCGCGGAAGAGCGCGCGGAACTCGCGACCGAACTCACGCGCGCGAACAAGGAGCTGGAGGCGTTCTCGTATTCGGTATCGCATGATCTGCGCGCGCCGTTGCGCCATATCGCCGGATACGGCGATCTTCTGCGCGAGCAGGAAGGCGAGCGCATGTCGGACAAGAGCCGGCGGTTTCTCAACAACATGCTGGAATCTGCGCGTTTCGCGGGCACGCTCGTCGACGACCTGCTGACGTTCTCGCAGATGGGCCGCGCCGCGCTCCGGCCCGCGCCGGTCGATCTCGGCCTGCTCGTGAAGTCGGTCGTGCAGGAAGTCGAGGTGGAAGGCTCGGGAAGAAGCATCGAATGGGTGATCGGCGATCTGCCGCGCGTGACCGGCGACGCCGCTTTCCTTCAGCTTGCGGTGCGCAACCTGATATCGAACGCGGTGAAATATACGCGGACGCGGGAATCGGCGAAAATCGAGATATTCGCGACCCGAAGCGGCGACGAATACGTGATCGGCGTGCGCGACAACGGCGTCGGCTTCGACATGAAGTACGGCGCGAAGCTGTTCGGGGTGTTCCAGCGCCTGCATCGCGCGGAAGAGTTCGAGGGCACGGGCATCGGGCTCGCCAACGTGCGGCGCATCATCGAGCGTCATGACGGGCGCACGTGGGCCGAAGGGCGGCTGGGAGAGGGCGCGGTATTCTATTTCTCGCTGCCCGTGACATTCCGCAACGCGAACGGGACGCAAGGCGCGCCAAATACAAAGTCAAGAAAAAACCATGCTTAAACCGATATTGCTCGTCGAAGACAATCCGAACGATCTCGAGCTCACGCTCGTCGCGCTCGACAAGAGTCAGCTCGCCAACGAGGTGATCGTGGCGCGCGACGGTCAGGAAGCCATCGACTATCTCACCTCCGAAGGCGAGTGGAAGGAGCGCGCGCCCGGCAATCCGGCGGTGATCCTGCTCGACCTGAAGCTGCCGAAGATCGACGGCCTCGAAGTGCTCGACATGATCCGCTCGAACGCATCGCTGAAGAGCGTGCCGGTGGTCATGCTCACGTCGTCGCGCGAGGAGCAGGATCTCATCCGCAGCTATGAACTCGGCGTCAACGCATATGTGGTGAAGCCGGTGGAATTCGCCGAATTCGTCGAGGCGATCAGCGATCTCGGCGTGTTCTGGGCCGTGCTCAACGAGCCGCCGCCGGGCTCGACGCGCTTTCGCCGCCCGCCGCCCGCGCAATGACCGCTGCGCCCATGAGCACGAATCCGTCCCGGCCGGTGCGCCCGCAAGCGTCCTTTCAAGAGGACGCCTAGATCATGCAGCCTCTGCATCTGCTTCTCGTCGAAGACAACGCACTCGATGCGGAGCTGACGATCGCCCAACTCGAACGCGCGGACTATGCGGTCGAGGCGTCGATCGTGTACGACTCCGCGGCGTTCATCGCCGAGCTGGAGAAAAAGCGCTTCGACGTGATCCTCGCCGACTTCGTGATGCCGACCTTCTCAGGCATCGAGGCGCTCACCATCGCGAGCGAGCGTTCCCCGGACACGCCGTTCATCTTCGTGTCGGGCTTGCTCGGCGAAGAGCACGCCGTCGATATGCTCAAGCGCGGCGCAACCGATTACGTGCTGAAACAGCGCCTGCAGCGGCTGCCCGCCGTCGTGCGCCGCGCGATGCGCGAGAGCGCCGAGCGCGCGCAACGCATCGCCGTCGAGCGGGCGTTGCGCGAAACGGAGACGCATTTCCGCCTGCTCATCGATGCGCTGAAGGATTACGCGGTCATCACGCTCGATCCCGAAGGCCGCATCCGCACATGGAACGCGGCGTCGGAGCGCATTCTGGGCTTTCCCGCGCAGGACGTGCTCGGCCAGTCCGCGAACATCTTCTATGCGCAGGAAGATCGCGAGGGCGGCGTGTTCGACGCCGAGCTGGAAACCGCGCGGCGCGAAGGCAGCGCGAGCGACGACCGCTGGCTCTGGCGCAAGGATGGCCATTCGTTTTTCGCCTCGGGCGTGACGACGGCGATCCGCAGCGAGCACGACGAACTGATCGGCTTTTCGAAGATCGTGCGCGACGCGACCGACGCCCACATGGCCGCCGACGCGCTGCGGCTCGCAAAGGATCAGGCGGAATCGGCGAATCGCGCGAAGGACCATTTTCTGGCGGTGCTCTCGCATGAACTGCGCACGCCGCTCACGCCGATTCTCGCCGCCGTGCGCCTGCTTGAAATGAAGCACTCGCTGCCGCGCGAGGCGCATCCGACGCTCGATCTCATCCGCCGCAATGTCGAGCTGGAAGCGCGCCTCATCGACGATCTGCTCGATCTCACGAGCATCGCGCGCGGCAAGCTGTCGCTGAATTTCGCGAGCGTCGCGCTCGATACCTTGCTGACGAGCGCGCTCGACATGTCCGAAGCCGATCTGCGCGCGAAGAGCCTCACGCTCGAAACGCATTTCGACGCGGGCCGGTTCGTCGTGCTCGGCGACGCGGCGCGCCTTCAGCAGATCATCTGGAATCTGATGAAGAACGCGGTGAAGTTCACGCCGGCGGGCGGGCGCATCGACGTGCGGACCTGGAATCCGGATCCGTCGACGATCGCCGTTTCCGTGACGGACAGCGGCATCGGCATCAGCGCGGAGGCGTTGCCGCGCATTTTCTCGGCGTTCGAACAGGCCGACGATTCCATCACGCGCTCGTTCGGCGGCCTCGGGCTCGGTCTCGCGATCGCGAGCACGCTCGCGCAGAAGCACGGCGGCACGCTTTCGGCCTACAGCGAAGGCCGCGACGCGGGCGCGCGCTTCACGCTGACGCTGCCGCTCGCGAAACTGCAACCCGCGCGCGAGGACGAGCCGCTCATCGAAGCCGCGAGCCGGGAACAGGGACGCGCGCTCAAGGTGCTGCTCGTGGAGGACAACGAGCAGACGTCGTCGGCGATGGCCGAAGTGCTCGAAATGCTCGGCCACGAAGTGTCGGTTGCCGTAACGGTCGCTCAGGCGCTCGAACGCGCGAAGAGCGGGCCGTTCGATCTGCTCGTCAGCGATATCGGCCTGCCGGACGGCAGCGGACTCGATATCGCGCGCGCGTGGCAGAACCTGCAGCCCGACAAGCCGTCGGTGGCGATCACGGGCTACGGCATGGACGAGGACATCCGCCGTTGCCGCGAAGCCGGTTTTCGCGATCATCTGACCAAGCCGGTCAATTTCTCGCGGCTCGAAGCGCTGATTCAATCGCTCGCGGAACAGCATTCGAAATAAGCTATCGGCGCGCGCCGGTCGAAGAAATTTGACAGGCGTCTGCGGGCTTGTGTCGATTCGCGCGCGGCCCGTTCGTCGTAGGCTATG
Organism: Caballeronia sp. ATUFL_F1_KS39; assembly: GCF_023630985.1. NCBI lineage: Bacteria > Pseudomonadati > Pseudomonadota > Betaproteobacteria > Burkholderiales > Burkholderiaceae > Caballeronia > Caballeronia sp. ATUFL_F1_KS39. The sequence goes on along the minus strand of NZ_JALQDZ010000011.1, from coordinate 24,241 downwards.
AGACCGCGCCAAACCCGGCGCGCTCACTCACTACACGGAGCCGACATGTCCCAATCCGCCGTCAAGCCGATTCCCGAAGGCATGCGTTCGCTGACCCCGCATCTCGTGTGCGCGGGCGCCGCAGAAGCGATCGAGTTCTACAAGCGCGCGTTCAACGCCATCGAGCTGGGCCGCATGCCCGGGCCCGACGGCAAGCTCATGCACGCGATGGTCAAAATCGGCGATTCCATGCTGATGCTCGTCGATGAGTTCCCGCAATTCGGCTCGGTCGGTCCGAAGGCGCTGAACGGATCGCCGGTCACGATTCACCTGTATGTCGAAGACGCCGACGCCACCGTGAAGCAGGCCGAAAGCGCCGGCGCGAAAGTCACGATGCCCGTCGCCGACATGTTCTGGGGCGACCGCTACGGGCGTCTCGAAGACCCGTTCGGTCATCAATGGTCGGTCGCGACGCATACGCGTGACATGACGCCGGAAGAAATGAAGCAGGCGATGGCGCAGCAGCCTTGCGGTCAATGAACGAAACCACGCACGCTAGTGAGAACGGAGCAACGCACATGCACAAGATTTCGCCCTGTCTGTGGTTCCAAGGCGGCAACGCCGAAGAGGCCGCGAACTTTTATGTCAGCACGTTCAGGAACGCGCGCATCAAGGACATCATGCGCAGCACCGAGTCGGGCCCGAAGCCGGTCGGCAGCGTCATCGCCGTGATGTTCGAGCTCGAAGGCGAGGACTTCCTCGCGCTGAACGGCAATCCGGAGTTCGCGTTCACGCCGGCCGTTTCCATGTTCATCAAGTGCGAGTCGCAGGAAGAAGTCGACCATTACTGGGACAAGCTGATGGACGGCGGCCGTTCGCTGGCCTGCGGCTGGCTCACGGACCGCTTCGGCGTGACGTGGCAAGTTGCGCCGACGCGTCTGCTCGGCATGTTGCAGGACCCGGACCCGGTGAAAGCCGACCGCACCATGAAAGCGATGCAAGGGATGATCAAGCTCGATCTCCCGGCGCTCGAGCGGGCGTACAACGGCGAGTGAGCTACGCGGCGCGTTTGCGGGCTTTTCGTTCGACGAGCTTCGACGCCATGAACCGATGGTCCCGCGAAAACAGCCGCCGATACGTCAGCACGACGGCCCCGACCACGCCGAGCCCCGAGCCCGCCGCAATCAGAAACATGATGACGATCTGATACCGCACCGCCTGCAATGGCGACTGCCCGGCGAGCACCTGGCCGGTCATCATGCCGGGAAGGCTGACGAGCCCGACCACCGCCATCTGATTCAACGTCGGAATCATGCCCGCGCGCACGGCCTGGCGCGCGGGTCTCTGCGCCGCTTCCCAGCGCGAGGCGCCGAGTGCGAGCGACATCTCGACCGCCGCGCGTCCCGAAGTCAGTTCTTCGGTCATGCGCTCGATGCCGAGCGACACGCCCGTCAGGCAATTGCCGAGGATCATCCCGAGGATCGGAATCGCGTATTGCGGCTCATACCACGGATGAATCCGGATCACGACGAACAGCCCGAACGCGCCGATCAGCCACGAACTGCCCCAAATCGACAGGATGCTGTCCGCGCGCTGTCCGCGATAAGTGCGCCGTCCGCGATCGGAGGCGGCGAATCCGGCGATGACCGTCATCAGCGCCATCAGCGGCAGCACGACATACCAGCGATTGAACGCGAACACCCAGCCGAGCACGTACCCGATCAGCAGCAATTGCACGACGGTGCGGATCGCGGCGACGAAGAGCTTGCGTTCGAGACCGAGGTCGAGCGCAACCGACAGCGCGCCATTGACGACGATCAGCGCCGCCGCCAGGCCGATATCGAAGAGACTGAGGTTCTGATAGCCGCTCATCGCTTGTCCTCGCCGAGTACGCCTGCGTTCATCGTCAGATGACGCGTGGCGACGCGCCGCGCCTGATCCGGATCGTGCGATACCCAGATGCACGCGCGCGCGTCATCGGCGTCGAACCACGCGGCCACGAGCGCTTCGATCGAGCGTGCCGACGCCGGATCGAGCGATGCGGTCGGTTCGTCGAGCAGCAGCACGTCGGGCGCGAGTTGCAGCACGCGCACGAGCGCGGCGATCTGCGCCTCGCCGCCGGACAGATCGCTTGCGAACTTGTCGAGGAAGTCCGCGCTGCGTCCGGCCGCCTGCGCGAGCCGCATCGCGATACCGCGATCGAAATGCGTGTCGCGATAAGCCTTCAGCGAAAACGGATAGCGCAGATTGTCTTCGACGGTGCCGTCGAGCATCGCGGGCCGTTGCGCGATATACGCGACGCGCCGCCTGTAAGCCGGAATCTGCGCACGCGCGATGCGCTCGCCGCGCCACGTAACGAAACCGGCATCGCACGCATCGAGCAGCGCGAGCGTGCGCAGAAACACGCTCTTGCCCGAGCCCGACGGTCCGGTGATCGCGGCGCGCTGGCTTTTGTCGAGTGCGAAATCCGTGGCATGCAGCAGCACCGCGCCGCGCGCGGCGTCCCGGCGCATCACGCCATGCGTGGCGACGAGTTCGGTCGATGTCGCGTCCTGCATCGTGGGTGTGTGTGTCGTTCTTTGGATGAGCATCTTACGGACATTCGGCATTCAGCGGACGCATAAGCCGCGGGCACACGATGTGCTGCCGCAATCATAATCAGCAAAAAAGGATGGAGCCGTCATGGCGCAGGCCCGAACGACCGGAAAAAAAATCGGAAGGATCGTCGCATGGATTTTTGCCGTTCTGGCGGTTCTGATCGCAATACTGGTGGTCATTTTTCTGACGTTCGACTGGAACCGGCTGCGGCCCTGGGTGGACGACAAGGTATCGGAAGCAATCGGCCGCCGCTTTGAAATCACCGGCGATCTGAAAGTCGGCTGGCAGCGTCCGCCAAACGAGACGGGCTGGAAACGCTGGGTGCCGTGGCCGCGCTTCTCCGCTGAAAAAATCACGATCGCGAATCCGGACTGGGCGCGTCAGCAGCACTTCGCCACGCTCGATGAAATCGACTTCCAGGTCGAAGTGCTGCCGCTGCTCGCGCACGACATCGTGATTCCGACGATCAATCTCGTGAATCCGTCGATCGATGTCGAGCGGCTCAAGGACAATCGCAATAACTGGACGTTCAAGTTCAAGCAATCGACCGAGCCGTCGACCTGGAATCTCAAGCTCGGCGATATTTCACTCGCGAAGGGCACCGTCGATATCCACGATGAAGTCACGAAGGCCGAGATGCAGGTCGTCATCGATACGCTCGGCCAGGCCGTGCCGATCGGCGAGGTGATGAAGCAGCAGGAAGCGGCGTCGGCGAAGTCGTCGGCGGAAATGGTCGGCAAGAGCGGCGCGGCGAAGCTCAACAAACAAGCGGATGCGGCCGCGGCCTCGGAAGCGTCGGCGGCGTCGGCTGCATCGGCGGCGGCTGCGGCGAACGCATCGGCGCCGAATCCGGCGAGCACGTCGGCCAATACCAGCATCACGACCAAGGAAGGCCCGAAACCGCCGATTCCGCCGTACGCATTCGGCTGGACCGTGAAGGGCACGTACAACAACGGCAAGGTTTCGGGCGAAGGCAAGCTCGGCGGCGTGCTCGCCGTGCAGGACGCGAAGCGCCCGTTCCCGGTTCAGGCCGACGTGCGCCTCGGCGACACGCATATCGCGTTCGTCGGCACCGTGACCGATCCGGCGCATCTGGCCGCGCTCGATCTGCGCCTGTGGGTTCAGGCGGTGAGCATGGCGCATCTGTATCCGTTCACGGGCGTGACCTTGCCCGAAACGCCGCCGTTCGCGACCGAAGGGCGTCTGACCGGCCAGTTCCGCGAGGACGGCAACGTGTTCCACTACGAGAACTTCACCGGGCGCGTCGGCGGCAGCGATATCAACGGTTCGCTCGTCTATGCGGGCAAGAAGCCGCGTCCGCTCCTGAAGGGCGAGCTCGTGTCGCATCTGCTGCAGTTCAAGGATCTCGCGCCGATCATCGGTGCCGATTCGAACGCGAGCAAGGCGAAGCGCGGCGAGACGGAGAAGCAGCCGTCGTCGAAGGCGCTGCCGACCGAAGAGTTCAAGACCGATCGCTGGAAGGCCATTGATGCCGACGTCAAGTTCACCGGCCAGCGCATCATCAAGGATCCTGATCTGCCGATCACCGATCTGTACACGCACGTCATCATGAACGACGGCGTGCTGTCGTTCGAGCCGCTCAAGTTCGGCGTGGCGGGCGGCTCGCTCGCATCGAACATTCATCTCGACGGCAGCGCCGCGCCGCTCAAGGGCCGCGTGTCCGCGCAGGCGCGGCATCTGAAGCTCAAGCAGCTGTTCCCGACCGTGAAGACGATGCAATCCGCGCTCGGCGAGGTCAACGGCGACGCCGCGCTTTCCGCGACCGGCAATTCACCCGCAGCGCTCGCGGCGACATCGAACGGCGAGGTGAAGGCGCTCATCACGGAAGGCACCGTGAGCCGTCTGTATATGGAAGCGGCGGGGCTGAACGTGGCGAACGTGGTCTACGAGAAGCTCTTCGGCAAGCGCGACGTGAACATCAACTGCGCGGCGGCGGATTTCGTCGTGACCGACGGCGTGCTCGATTCGCGCGTGTTCGCGCTCGATACCGACGATGCCGTCATCAATGTCGACGGCACGATCAATCTGAAGACCGAGGACATGGATCTCGGCATCCATCCGCACACGAAGGGCCTGCGCATTTTCTCCCTGCGCTCGCCGCTGTACGTGAAGGGCACGTTCAAGGATCCGCACGTCGGCGTGAGTCCGGTGCTCGCGCTGCGCGGCGCGGCCGCCGTGGGTCTCGGTCTCATCAATCCGTTCGCGGCGCTGATTCCGCTCATCGCGCCGAGCAACAACAAGCCGCTGCCTTGCCAGCAGATGCTCGCCGATATCGGCAAAGCGCCGACCGCGCCGCCCGCAGGGCAGAAGCAGAAGGCGAAGGCGGCGCCGGCGTACATGTCGTCGGATGCGGCGGCGACCGGCGTGGCCAAGTCCAAGGATAAGGACGCGAAGAAGCCGGCGGCGCCGGCGCCCGCCAGCGCCGCGCAGTATCGCGGCAGCTAAGTCGCCGCCGCGCGCTCAGAACGCGTAGCGCACGCCCGCGAAGATGCTGCGGCCTTCGCCCGGATAGAAGATCGCGGTCGACGACGCGGTGCGCGCATCCGCGATCGTGCTGATGTCGCTCACGTAGCGCTTGTTGGTCAGATTGCGCGCGTCGAGAAACACCGAGAGGCCGTTGCGAAAATCCATCCCCGCCTGCACGCCGATGAGCGTATAGCCCGGCACGCGCAACGTGTTGGCGTCGTCGGCCCACGCGCCCGCCGGCACCCAGTCGACGGATGCGGAAATGTGAAAGCCGTTCGGCCGCGCATAGCCGAGCACGGCGCGCAACACGTTCACCGGCACGCCCGCGATGCGGTTGTTGCCGTACTGCGGATCGTCCTTGAAGCGGAAATCGCTCAGGTTCCACAAGCCCGACAGCGTGATCCTGTCGCCCGCGCCCGCGTGCGTGACGTCGCGCCACACATCGACCGATACGCCGGCTTCGATGCCCTGCAGCACCGTCTTGTTCGCATTGAACGTCGATGCCGGTATGTCGGGATTCGTCGTGTACTGAAGCAACTGGTCGCGCACGAGCGAGCGATACGCGGTGACGTCCCAGCTCACGCGATCGCGCGTGCCGCGCGTGCCGAGCTCGAGCGTCCACGCATGCTGCGACGTGAGCGGCGTGAATTGCGTCGTGCTCGAAAAGGTCTGCGTGAGATCGCCGAAATCCGGCACGTCCTGGCTGCGCGTAATGTCCACATACGCCTGGATGTCGCGATTCGGCTGCCACATCAACCCGAGCTTCGGATTCACGCCGCTGAATGTCTCGCTAGCCGACTTGTAGTTCGGATCGGCCGCGAGCCCGCCGTGATCGACATACTTGCGCACGTCGCGCAACGCCTTGAAGCCGGCCATCAGCGCGACGGTCGGCAGGAAGAACAGACGGTCTTCGACGTACGCCTCGTAGTTGTAGGCGCTTTGCGTCGAATCGAGCGTTTGCGCGCCTTCGTTGCCCGACACGTTCACGTACTGCCGCGCCTGCGTGTTGCCGCCGAAGAAACGCGCGCCCGCGATGACATCGTTGCGCATCCCGCTCACGTTGAACGTCGCGGTATAGCGCGGCGCGATGCCGTAGGTCCAGCCGTCCTGATCGATGACCTGGAAGATCGGGTGATACAGACTCTTGTGGATTGCCCATGTGACGATATCGAGCTGCCCGACATCGAGCTTGACGGTCGTCTTGTTGGCGATGCGCTCGGTGCGCGTATCGCGCGCCTGATCGCCCGCCAGCGCGCTCGCGGATGCCTTCGTCGGATTGTCGAGCGCGTCGGAAAGCGAGAGCGTGCCGGGAAGCTGCTGATCGACGACATACGCGCCGAGATAGAAGCGCGTCTCCACATCCGGCGAGAAGCGATAGCCGATATTCGCGTTGAACTGCTCGTACTGGCCGCGCTCGTGATCGCGATAACCGTCCGCATGATTCACCGAGAACGTGCCGATGAAATCCAGCGGACCCATCACGCGCGAAAACTGCGCGCTGCCCCGGATCGTGCCGAAGCTGCCGCCTTCGAGCCGCACGATGTTCGGCGCATCGGCGGTGTAGGCGGAAGGCGTGACGAAATCGATCGCGCCGCCCATCATCGACGAGCCGTACGCGAGGCCGTTGCCGCCCTTGTAGACATCGACGGATTGCAGCGCGAGCGGGTCGATCTGATAGTAGTCGCCGCTGCCATCGGCGAGATTGGTCGGGATGCCGTCCTGCAGTATCTCCAGCCCGCGCGTGTGATAGCCGCGCGCGAGGCCCGAGCCGCGAATCGAGAGGCGCAACTCCTGGCCGTAGCGGTTCTGCACGAACACGCCGGGCACGTTCTTGAGGACGTCGCGCAACGTGAAGGCGTAGGTGTTCTGGTAATCGGCGCTATCGACGAAGCCGACCGAGCCGACCGTCGCGTCGAGCGTGCGCTTCTGATCGGCGACGTTTTGCGATGTCAGCGAATGTTGCGCCTGTCCTTGAACGATGACGGCGGGAAGCGTCGCGGGTTCGGCCTGCGCGAATGCGCGGGTCGCGGCGAGCGCGGTGAGCCCCGTCATGAGGGCGCGTTGTCGGGCGAGTCGCTTCATGGCAGCGTCCTCGCTTCTGCGTGTGCGGACGGCACGACGCCGCCCCTTGCTGAAAGTGAGCATGGTTCTTCTTCGAATTCGTGATGAATGAGCGCGGCGCGATGGACGCGCGGCGCCGTTCGATGCCGCGAAAGGCAATCGATCCGTTAGGACGAATCAGACGAGAACCGGAGGGGCGCGAGGCTGCGCAGTGGTGAAAGGAGGCGGGGGACGCTCGATGCGAATCCGCGCGGCCGCGACGCTGCGGCGTGCAGGAACGTCGAGCGCTGCGGGGGCGCGTGCAGCAGAGATGGCGGGCGCGTGCGCGAAGAAGTGACAGTAGCCGCAAGCCTGGTCGTCGAGATGCGCGAGCGTGTCTGTCGAATGCGTCGAATGATGACCGCCCCAACGCTCGACTGTCGACGCATGCGCCGAACAGAGCTCGGCGGTGAGTTCGTCGGCATGCGCGCTGGCGGCGATCAGTTGCGAGACCATCGGCGCGAACGTGATCAGCAGCATTGCGAGCAATGCCAGCAGTGAACCCGTTCGTTGATGGAAGCGACTGCGCATGAGGACGAAGATTTGCAAATCCCGAGTGGCGGGATTATGCCACCCGCTTACTTTGTATTACAAAGCAAAGCGGACATAAATTTCGCCATCAGCGCGCGGACATGTTGTCCCCATCAATTGGGGAGCACCCTGTTGAAAACGCGCCTAAAAGTCTGCTAAATGACTGATGCCGAAGGAAAAGTCATGCGCGCTTCAGGTTGCATCAATGCGTATCGGGCTTTGTATAACTTATCCCCAGCGCACGGGGAAAGGGCTGTGGAAAACCGCTTGGCGACTCATCTAGTTTCTTGATTTCGCGCTGAAATCCCCGCGCGACGCGCATCGCGCCACTTTTTCGCTCGCGCGCGCGACATCGATGCGATGCCCGACTTATCCACAATTTCTGTGGACAGTAGTGTTGAAAAGCCTCGCGTAGACGCGTTAAGTCTTTGATGAATAAAGATTTGTACGACCTGATCGAAGACGGGCGAGCGCGTGCATCGCGATCGTGCCGCGCGCCAGGTTCAGATCGAAATGCCGGGACCGCCGTTGCTGCCCAGCAGTTGTTCGACCGAATTCGCGTCCGTGTAGTCCTGCTCGGGCAGGCCGTCGAACACGGTGATGACGTCGTTGGATACGCCCGCCTCGCGCGCGGCATCGACGATCGCGTCCTTGTTGGCGGGGTACTTCACGAGACGTAATACCTGGGCGATCTCGTTGTCGATCGGCTCGTCGTTCAAGGCGTGTTTTGCGTGCGTGTCGGTCATTCCGAGGTCCGGTGTCGAGTCAGTGAATGAGGAGGCGCGTCAGGTCTGGACCTGAATCGTCTGGCTCGCCATGCCGTGACTCGGCGTGCGCGATTTCGGCAGCGGCACATGACGCCAGCGCGCGTGATCGAGATCCTGCGCCGCGACTTCGGGCGCGGGCGGCGATACGGGCGCGGCGTTCACGCGCAGCGCGGCGCGCGTCGCGGCAATGGCGGCGGTGGATTCGTCGGTCGAACTCGTGTGCAGCGGCGCGGCATAGCACGAGACGGAAACCAGAGCCATCGACAACAACGTTGAGGTCTTCATCGGGCAACCCCTCCTCACGTAGGCAGCAGAAAAGACCAAGCAAAGCCTATGCCGATGGATATTTCCGCCACCCGCCGTGCGCTCGGACCATGACAGCGCCGCGCACACGGGCGCGACGAGTGGGCGTCGCGCAGACATACTTCGAGTGAATTGTGAAGTCGATCCGACCCGCGCGAAACGCGCGCACGCGAAGCGTGACGCGCCGCGAAATTGCACGGCTGCGCAGTTTCAGCGCGACGTCGGGTTCAGACGGAAGTATGCGTCCAGAAGTGAGGTTTTGTACACGACGCCGAGCAGCAACGGCTGCGTCTTTTTTTCGATGACCGGCAGGCGTTCGCCCTGGAACGCGAGGAAGTGCTGCAGTGCTTCGCCGAGCGACATGTCGGGCGTGAGCACGTCGAATTCCGGCTGAAGATAATCCGCGGCGGTTTTGGATGCGCAGGTCTTGTCGTCGAGCAGATCCGACGTGATGTTCTTCAGCGCCACCACGCCCTGAAAGCGCCCGGCGTCATCGACGACGTACAGATACTTCACCGGATATTCGAGGAACACGCGCGTCATGTCCTTGATGTTCGCGGACAGCGGCACGACGGTATCGGCGGGCTTGACGAGCTCGCGCATCTGCGTCGCGGCGAGACGCAGGCGCTCTTTCTCTTCACGCGTGCGCCGCAGCGTGACTTCGTACATCGACGTCTGCTCGGACGTGCGCGCGATGAAGTACGCGATCACGCACGAAACCATTAGCGGCAGCATGACCTGATACGACAGCGTCATCTCGAAGATCATCAGGATGGCCATGAGCGGCGCGTGCGTGGCCGCGGCGAGAAACGCGCCCATGCCGACCATCGCGTAGGCGAAGGGCGCGGACGTGGAGTCCGGCCAGATTGAATGCACGCCGATGCCGTAAAGACAGCCGAGCACCGCGCCGACGAAGAGCGTCGGCGTGAAGATGCCGCCGACCGCGCCCGAACCGGCGGTGGCCGCCGTCGCGATGATCTTGAAGACGAGCACGGTGAGCAGCGCGGTCCAGGTCCACGGTTCGTGCAGCAGCGAGTTCACGACTTCGTAACCGTTGCCCCAGACTTCGGGCCACCAGATCGATATCACGCCGACGATCAGCCCGCCCAGCGCGAGGCGCACGGGCAAGGGCAGGGGCAAGGTCGAGAAGCGTTTTTTCGATTCGGCGAGCAGCCGCAGGAAGTGCGGCGCGAGCGTGCCGCAGAGCAGTCCGAGCACGACGAAGAGCAGCACTTCGATGCCGGTGACGGTCGGGAACACCGGCATCTCGTACGGCGGCCTGTAGCCGGCGAACTCGCGCATCGTGATGTTGGCGACGACCGACGAGACGACGATCGGGCCGAAGCTTTCCATCGCCATCGAGCCGAGCACGAGTTCGGTGACGAAGAACGCGCCGGCGATAGGCGCGTTGTACGCCGACGTGATTCCGGCCGCCGCGCCGCACGCGACGAGCAGACGCAGGCGCGGCGGATCGAAGTGCACCCAGCGCCCGATCAGCGACGACACGAGGGCGGCGAGTTGCACCATCGACCCTTCGCGACCGATCGAGCCGCCGCTCGAAATCGTGATGAGCGACGACAAACTGCGCCATACGCTTTGCCAGACGGGCACGACGCCATCGCCGATGGTGACGGCTTCCATGTAGTCCGTGCTCGCATTCTTGCTCGCGCGCTTGCGGGCGATCAGCAGGCAGACGCCCGCGATGAGACCCCCCACGGCGGGCAACAGCACGCGCACGGGCCAGGGCAGGCTTTGCGCGAGCGCGACGAGACCTTCCGAATGATTGCCGAGGAGCCGCTGAAGGATCTCAATGCCTTCGCGAAAGACGGAGGTGGCGAAAGCACCGGCCACGCCGACGACCACCGCCCAGACGAGCATCGTATGCGAGTCCGACAGACGGAAAAGCCGTTGGGCCCGTGTACGGAGCTTGAGCAGAAAGGAGAGCACTTTTGCGAAATCGTGGAATGCTTAGAAGCAAATGGAATAAGGGACTCGCAAGGATAGCATTGCAGGGCGGCGCTGCGGACGTCGAAACGCGTTCGTCAGAGTCGAAAAAAAGCCCGGCACACGCCTGGCCGGGCTTCGTCGGAGCAATCGCGCGTCACCACTTCGGCGCGAACGGCGGATTCGCATTGCGCTTGCCTTCGTCGAGCGCATCGATTTTCGCGATGTCGTTGGCGTCGAGCTTCAGTTTCTGCGCGTCCCAGTTGGCTTTCTGATGCTCCGGATTCGTCGATGCCGACAGCACCACGATATCGCGCGAAAGCAGCCATGCGAACGTCACCTGCGCGGGCGTGGCGCCATGCTTCCCGGCGATCGCCTTGAGCGTCGCGTCCGTATGCGCGCGCCCTTCGCCGAGCGGCATGTACGCGGTCACTTTCACGCCGAGCTTTTGCGTCGCATCGACGAGCGCGCGGTTCGCGAGAAACGGGCTCACTTCAATCTGGTTCGTGACGATCGCGTCGCCGCCCGGCGCCTTCAGCGCTTCTTCGAGCAACGGCGCGGTGAAATTCGACACGCCGTAATGGCGAATCAGCCCGAGCTTCTGCGCTTCCTGCATCGCCGCGAGCGTTTCGGCGATCGGCACCGCGCCGTCGGGCGACGGCCAGTGCACGAGCGCGAGATCGATCGTGCCGATGTCGAGCTTCGCGTGACTGTCCGTGAGGCTCGCGACGAGCGCGTCGTGCGAGAGCCGTTCCCACCAGACTTTCGTCGTTACCCAGATATCGTCGCGCGCCACGCCCGATTCGCGCACGCCCTGACCGACGGCCGCTTCGTTGTTGTAGTACTGCGCGGTGTCGATATGGCGATAACCGAGCTGCAATGCGCTCTTCACCGCGTTCGTGGTCTTCGCGGCATCGACGCGAAACGTGCCGAGACCGAATGAAGGAATCGTTTCTACCATGCTGGCTCCTGGTGAGTGTCGAGGTTTCAAGCGTCCTGATCGAGTTCGGGATAGTGCCTGAAAATGCCCGATTCGTTGAACGGGATGCGCCGTTCCGAATCGACGTAAGCCGCGATGTTCGGCCGTTGCAGCACCGCATCATGAATCGCGGCCACGCGCGGATACTGCGCGCCGAACTCCTTCATCGCGCGCGGAAAGGCGTAATGCAGGCCATCGACGATCTGGAAGATGGACAGATCCACGTAAGTCGCCGTATCGCCGATCATCTGCGTATCGCCGTGCGGGTTCTGCGCAAGCACGCGCTCGAAGTACTTCATGAACTTCGGCACGCGCTTGTCCAGAAAATTCTGCGTGCGGATTTTCGCCGCGTCCTTTTGATCTTCGTAATAGAGATCGGTCGCGAGCGGATGATGCGTGTCGTGCACTTCGGCGACGAAATCCGCGATCGTCAGTTGCAGGCCGTGCGCGACGTAGCGCAGGCCCTCGTCCTTCGGCGCGAGGTTCAGCTTCGGCCCGAGATAAAGAAGAATGTTCGCGACGTGGGGGACGATCAGCTCGCCGTCCCTGAGAAACGGCGGCGCAAACGGAATATGCGGCTCAGTCTTGCTGTTCAGGACTTTCATCATCGCGTCCATGCCGTAGCCGCTGTTCTTCGATTCGCGCGCGACGTCGATATATTCGGCGCCCGCATCTTCGAGCGCGAGCCGGACGAATTCGCCTCGGCCCTGCAATCCGTCCCAATAGTAGAGTTCGTAAGCCATGAGAAAGGGCTCCTCGTCGGGGCATGCCGCATCGGCGGCGAAGCGTGAGTGTGCGCGTTTTTGACGTTCGGCGGAAAACGCGCGAACGAAGAGGCGGACGAGCAACACGCGTTCCCGTCGCGCGGCGATGCCATGACTCGTCGCGAATCGTGCAAAATCGATGTTTTGCGTTTTCGAGTAGCGGAGAAGAGATGAACAAGCAAGGCTTCACCACAGGCATCGTTCACGGCGACAGAAACGCGGGCGGCGAGCACGGCGGCGTGCGCCAGCCGATCCACACATCGGTTCAGTACGGATTCGAGCGCGTGGAAGATCTGATCGGCGTCTTCCAGGGCACGAAGAAAGGCGGTTTCAACTACGCGCGTCAGGGCACGCCGACCACCGCCGCGCTCGAACGCAAGATCACGAGCCTCGAAGACGGCATCGGCTCGATCTGCTTCGGCACCGGCATGGCGGGAATCACCGCCATTTTCCTGACCTTGCTGCGCGCGGGCGATCATCTCGTATCGAGCCGCTACGTCTTCGGCAACACCAACAGCCTGTTCGGCACGCTGCGCACGCTCGGCATCGAAGTGACGATGGTCGATGCAACTTCCGCCGAGAACGTCGCGAACGCGATCAAGCCGAATACGCGCATGGTGTTCGTCGAGACCATCGCTAACCCCGGCACGCAGATTCCCGATCTCGAAGGCATCGGCGCGTTGTGCCGCGAGCGCGGCCTCGCGTATGTCGTCGACAACACGATCACGTCGCCGGCGCTGTTCCGGCCCAAGGCGGTCGGCGCGAGCCTCGTCGTCAATTCGCTGACGAAGACCATCGCGGGTCATGGCGCGGCGCTCGGCGGTGCGGTGACGGACACGGGTCTCTTCGACTGGAGCGCCTATCCGAACATCGCCGATGATTACCGCAAATCGCCATCCAAAGAACAGGGCTTGCTGCAAGTCCGCAAGAAAGGGCTGCGCGACATGGGCGCGTCGCTGTCGTCTGAGCAGGCGCATTCCATCGCGATGGGCGCGGAAACGCTCGCCCTGCGCGTCGCGAAGTGCAGCGAGAACGCGCTCGCGCTCGCCCAGTATCTGGAGAAGCACGAGGCCATCGGGCGCGTGTTTTATCCGGGATTGCAGAGTCATCCGCAATACGAGATCGCTCAGGCGCTGTTCAAGGGTGCGTCGTGGCTGCTGTCGTTCGAGTTGCGCCGCGCAGACCGCATGATCGATGTCGTCAACGCGCTGCAGTTGCCGGTCAAGGCGACGGGCCTCGGCGACACGCGCACGCTCATCATTCCCGTTGCGCCGACGATCTTCTTCGAAGCCGGCCCCGAAGTGCGCAAGTCGATGGGCATTTCCGACGGCATGCTGCGGCTTTCGGCGGGCATCGAAGATATCGACGATCTGATCGCCGATTTCGAGCAAGCGCTCAAGCTCGCGGCATGACCTTGGTGCGCGCCTCGCGCACTACGAGGCGCGCGCGTAGTAAATGTTCTGCGGATGGCGCGCTTCGGCGAAGAAGAACCATCGCTCGGCGACGAGCCCGAGATACTGCGTGACGCACGCGAGGCAGAAGAGCGCGACCGATTGCGCACCGATCCCGAGCAGCATCAGCACGAAGGGGACGGCGAACGCGCCGACGAGAAACGTCCACTTGATGCGCGCGATCGCTTGCGCCGAGCGTCCGTGAAAGAACTCGCGCAGATTGAACGCGCCCGCCGTGAAGCCCCGCGACTTCTGCACGACGTTCGGCCCCTTGATGCCGGTCGCGCTCTGCACGGTCGATTTCGGCCGCAGCTTCGCATTGCGCTTGAGCGCGGCGACGCGCGTCGCGCAGCCCGCGAGCGTCAACGTGCACGCACAAGCGGCGAGACCCGCCGCCAGTGACGGCGCGAGCCACGCGGCGCACGCGGTCGCCAGCGTGAATCCCGATGCGCAGCCGAGCAGCACGAAGTTGACCATCGTGAGCGGCGTCGCCCATTCCTGCAGGAAGCGCAGGCATGCGTAGATCATCGCGGTGCAGACGAAAAGCGCCGCCGACGCGATCACGCCGATCACGCCGACGGCAAGCGACCACGGCGCGCCGAGCCAGTGCGCGAAGCCGTACAACGCGGCGCATCCGAGGAACGCGGGCAGGCACAGGCATTCGCGCGACAGCCACGACGTACGCCACATCGCGATGGCGCGCCATGCCCGCTCGGGATGCCCGAGATGGAAAAACGATGCGACGAGGCCCAGCCCGCCGAGCACGACCGACAACGCCGCGCCGAGGATGAAGAACAGTTGCGAAGGCGCGTCGATCAGACCGAGCTTCGCGCACGCTTCGACACCGACGAGCGCAATCAGCAAGCCTTGCGCGGCGCCGCTCAATGTCGTGAGAAACACGACGGAAAACGCGGGTTTCATGTTCGAGCTCCGATGAAAGTCAGACGCGCACGGCCATCGACGCGAGATTGAGTTCGCCGTGCGCTCCGGGTGCGTCCGGCGCTTCGGCGTCTTGAGACTGACAGCCGCACGAGCCGCCGCCGCTGCTGCACGCATTCACGGGACGACGCGGCAAATAATGATTCGCGGGCTTCGTGTCCCATTCGGGCATCAACTGATAGCCGCCGCGCTCCTCGATCGCCTTCGACACGACCGACTCGGGATCGTGGATATCGCCGAAGAGCCGCGCCGACGTCGGACACGCGAGCACGCACGCCGGCTTGCGATCGCGTTCGGGCAGCGCCTCGTTGTAGATGCGATCGGCGCACAGCGTGCACTTCGTCATCTCCTTGCGCGCTTCGTCGAGCTCGCGCGCGCCGTACGGACACGCCCACGCGCAGTACTTGCAGCCGATGCACTTGTCGAAGTCCACGAGCACGAGTCCGTCTTCCTTGCGCTTGTAGCTCGCGCCGGTCGGACAGACGGGCACGCACGGCGGATCCTCGCAGTGCAGGCACGACTTCGGAAAGTGGATCGTATCGGCGAGCGGAAATTCGCCGGCTTCATACGTCTGCACGCGGTTGAAGAAGGTGCCGGACGGATCGGCGTCGTACGGGCGCTGATCCGCGAGACTGCCAGCTTCGCCGGACGTGTTCCATTCCTTGCAGCTCGTCACGCAGGCGTGGCAGCCGACGCAGACGTTCAGATCGATCACCAGGGCCATTTGAGTCATGCCGGTCTCCTTCAGTTTTTTACGTCGCGCTTGATGGCGTTGCGCAAGCGCGCCGCGAACTCGCCGCGTCCGGCGAAGTACGTCTGCACGACGCGTTGAACCGATCCCGTCATGCCGGGCGATGGACGCATCGGCGCGAATTGCGGCAGCGTGTGATCGGCATCGCTTTCGGCGGGATAGACGCGCACGCGCACGTCGTACCACGCGGCTTGTCCGGTGATCGGATCGGAGTTCGAAAAGCGCAGGCCTTCGCGCGCGGACGCAGGAAGCTCATCCGTGATGAGGTGATTGAGCAAAAAGCCCCGCTGCGATTCGTTCGCGTCGGGACCGAGGCTCCACGCGCCCGATGCCTTGCCGATCGCGTTCCACGTCCACACCGTTCCGGGCTCGACGGCTTCGCTATAGCGCGCCATGCAGCGCACCTTGCCCCATTGCGATTCGACGTAAATCCAGCCGCCGTCCTCGATGCCGTTCGCCTTCGCCATGCGCGGATTCATGTACAACAGGTTCTCGCCGTGAATCTGCCGCAGCCACGCGTTCTGCGAGTCCCACGAGTGATACATCGCCATCGGGCGCTGCGTGACGGCCGCGAGCGGATACTGCGCGAGATCGGTCGTATCGAGTTCCAGCGGCGCGTACCAAAAGGGCAGCGGATCGAAATATTCCTCGATGCGTGCGCGCAAGTGTTCCGGCGGCTGCCGGCCTTTCGTGCGACCCTGCGCGGCGAGGCGGAACTTCTGCATCACGTCGGAATAGAGCTGGATCAGGATCGGCTCGTTGAACTTGCGAAAACCTTTATCGACGGCGAATTGCAGGTACGGCCCGTTCTGGCCGCGCATGTATTGCAGCTCTTGGGGCAGCGTGTAGTGGTAGACGCAATCGTGCTTTGCGTACTCTTCCCATTGATTCGGATTCGGCTCGCCGACGAGCGCGTCCTTGCCGTCCTTGCCGCGCCAGCCGATCAGAAAGCCCACGCCCGACCCCGGCGCCGTCTGATGATTGACGATGAAATCCGGATAGTCGCGATACTTGCGCGTGCCTTCGGGCGTCGTGAACGCGGGCAGCTTCAGGCGGCTGCCGAGCTCGACGAGCACTTCCTGGAACGGACGGCATTCGCCGGTGCGCGGCACGACCGGCACGCGCACGGAATCGACGGGACCGTCGAACTCGGAGATCGGGCGGTCCAGCATCGACATTGCGTCGTGTCGTTCGAGGTAGGTCGTGTCGGGCAGGATGAGATCGGCGAATGCGGTCATCTCCGACTGGAACGCATCGCACACGACGATGAACGGAATCTTGTATTCGCCGTTGACGTGCTTGTCGGCGAGCATGTTGCGCACTTCCATCGTGTTCATCGACGAGTTCCATGCCATGTTGGCCATGAAGATCATCAGCGTGTCGATGGGGTACGGATCGCCGCGCCATGCGTTCGTGATGACGCTGTGCATCACGCCGTGCACCGCGAGCGGATATTCCCACGAGAACGCCTTGTCGATGCGAACCGGCGTGCCGTCGTCGTGGATGAAGAGGTCCTCCGGCGCGGCGGGCCAGCCGAGCGGCCCGCTCGCGAGCGGCGTGTTCGGCTTCACCTGATCGGGGTGATTCGGCGGTTTCGCCGATGGCGGCACCGCGCGCGGAAACGGCGACTTGTGCCGGAAACCGCCCGGACGGTCGATCGTGCCGAGCAGCGACATCAGCACGGCGAGCGCGCGGATCGACTGGAAGCCGTTCGAGTGCGCGGCGAGACCGCGCATCGCGTGAAAGGCGATCGGGTTGCCCGTCACGGTGTCGTGCTTCCTGCCCCAACAATCGGTCCATTGAATCGGCAGCGTGATCTTGTGATCGCGGCTCGTCTGGATCATTTCGGCGGCGAGGCGTTCGATCGTCGCGGCGGGAATACCGGTGATCTCGGCGGCCCATTCCGGCGTGCACGTTGCGACCTGCTCGCGCAGCAACGCGAAGGAGGGCGCGACGCTCGTGCCGTCGTCGAGCGTGTAGCGGCCATCGAGCGCGGGCGCGGCATCGTCGGCGTGATGCGCGACCGCGCGATTCGTCTTCGTGTCCCACCAAAGATGATTCTGCGGAAAGAGCGGATTCGATTCGGCCGCGCTTTCGTCCTTCACGAAAAGGCCGAACGTGTCGCTCGCTTCGTTCATATCGAGCAGTTCGGCCGCGTTCGTATAGCGCGTGACGAATTCGTGATCGTAGGCGTCGGCGGCGATCAGTTCGTGGATCAGCGCCATGAAAAGCGCGCCGTCTGTGCCGGGGCGGATCGGCACCCATTCGTCGGCGATGGCCGCGTAGCCCGTGCGGACCGGATTGATCGCGATGAAGCGTCCGCCCGCGCGCTTGAATTTCGATATCGCGATCTTGAGCGGATTCGAGTGATGATCCTCCGCCGTGCCAATCATGAAGAAGAGCTTCGCGCGGTCGAGATCCGGGCCGCCGAATTCCCAGAACGAGCCGCCGATCGTATAGATCATGCCCGCGGCCATGTTCGCCGAGCAGAAGCCGCCGTGGGCCGCGTAGTTGGGCGTGCCGAAGTTCTTCGCGAAGAGGCCGGTCAGCGCCTGCATCTGGTCGCGTCCGGTGAAGAGCGCGAATTTTTTCGGATCGGTGGCGCGCAGGTGTGCGAGACGCTTTTCGAGCGTATCGAGCGCGAGCTCCCACGAGACCGGCTCGAACTGCGCTTCGCCGCGCAGTGCGCCGGGTTTTCGCATCAGCGGCTGCGTGAGGCGTGCGGGCGAATACTGCTTCATGATGCCCGACGCGCCTTTCGCGCAGATCACGCCTTGATTGAGCGGATGGTTCGGATTGCCGTCGATGTATCTGACTTCGCCGTCGCGCAGATGCACGCGGATGCCGCAACGGCACGCGCACATGTAGCACGTCGTGGTCTTGACATCGAGCTTCTCGTTCTGGGTACGAGCGCCGTGTTCCATGAGTGCTCCTTCTAAAGCGTTATCGCGCGACGGGGACGTTCGCGCGATTCGGTACTTCACTGCATCGGCGATCGATCAGCCGAAGAGGCGTTCGACGCCGAGCGTGATCGCGAGGCCGCCGCCGACCAGCCACGCATACAGGATCGCGCCGGTTGCAAGCGCACGCGGGCCGGCCTGACGGATCTGCGCGATGCGCGTCTCCATGCCGAGCGCGGTCATGGCCATCGTGAGCGCGAAGGTGTCGAGCGTGTTGATCGTGCTCGTGGCGGCATCGGGCAGAACGTGCAGCGAATTCACGACGACGAGCGCGAGAAAGCCGAGCGCGAACCAGGGCACCGCGATCTTGCCGTTGCCTTGCGCCGCGCCGTCCGCCGTGTTGCGCGAGCGGCTGATCCAGAAACCGATCACGAGCAGCACGGGCACGAGCAGCATCACGCGCGTCATCTTGACGATGGTCGCGATATGCGTCGCTTCCGGGCTGACGTTGCTCGCCGCACCGACGACCTGCGCCACTTCGTGAATCGTGCCGCCGAAAAAGAGGCCCGCGCCGAGCGTATCGAGATGCAGCCAGCCGGCGTTGAACGCGAGCGGGTAGAGGAACATCGAGAGCGTGCCGAACAGCACGACGCTGCCCACCGCCATCGCGCTCTTGTGCGGCTTCGATTGCAACGTCGATTCGAACGCGAGCACCGCGGCCGCGCCGCAAATCGCGCTGCCGGCTGCCGTGAGGAGTGCGGTATCGCGATCGAGCTTCATCAGCTTCATGCCGGCCCACGTACCGATGACGAGCGTGCTGACCACGACCAGCACCGACACCGTGAAACCCGACACGCCGACTTGCGCGATTTCCTGAAGGCTGATGCGCAGCCCGAAGAACGCGACCGCGATGCGCAGCAGCTTGCGCGCGGAGAAGTTGACGCCGGCCGCCCAGCTTTCCGGCATGCCGTGACGCAGCGCATTGCCGTAGATCGCGCCCGCGACGATGCCGACGATCAGCGGGCTGATGCCGAGCCCGGCGATAGCGGGCAGCGAAGCGAGGCGCGTGACGGCGGCGGCGAACAAGGCGACGAAGAGAATGCCGTTGAGTTGCCCGCGTCTGGATGATGCGGCCGGCGCGAGCGTTTGGGCGGACTGAACCGTGGACATGGATGAACCCGTTTGACGATGATGACTCGATGGGCTAATCCTATTCTCGATATATGAATATGAAAAATCGTGATTTAGAATGGGAAGTATCGGACCACCTTATATTTAAAACAGATGACCCCGGAACAGCTGATAACGTTCGCAACGGTCGCAGAGCACGGCAACATCAGCCGGGCGGCGGTGGCCTTGCATTTGTCGCAGCCCGCAGTGTCGGGGCAGTTGCGCCTGCTGCAGGAGGAATTCGGCGAGCCGCTTTATCAGCGTGATGGCCGCGGCGTGCGCCTGACCGCAGCCGGCGAGCAGTTGCTCGGCCATGCGGAACGCCTGCGCGAGACATTTCGCGCGGCGCACGCGCTGCGCGACGCATTGCGCGGGCTGGAGCGCGGCACGCTGCGCATCGGCGCGAGCACGACGCCAGCGAGTTATTTGCTGCCGTATCTGATCGCTGCGTTTCACAAGCGCTTTCCGGAAGTCGTCGTGACGACCATCGACGGCAATACCGCCGACATCGTCGCTGCGCTCGGCTCGCTCGATATTGCGCTGGTCGAAGGCGCGCCGGGACACGATCTGCCGCTCGGCACCACCGTCACACCGTGGCGCGAGGACGAAATCGTCGCGATCCTGCCGAATGGTCATCCGCTTGCCGACGGGCGCGATGCCGCCACGCTCGATCAGCTGAGCGAGCATCCGCTCGTGCTGCGCGAGCCCGGCTCGGGCGTGCGGCAGATCATCGAGCGCGCGTTCGCCGATTGCGATGCGCCCATGCGCGTCGCGCTGGAAATCGCGGGCGTCGAGGGCGTGAAGGAGGCGGTGCGCGCGGGCATGGGCATCGGCTTCGTATCGGCGATGTCGATCCGCCACGAGGACAGCGCGTTGCGTCGCGTGCGTATCGCGCCGCGACCGCTCACGCGGCGTTTTTCCATTTTGCTGCCGCACGCGGCAACGCCGTCACGCGTCGCGGCGCGTTTCCTGGAGTTGTGCGAGGAACCGGGTCTCATCGGCTAGGGAATTCCACTATGGCGCGTCGATGGCGGTCTGACGCACCATTCGTTCTCAACAGGGGCGCTGCGGCGTCCTTTTCGAAAATCGTTTATGGAACCGGTTCCACCGAGGAATTTCGAGGCCAAAACCCATAGTGAGAAGCGAGTGAATCAAAAATCCCGCATCGATGAAAACCGCGCAGAAGTCGTGATCGTAGCGAGCGCGTTCGGCGCCGATGCGATCCGTCGCGATGGCCACGCCGCGTGGGCGGCGGTCGCGGCGCGCGCGGGTGCGGATGGTTTCGAAGTGCGTCGCGAGTTGTTCGCCGATGACGCCAATTCGCAGCCCGATGCACTCGCGCAGCTCGGCGCACGGATTCGCGCGCACGGATTGTGGGCCGTCCATTCGACGCCCGCGACGCTGTTCCGCGACGACGGCGCGCTCGATCTCGATTCGCTGCGGCTCGCCATCGACGAGGCAGCGGCGATGGACGCGCGCATCGTCAAGCTGCAACTGGGCGGCGCGGAGCGTGGTGTCGCGACCGATCCGGCCACGCTCGATCGCCTGATGTCGGCGATCGCCGCGTCGAAAGCGCGCGTCGTCGTCGAAAACGGACAGCTGAAGGCAGGCGGCACGATCGGCGCGTTCGATGCGCTCTTCGCCGCGCTGCCCGCGCGAAGCGGCCTCGCGATGACTTTCGACACCGGAAACTGGCACTGGGCGGAGCAGGATCCGCTCGACGCGGCGCAGCGCCTCGCGCCGCACGTCGCGTATGTGCACTGCAAGGCGGTGATGGCCGAGGGCGCGCGCCGTTTTGCCGCCGCGCCCGCGAACGGCGACGCGCGTTTCGCGACGCTGCTCGCGCAGTTGCCGGGCGATGTGCCGCGCGGCATCGAATATCCGTTCATTCCGGGCGCGGACGGTTCGCTCGACGCCGACGCGGCGCGCCAGGTCGCACGAATCGCGGCATTTTGAATGCCACTTTGAATTACGCATTTTGCATTCAGCATTCATCTGCAAAGGAACCCGACATGCAAGCCAAGCCTGAAGTCCTCGACGTCGTCACTTACGGCGAAGCGATGACGATGTTCGTCGCCGCCGTTACCGGCGATCTCGCGAAGGCCGGTCAATTCACGAAGCGCGTCGCGGGCGCGGATCTGAACGTCGCGATCGGTTTGTCGCGCCTTGGTTTCAAGGTGGGCTGGATGAGCCGCGTCGGCAACGATTCGTTCGGGCGCTATGTGCTCGACGTACTCGCATCCGAAGGCATCGACGCGCGCCGTGTGACGATCGACGAGCGTTATCCGACGGGCTTTCAGCTCAAAGGCAAGTGCGACGACGGCAGCGATCCGGCCGTCGAGTATTTCCGCAAGGGTTCGGCCGCGAGCCATTTGTCGCTCGACGACTACGCCGCCGATTACGTGCTCGGCGCGCGTCATCTGCATCTGACGGGCGTGGCGCCCGCGATCTCGGCGACCTCGCGTGAGCTTGCGTTCCACATGGCCCGCGAAATGCGGGCAGCGGGCAAGACGATCTCGTTCGATCCGAATCTGCGTCCGACGCTGTGGCCGTCGCGCGAGGCGATGGCCGAATCGCTCAATGCGCTCGCCGCGCTCGCCGACTGGGTGCTGCCGGGGGTGTCCGAAGGATTGACGCTGACGGGCTATGCGAAGCCCGAGGACATCGCCGCGTTTTATCTCGATCGGGGAGCGAAGGGCGTCGTCGTGAAGCTGGGCGCGCACGGCGCGTATTTCCGCACGGCGGACGGCGAGCAGGGCATCGTGCCGGGCGTGCCGGTCGAGAAGGTCGTCGATACGGTCGGCGCGGGCGATGGCTTCGCGGTCGGCGTCGTGAGCGCGCTGCTCGAGGGACGCGATGTGCGTCACGCGATCGCGCGCGGCAATCGCATCGGCGCGCTGGCGATTCAGGTGATCGGCGACAGCGAAGGACTGCCGACGCGCGCCGCGCTCGATCTGCTCGAAGCACAGGATTCCAACGACAAGACGGCCAAAGCCGCGTTCGATCTGGCTTGAAAGCCACCAACCGAGACTCAACCGAATTGCGTTCGGAGACAACCATGCAAAGTTCTTCCAATCCCACGCTGGCCGTGCGCCGCTGGTGGGCGATCATGCCGATCGTCTTCATCACGTACAGCCTCGCGTATCTCGACCGCGCCAACTACGGTTTCGCGGCGGCGGCGGGCATCAATCAGGATTTGGGCATCAGCAAGGGACTGTCCTCGCTGATCGGCGCGCTGTTTTTTCTCGGCTATTTCTTCTTTCAGATTCCGGGCGCGATCTATGCCGAACGGCGCAGCGTGAAGAAGCTCGTGTTCTGGAGTCTCGTGCTGTGGGGCGGCTGCGCGACGCTCACGGGCATGGTGAGCAATATCCCTTCGTTGATGGCGATCCGCTTCGTGCTCGGCGTCGTCGAGGCTGCGGTGATGCCGGCGATGCTCGTCTTCATCGCGAACTGGTTCACGAAGTCGGAGCGCTCGCGTGCGAATACGTTTCTGATTCTCGGCAATCCGGTGACGGTGCTGTGGATGTCGGTCGTATCCGGTTATCTCGTGAACTCGTTCGGCTGGCGCCACATGTTCATCGCGGAAGGTTTGCCGGCGGTGGTGTGGGCGGTGATCTGGTGGTTCATCGTGAAGGACAAGCCCGCACAGGTGAGCTGGCTCACGGATCAGGAAAAGAACGATCTCGATGCGACCTTGCGCGCCGAGCAGGCCGCGATCAAGCCGGTGAAGAACTATCGCGAGGCGTTCAAGTCGCCGGCGGTGATCAAGCTGTGTGCGCAGTATTTCTGCTGGAGCATCGGCGTGTATGGGTTCGTGCTGTGGCTGCCTTCGATTCTCAAGAGCGGATCGACGCTCGGGATGGTCGAGACGGGCTGGCTGTCGGCGGTGCCGTATCTTGCGGCGACCATCGCGATGCTGCTGGCTTCGTGGGCCTCAGACAAGCTTCAGGCACGCAAGGCTTTTGTGTGGCCGTTTCTGCTGATCGGCGCGGTGGCGTTTGCCGGTTCCTACCTTCTCGGGTCGACGAACTTCTGGGCTTCTTATGCGTTGCTCGTGATCGCAGGGGCTGCGATGTATGCGCCCTATGGGCCGTTCTTTGCGATCGTGCCGGAGTTGCTGCCGAAGAATGTCGCCGGGGGGGCGATGGCGCTCATCAATAGCATGGGGGCGTTGGGGTCGTTCGTCGGGTCGTATTTTGTGGGGTATTTGAATGGGGCTACTGGATCGCCCTCTGCCTCTTACGTTTTCATGAGCGCCGCGTTGTTGATGGCTGTTTGGCTTACGCTGGCGGTTAAGCCGCAGGCGGCGGTTCGGGCTGGGGTTGTTGTGAGGCCTTGAGGTTTTTGCTTTCGCTTTTCGCTTTTGCTTTCGGTTTCGCCGGATCCCGTTGTCGTGTCGGTCTATTGGCACTGCCCCTGTGCGGGGCGGCAGTCACTTTCTTTGCCGTCGACCAGAGTTAGCGCTTTAGCGCTTACTCTGGTCCTGTGCAAAGAAAGCAACTGTATTGAGCGTCAAGGGTTGAGTTGGTAAGGATCATGGTTTTGGGGGATTCCAAGTTGTGCCGTCGCGCATCA
>NZ_JALQDZ010000010.1:0-25897 GCF_023630985.1 Caballeronia sp. ATUFL_F1_KS39 | reverse complement strand
GCTACCGCTTCGAGCGAACGGGAGAGATCAGCTTCCGGACGCCAGATTCAATATACAAGTAACCAAAGAAAGCAGCTCGTCACGGCCCGCGGTCACACGCACGTTGGGTAGTACTCTCGTCCTAGGTGGCACTCGCCTAAAGAGTGCCCTCAAACACCTAATCGGGCTTGGATCGCGCGCGGTCTGACGAGCTAGTTTTCCAAGGACACTGGTTCAGCACGAAACTGCTTCGGCACAGCGCTACGCGCTGCCGCCGGGTCTGCAAGGGAAACCGACGGGCTGCCAGTGCAGTGAGACGGAGACATTAGTAGAGAAGCACATGCATCCCCGATTGACCGGTCGGCCGCGAAGCGGGCTGGAGCCATATGGTGCTGAACCAGTTTGGTGTGTGGTGCGATGTGACAGACCGTGCGCGAGCCAAGCCCGATTAGGTGTCTGAGGGCACTCTTTAGGCAGCCCACGATGGACGAGAGGACTACCCAAATTGCGTGTGACCGCGGGCGTATCGGAAGCTGCTTTCTTTGGTTGCTTTCTTTGCACAGGACCAGAGTAAGCGCTAAAGCGCTAACTCTGGTCGACGGCAAAGAAAGTGACTGCCGCCCCGCACAGGGGCAGTGCCAATAGACCGACACGAAAACGGGATTCCACAGAAGCCCGAGCCAACCAACCCGGACAAAGCAAACCATGACCAAAAAAATCGTAGCCTACAAGGCGTTGCCAAGCGACGTAGAAGCCTATCTCCGCGCCCACGCGGAAGTGGTGAACATCGATCCGAAAAACCACGCCGCATTCGTGCAAGCGCTAACAACCGCCGACGGCGCCATCGGTGCGAGCATAAAGATCTCCCCCGACATGATCGAAGGCGCCCACCGCCTGAAAGCACTGTCGACGATCTCCGTAGGCTTCGACCAGTTCGACGTGCAAGACCTCACCCGCCGCGGCATCGTGCTTACGCACACGCCGGACGTGCTCACCGAATCCACCGCCGACACGGTCTTCGCGCTGATCCTCGCAAGCGCGCGCCGCGTCGTCGAACTCGCCGAATGGGTCAAGCAAGGCAACTGGAAGGCAAGCATCGGTGAAGCGTGTTTCGGCGTCGACGTGCAAGGCAAGACACTGGGCATCGTCGGCCTGGGACGCATCGGCGGGGCCGTCGCACGGCGCGCGGCGCTCGGCTTTCGCATGAACGTGCTCTACACGAATCGCAGCGCGAACGAGCAGGCCGAAAAGGAATACGGCGCAAAGCGTGTTGAGCTCGACGAACTGCTCGCGCAATCCGATTTCGTCTGCCTGCAAGTGCCGCTCACGCCGGAAACGCGCGGTCTCATCGGGGCGAACGAATTGCAGAAAATGAAACGGAGCGCGATTCTGATCAACGCCTCGCGCGGACCGACCGTCGATGAAAACGCGCTCATCGATGCGCTAAAAAACGGCACGATCCGCGGTGCAGGCCTCGACGTGTTCGAGCAGGAACCGCTTCCCGCCGACTCGCCGCTGCTCGCGATGAAAAACGTCGTCGCACTGCCGCATATCGGCTCGGCCACGCACGAAACGCGTCACGCGATGGCGCGAAACGCCGCGGAAAATCTCATCGGCGCACTGAACGGCACGCTCACGCAGAACATCGTCAATCCCGACGTGCTCGCGCGCTGAAACCGTGGGTCGCCCGGTCATGCGCTAACATGCGCGATGCGAGGAGAACGATAATGACGGCATCGCGACTCGCTTCACGGCGAAGCGCGCGCCCACGACCACTATGTCCGACGACCCCACATTGACGAACCGCCCGCCTGCATTCGGCGCGCGCCGCGCGACCATCACCGATGTCGCCCGCGAAGCAGGCACCGGCAAGACCAGCATCTCGCGCTATCTGAACGGCGAGCTCGGCGTGCTGTCGCCCGATCTGCGCGAGCGCATCGAGGCGGCCATCGCCAAGCTCGACTATCGGCCGAATCAGATGGCGCGCGGCCTGAAGCGCGGCCGCAATCGTCTGATCGGCATGCTGCTCGCCGACCTCACGAACCCGTATTCCGTCGAAGTGCTGCAAGGCGTCGAAGCAGCGTGCCACGCGCTCGGCTATATGCCGCTCATCTGTCACGCAGCCAACGAGATCGACATGGAGCGGCGCTATCTGCAATTGCTGACGACGTATCGCGTCGAAGGCGTCATCGTCAACGCGCTCGGCGTGAAGGAAGAACTGCTGCAAGGCTTTGCGCGCGGCGGCATTCCGGTCGTGCTCGTCGATCGCTCGGTCGAAGGTTTCATCACCGACATGGTCGGGCTCGACAATCCCGCCGCCGTGCAGATCGCGACGCGTCATCTCGTCGACGAAGGTTTCGACGAGCTGCTGTTCGTCGTGCAGCCGGTCACGCATGTCAGCTCGCGGCGTCTGCGCGAAGCCGCGTTTCGCGAAACCGTCGCGGCGCTCCATGCAAGCGGCTCGACGTTCGTGATCGATCTCGCCGATGCGGCGCCCGCGCTCACGGAACTCGACACGCGCGTCACGGCGGCGAAAGCCGCGGGCAAGCGCGTCGCGCTCTTCGCGGCGAACGGGCCGGTCGCGCTGCGCGTCGCGGTGCATCTGAAGGAACGCCACGGCGCGGACTGGCAGGCGAGCGTCGCGCTGATGTCAATCGACGATTCCGAATGGGCGCAGCTCGCCGGCATGACGGCGGTCCGCCAGCCGACGTACGATATCGGCCGGCGCGCGGTCGAATTTCTGCATGAGCGTCTCGGCGGCGCCGCGATGCCCGCGCGCGAATGTCTGCTGCCGGGCGAACTCGTCGTGCGCGCATCGACGACACGCGCGAATCACAACGACGAGCAACAAGCTTCACAAGGAATCTGAATGATCAGTGTTACGACGTTGCTGAGCCTCGCGCTCGCGACGCTCATCATCGCGGCCATGCCCATCGTGCTGTACAGGAAGCTGCGGCCGCGCTTCGCGATCGTGCCGCGCTACGCGATTCTCGGCATCGCCGTGTTCGCGCTCTTCGCGATGGTCATCGAACGCGCGCTGCACGGCTTCATGCTGAGCAATCCCGTCACGTCGGCGTGGCTCGTCAATCCGGCCGTGTTCATCGTTTATGGCGCGCTCGCGGCGGGGCTGTGCGAGGAAGTCGGACGCTTTCTCGCGATGAAATGGCTCATCTCGCGCGAGCCTGACGCGCTCGACCGGCACGGTCCGGCGCTCGGCTACGGCATCGGGCACGGCGGGGCGGAGGCGTGGATCGTCGGCGTGCTCGTGCAGGTGCAATGGATCGTCTATGCGGTGCTCGCGAATCGCGGCACGCTCGACGCGCATTTCGCGACCGCGCCGCTCGAAGCGATCGCGCGCATTCATCTCGTGCTGATGAGTCTGTCGCCGGTGTCGGCGGGCATCTTCCTCGTTGAGCGTGCGAGTGCGTTCGTGCTGCAACTCGGCTTTTCCGCGCTGATGTGGCAAATGCTGCGCGAGCGTTCGCGTCACGCGCTCCCAGTCCTCGTTGCCGCGCATGCGCTCGTCGGCTTGCCAGCCGCGCTTTTTCAGGCGCGGCTCGTGCCGCTTATCGCCGCCGATGCGGTGTATCTCGTGCTCGGCGCGATCGTCGCGGTGGCGCTCGTGCGCTACTACCGGCGAGCCGCGGCGCGCGGCGGTTGAGCGCATCCGCGCCTGCCTGAATCAAATATCGACATCGAATGGACGACTATCAATACGACTGCCCGAGCGCGGATATCGACATGCTCGCGCATGTGATCTGCGATCTCTTTCCCGAGCAGACGCAGTTCGCCGAACGCAAGGACGATGAAGGCCGCACATCGCTCGTGATTCATTACGTGGCGATGCGCTTCGGTTCGAGCGCGCGGCGCATCACGATCGACGTGCGTTTCGATCCGGCCGCGCTCGCGCGTTATCGCGCATTGCCGCCACGCATGCACGCGCGCAGTTACGCGGTGCTGCGTGCCTATGTGGAAGCGACGCTCGGATCGCTCGAAGAGATGTACGCGGACGGCCAGACCGTGCCGCGCGACGTGGACATCGAGATGGGCGAGGACTTCGCGTGAGCGCGCTCAGGCTTCGCGATAGACCTTCGCGAAGCGCGCTGCCTTCACGACGCCGAAATCGCCCGGCGCGTATTGCATGACCCAGTCGCCGGCAGCGCCGGTGAGGATGTCGCCTGCCGCGGATCGCGCGATCGAGAAGGGTTCGTGCATCTGCTTCGCGAGCACGACGTTCGGACGGTTGCGATAGATGCCCGCCTCGCCGTGCGCGATGCCGCCTTCCGGCACGTACTTCGGATCGAAGCGTTCGCGCGACACGACCCAGCGCTCGCCGCTGGAAGCGGTGACGATCGCATCGCCGCTTGCATAGCGGTTCGGCCCTTCGAGGCTTATGAGTTCGCCCGCGGCAGCCGCGAATTCGACGGTGACGGCTTCGTCCTTCACGACGCGGCGTGCGGCGGGATCGGTGGCGAGATCGAGTTGCGAAAGATGGAGCATGGTGCGATCGGCGAAGATGGTGAGGGAGCGGATCGTAACGGCATTCGCGTCATTTTGCACTCGGCGGACGCAAAAAAGCCCGCATCATGCGATGCGGGCTTTCCGACCCGGCGCTCGTTCAGGGCTTCGTCGTCGATGCCGCATCCGCGCCCGCCGCGCGCGAACGATGATGCGCGCCGCCGCGGCGCGCCTTGCCGTGCTCCGAGCGGAAGCTCGTATCGGCGAGTTTCTTCTGCTCGGGCGAAAGGCTCGCGTAAAGCGGCTCGAAAGCTTCGACGAGCCGCTTCGTGCCGTCCGCGTTGGCTTGCGTGATCTGCTCGTATTGCTTCATGTCGTCGAGCGCGGACATCGTGTCGCGCTGCGCGATGCGCTGGCGGTACAGATCGGCCATGGTGCGGCCGTTGTCGCGCATTACATCGGCGAACTTCGACCACTGCGCTTCCTGCTGCGGCGTGATCTTGAGGCTCGAATGCAGTTCCGCGATACGCTCCTCGACGCGCGCCTCGCGCTTGCTGGCGGCCGGTGCGGACGCAGCGTCCTGCGCGGCGGGCGCCGATGCGGCCGTGGGCGCCGAACTCTGCGCGAAAACCGGGCTCAGTGCGCAGAAAGCGGCCAATGCAACGAGTGTTCTTTTCATTCAAAGTACCTTCGATCGATATAGGAAGCGGCGTGCTTCGTAAGCTGCATGCAAAGCAGCGAAGATCACGCCATCGGCGGATATTAGTATCACGATTGCATGCGGATTCGCCCGCATTGCCACAACTGCTTACATTCGAAACGTCTCTGGAAAAAACGCAGTGGATACCTTGTTGAGCATGCGGGTCTTTGTCGCGATCGTCGAGGCGGGCAGTCTGAGCGCCGCGGCCGAGCGCTTTTCGATCTCGGCGCCGATGGCGGGCAAGCACTTGCAGGCGCTGGAGGCGCGGCTCGATGCGCGTCTCATCGTCCGCACGACGCGTCGTCAGAGCCTGACCGAGATCGGCCGTGAATATTACGAACGCTGCCGCCGCATTCTCGCGGAAGTCGATTCTGCCGACACCCTCGCCGAATCGATGAGCGCGACGCCGCGCGGCGTATTGCGCGTCACCGTGCCGCTGACTTACGGCGTGCAGTTCGTCACGCCCGCCGTGACCGAGTTTCTCGCGGCGTTCGCGCAGATCAGCGTCGAGCTCGATCTGACCAACCGCATGGTCGATATCGTCGAGGAAGGATTCGACGCCGCCGTGCGTATCGGCACGCTCGCCGATTCGAGCTTCGTCGCGCGGCCGCTCAAGCCGTATGCGATGACGGTATGCGCGTCGCCTTCCTATCTTGCGCGCGCGGGCACGCCCGCGACCCCCGCCGATCTCGCGAGCCACGAGTGCCTCGGCTTCTTGCATCTCGGCCGCGAGGCGAGCTGGCGGCTCGAAGGCGAGGACGAGGCGATGCATGCGCGCCGCACGCAGTCCGCGCGCTTTCGCACGAATAACGGGCAGGCGCTCAGGAAGGCCGCGCTCGCCGGCTTCGGCCTCGTGCTTCAACCGCATGCGCTCGTCGAAGACGAACTGAAGAGCGGCGCGCTCGTCGCGGTGCTCCAGGACTTTCTGCCGAAGCCTTCGCCCGTTCATCTCGTCTATCCGCGCGATACGCGCGCGACGCCCAAGCTCGCGAGTTTCGTCGATTTCATGGTGACGAAGCTCGGTGTCTGACCGGCGTTCGTATCGCAGCGTCTCGGCGATAATGCAAACACAAAATGCCGGATGCCAGACGGCATTCAAAACGCATAACCCAAAACACAAAACGCCAAGGACGACGCCCACATGAGACCGCCGCGCCTCGATCAGCTCGACGACATCGATCGCAATCTCGTCGCGCTTCTGCAGATGAACGCGCGCGAGAGCGTCGCGAATCTCGCGCGGCAACTGGGCGTTGCGCGCACGACGGTGATCGCCCGCATGGCGCGGCTCGAAAAGAACAACGTGATCGCGGGCTACGGCGTGCGGCTCGGCCAGGATGTGCTCGATGCAAGCATTCAGGCGTACGTCGGCATCAAGCTCACGCCGAAATACGGCCGCGATCTGCAGAAGCGCTTCGCACGCATGCCGGAGATTCAGTTGCTCTGCGCGGTGAGCGGCGAATTCGATTACGTCGCATGGCTGCGCGCCGATTCGCCGGACCGCCTGAACGACCTGCTGGACGAGATCGGCGTGCTGGAAGGCGTCGAACGGACGACGACGTCGATCATCCTCGCGCGCAAGATCGATCGCGCCGGTTGAGACTCGACGATACAAATGGGATCGACCGATCGTCGAAACGACGAAAACCGTCGTCGAAGCGCATCATTTTGCGTCTAGGATCAATATTCGCGCGCTCCTAAACTGTGTGAACAGGTGTATCGGCTAACTCGCACATACAGGAGACGAATATGAAAGTGGCCCTCGTCGGCGCCGGACTGATCGGTCAAAGCATTGCGCATTTGCTGCGTGAAACGGGGGATTTCGACGTCGTCGCCTTCGATCGCGACGAACACGCGCTCGCGCTCATCGATGCGCAAGGCATCCCGACGCGCCGCGTCGATTCCGCCGATACGCCCGCGCTTCGTCAGGCGCTGATCGGTTTCGACGCGCTCATCAATGCGCTGCCGTATTACCTCGCGATCAACGTCGCATCGGCGGCGAAAGCGGCGGGCGTGCATTACTTCGACCTCACCGAAGACGTGCGCGCGACGCACGCGATCCGCGCGATCGCCGACGACTCCGAGCTCGCGTTCATGCCGCAATGCGGTCTCGCGCCGGGCTTCATCGGCATCGTCGCGCACGATCTGGCGAAGCGTCTCGACGACGTGCGCGAAGTAAAGATGCGCGTCGGCGCGCTGCCCGAGTTTCCGACCAATGCGCTGAAGTACAACCTTACATGGAGCATCGACGGGCTCATCAACGAGTATTGCCAGCCGTGCGAGGCGATCCGCGAAGGCCGCACGCAATGGGTGCAGCCGCTCGAAGGCGTCGAGCATTTTTCGCTCGATGGCATCGAGTACGAGGCGTTCAATACATCGGGCGGGCTCGGCACGCTCTGCGAAACGCTTGCCGGCAAGGTCGAGACGCTCGACTACAAATCGGTGCGCTATCCGGGGCATCGCGATCTGATGAAGTTCCTGCTCGACGATCTGCGTATGTCCACCGATCGCGACGGTCTCAAAACGATGCTCAAGCGCGCGGTGCCTTCGACGGCACAGGACGTCGTATTGATCTTCGTCACGGTGACGGGCATGCGGCGCGGGCAACTCGTGCAGGACGTGTTCACGCGCAAGATCTTCGCGAAGGATGTGTGCGGCGTGCCGATGAGCGCGATCCAGATCACGACCGCCGGCGCGATCTGCGCGGAACTGGATCTCTTCCGCGAAGGCGTGCTGCCGCAGAGCGGCTTCGTGCGTCAGGAGCAGGTGCCGCTCGACGCGTTCCTCAACAACCGCTTCGGCAAGCTGTACGAAGGCGCCAACGCGGTCGCGACGGCACGCCAGCTCGCGGCGGCTTAAGCGACGAGGCGCGCGACCAGTTCGCCGCCGGCTTCACCGGATGGCGTCGTGTTGTCGAACATCACGAGCGTCCGCGCGAGCGCTTCATCGGGGACGAAGAGGCGCTTGCGATATTCCTCCCAATGCGCGAGCTTGTACGCATCGTTCGGATCGCCGCGCGCGACGATCCGTTCGCGCGCCACATCTTCATCGACATGCACCCAGACGACGCTTATGGCGACATCGTCATCGATGCCGAGCCACGCGCGATCGAAAAGGCGTCCATTGCGCACCTCGCGCGTCAGCGGCGCGACGATCACGACGCTCACGCCGAGCGCGAGATTTTCGGCGGCGGTATCGATGAGACAGCGATACTCCGGATCGCGAAAATGTTCTATGAAAAGCGGGCTGTCGCGATCGTGCGGATCGCCGGTGAGCGCGCCGATCGCCGCGGCGCTGTATGCACCGTAGAGCGTGTCCTTGTCGAGCAGGCAGAAGGGCTCGCCAGTCGCATGCATGAGCGGCGCGAAGAGTTGCTTCGCGAGCGTCGTCTTGCCGGTGCCGGCATGACCGCAGAAGAAAATCAGATGCTTCACGCCGGGTCGGTCCTGGATGATAGTTGCATCGCTAAATATCGGTTCGCGCGCGCTGATATCGCTTCATGAGCGGCGTCGCGGTGATGCCGTGCACGATGACAGACGCAGCGATCGTCGCGATGACGAGCGGCACGAGCGGCGCGGCCACGTCATGCGGCGCTTGCTCGAGTGCAAAGAGCAAATAATAGAACGAGCCGACGCCGCGTATGCCGAACCAGCTCATGAGACGTCTTTGCGCGCCCGTCGCCTGCGAGCCGATGAGCGACGCCTCGACCGCCGCCGGCCGCAGCACAAGAAAGAGCGCGACGATGAGCGCGCAGGTCTGCCACGAGAGCAGTTCGCGCCACATCGTCGCGAGCACGGCGCCGACCATCAGCATGATCGCCACTTCGGCGATGCGCTCCAGTTCGATCGTGAAGCCGTGCACGCGCTCGGCCATGAAGGCGTGCGCGCGTTCGGGATCGGCTGCGGCGGCGCCGACGTCGTCCGCATCGATCTTGCCGACCGCCTGGCGCGGGGACTTGTCGCCGCTTTCTTTTTGCTCGACGCGGCGCATGGAGAGACCGGCTGCGAAGACCGCGAGAAACGCGTACGTGTGCAGCAATTCGGCGACGCCGTACGACAGCGCGATGAGGCCGAGCGCAAAGAAACCTTCCGGTCCGAGCGCCTGCCCGTGGCGCGTGCGCAGATACGCGACAAGCCGCACCGACAGCGCGCCGAGCAGCCAGCCGCTCACGAGCGCGCCCGCGATGCCCCATATCGCCTGCAATGCGAAGTTCCAGTGCAACGCTTCGCTTGGCGACGCCTCGAAGCGGCACACCGCGATGCCGAGCAGCGCGAAGGGCAGCGCGATGCCATCGTTGAGTCCGCCTTCGCCCGTCAGCGAAAAGCGCAGCAGGTCGACGTCGCCGGGCGTCTCGACCTGAACGTCATGCGCGAGCACGGGATCGGTCGGCGCGAGCATCGCGGCGAGCAGCAGCGACGGCCCCCAACTGAGACCGAGCACATAGACGCCGAACAGCGTGAGCGCGGCGACGGTGAGGATCATGGCGACGAAGCCCAGGCGTACCGGGAGAAGCCAGATGCGATCGGTGGGCGGCACGCGCAGCCGCAGGCCGATCGCGAATAGCGACACGAGCATCGCCACTTCGGTGATGCGCCGGAGGACCGTTGCATCGGTCGCGAGGTCGAGTGTCAGCAGATTGGCGAGCGCGGGACCCATCGCGAAGCCGATCGCCAGGTAGCACATCGCGGTGCTGACCGGCAGGTGCTTGAACGTCGAACTGGCGAGGCCCATGAAAATGAGCACGCCGCCGACGACGAGAAACCACATCGTCTCGATCATGAATGCCTTCGGACTTCATATGCTGATGGTTGAGCGGACCGCGCCGCGATGCGCGGGACGTTCTGTTCGGACGCAGCACGCGCCGTGCCCGTATCCGAATCACGCGCTTCGGGCAGCGCGCGTGCCTGTTCGCCGACTTGCGCGTAAGATGCATTCGGTTCCCGCATGGGCATTCTTCATCCGCTTCATTCGCACGGTCTTTTGCGTTACGAATGCAAAAAACCAGGGGAGAACGAGCATGTCACAGCACTTCGACGCAGTCGTGATCGGTACGGGGCAGGGCGGTTCGCCGCTTGCCGTGCGGCTCGCGGAAAGCGGCAAGCGCACGGCCATCATCGAGCGGCATCTTTTTGGCGGCACCTGCGTGAACGTCGGTTGCACGCCGACCAAGACTTATGTCGCGAGCGCGCGGGCCGCGCATGTCGCGCGCACGGCGGCGCAGTACGGCGTGATGATAGGCGGCGACATCGGCATCGACATGGCGCGTGTGAAGGCGCGCAAGGACGAGGTGATCGGCGGCTCCCGCACGGGCATCGAGAAATGGCTGCGCGGCACGCACAATCTCACGGTCTTCAAGGGACACGGGCGCTTTACAGGGCCGCGAGCGCTGTCCATCGAGGCGGCCGACGGTTCCACGCAGGAGATCGACGCCGATCTCATCATCATCAACACGGGAACGCGCGCGGTGGTGCCGAAGGTCGATGGGCTCGAACGCGTCCCGTATCTGACCAACTCGACGATTCTCGAACTGACCGAAGTGCCGGAGCATCTGGTGATTGTCGGGGCGAGTTATATCGCGCTCGAATTCGGGCAGATGTTCCGGCGCTTCGGCAGCCGCGTGACCTTGCTCGTGCGCGGCGAACGGATCCTTACACGCGAGGACGAGGACGTCGCCCGCGCGATGCAGGACGTGTTCGTGCGTGAGGGCATCGACTTTCGCTTCGGCGCGGAAATGTCGCGCGTGGAGCCGATGGCAGGTGGCGTGCGTATCGTCAGTGGCGATGATGAGGTCATCGATGCATCGCATCTGCTGTTCGCGACGGGCCGCACGCCGAACACCGACGATCTCGGTCTGGAACATGCGGGTATTGCGGTGAACCGGCACGGCATGATCGATGTCGACGGCCAGTTGCGCACCAAAGTCGATGGCGTGTATGCGCTCGGCGATGTGAACGGGCGCGGCGCGTTCACGCATACGTCGTGGAACGATTACGAGATCATCGCTTCGAATCTGCTCGACGGCGAATCGCGCAGCGTCGATACGCGCATCATGGCTTATGCGGTTTTCGTCGATCCGCCGTTCGCGCGTGTGGGGATGAGCGAGGAAGACGTGCGCAGGGACGGACGCGAGGCGCTTATCGCGACGATGCCGATGTCGCGGGTGGGGCGCGCTCGGGAGCGCGGTGAGACCGATGGCTTCATGAAGGCGCTCGTGGATGCGCGGACGAAGCGGTTCTTAGGGGCGGCGATTTATGGCATCGAAGGGGATGAGGCCATTCATGCCTTCATCGACATCATGAATGCGGATGCGCCCTATACGACGTTGCAGCGGGCGATGCATATTCATCCGACGGTGAGTGAGTTGATTCCTACTTTGCTTGAGGGGTTGACGCCTTTTGAGTGAGTTTTTCTTTGTTTTCGCCGGATCCCGTGTTCTTAGTGGTCTAGTGGCGTTGCCCCTGTGCGGGGCAACGCTAATAAACCGACACGAACGCAGGATTTCACCGAAGCATGAGCAAGAGACAATAGAAACGAAGCCCTCAAACCTTCACCGACGGCTCAGCCTCATCCTCCTTCACCGCATTCGCGATACGCGTCTCAGGCATAGCAAGCCACACCATCAACACCGCAAGCGCCCCGGCCCCGGCGAGCCCAAAAAAGCTCATCGCAGTGCCGAAGCGATCCGCGGCAAAACCGGCCGCCGCCGTCGAAAGCGTCGCCCCGACGCCCGCAGCCAGCCCAAAAAACCCGATCGTCAGGTTGTAATGCCCGCGCCCACCAGCGACATCCGCCGCAATCAGCGGAAGCATCACACCGAACACGGCTGCGCTGATGCCATCGAGCATCTGCACCGGCACGAGCAGATACGGGCTGCTCACGCCCGCGAACAGAATCGCGCGTATAGGCAACGCGCAGAACCCGAGAATCAGCACCGGCCGGCGTCCCCACTTCTGCGCCTGCCGTCCGACCCACGGCGACA
The DNA here is from genome assembly GCF_023630985.1 of Caballeronia sp. ATUFL_F1_KS39. NCBI lineage: Bacteria > Pseudomonadati > Pseudomonadota > Betaproteobacteria > Burkholderiales > Burkholderiaceae > Caballeronia > Caballeronia sp. ATUFL_F1_KS39. The sequence goes on along the minus strand of NZ_JALQDZ010000010.1, from coordinate 13,784 downwards.
ACGCCGCGACGATGAACTGCGGCACGATGATGCACGCCGCAATCACGAGTTGAACGTTGTCGCCCATGTGCGCCGTGACTTCGCCCGCGGCGAGATTCAGCATCGCCGCGTTCGACAGGTGAAAGAGCACCACGCACGCCGCGAAAATCAAAAGACGCCTGTCCTTCAGCAACTCGCGCAACGATTCGCGTTCCTCGCCTTCAGGCGTGAGCTTGGGTTTGCCCGGCGGTGCGCGCGGCACGACGGGCGGCGCATCGTAGTGAATCATGCGCAGCGCGACGATCGCCGGCAACGCGAGCGCGGCCGTCAGGAAGAACACCGAGCGCAGCGACAGATACTCGCCGAACGCGCCCATCAACGCCGCTGTCAGCGCACTGCCGATCGACGCCCAGCGCGCATTGCGGCCGAGCCGGTCGCCGAGATCGGCGCGTGAGACGAGGGCGAGCGAGATCGCCGCCATCGCCGGGACGAGCATGCAGCTCGCGAAACCGTGCAGCACTTCGGCCGCAAAAACCGGCACGAACGTCGGGCTCGCAGCGAGCAACAGCGCACTCACGATGATCGCGATGATCGCCGAGAGAGCAGCGAACTTCTTGTTGCGCATCGCATCGACGAGCGCGCCTGCCGGCAACTGGCTCGCCATCGCGCTGATCGTGCCGACGGAAAGCATCAGGCCGATCTCGCCCTGCGTCCACTTGTTGGCCGCAAGATACGAAGCAATGAAAGGGCCGAAGCCGGTCTGCACGTTGGCGACGAAGAAGTTCAGCCAGTCGAGCGCGCGCAGACTGCGTGCAATTACCATGTTGTGATTCTGTTATCGATGTCGTTATCCGCTATCTCGTCAGGCGCGCGCCGGAAGCGGGCGCTTGCGCCGGCGTCGCGCCTGAAGCCGTCGCGCTCGCCGCGCCAGTCGATGCCGATGCCGCGCTCGCAGCCGTCGCCGGCGCGGGCACCACAGGCGACACGATCTTGATCGGCTGCTCGGGCGAGTAGGTGGGCGCGGCCTTCAGTTGCGCGTCGTTGAAATCCATCTGCAGCAGCCACTGCTTGTTGCGCGAAAACACATGCAGGTCGCCCCAGTTGGCCGCGACATGCCGCTTGTCGCCCGCGAGCGAACTCGATAGATCGAGCACCAGCGCCTGAGGCTGCGCCTGAGCGTCGACGAGCACGTCGACCACGCGTCCGATGCGCGCGCCGCTTCTTTGCGTCACCGTCGAATCGACGAGCTGCATGAAGTTCGCGGGCGCCTCCGCAACGGGCTGCGGCTTCGGCACCGGTTCGGCCGGCTTGCCCTTCGCGGGCGGTGGTGGCGGCACGAAGGTAATCGGCGCGGTCTTCGAATTCGGCGTGAAGCGGAAGGCCGTCCACGGGAAGTTGACCTTGCGGTCGCCGACGCCGAGGAAGCCCGCGAGATTGACCATCAGAAGCTTCGGCTTCGCGGATGCATCGACGTACATGTCCACCGCACGGCCGACGACCTTGCCGTCCGGACGCTGCACTTCGGCGTCGAGCAGGCCGTGCAGCTGATCGTGCTGCATGATGCGCGTCGAGATGATCTGCGGCGGAGGCGGCGGCTCGGGCGGTTCAGGCGGTGGCGTGACGGCCGGCTCCGGCGGCTTCGGCTTGACGATGCGGCGCTTCGGTTTCGGCGCCGGCGCGGGTTTCACGGCAGACGCGGGCTCCGGCGCCTGCACGGCGGGCAAAGGTTCTTCGGGCTCGGCAGAGCCGGCTTCTTCCGGCGCCGGAATATAAGAGTGTTCGACGATCGGCGCGGGCACCTGTTGCTGCATCAGCCCGCATGCGGAGAGCGCGAAGGCGGCGATGACCGGAAGGCTCGCGGTGACGCGCAGCGCGCGCAACGTTCTCGCGATGGCGACGATGAACGCGGCCACGCACGGCGACAGACGTGCGGCTGCATTGAAGACGCGGCCCGCCCGGCATGCGCGCCCAAGCGCGTCAAGGTCTGTCGGCGACGCATCACCCCGATGCGAGATACCGCCTGTCATCGCAAAAGCTCCATGGTTCCGAGTCACCTGCTTGTCTGGTTCGTTGTTGGATCGGTGCTTGTCAGATCGATTCGACGCGCGCGAGGCGTCGTTCGTTCGCGGATTGAATCATGCATGCAAAGTGCATTGTGCCAATCGACGCTTCACGCTTCGGATGGCCGCGCATGGCCGTTCGATGCGTTCGCGAGCCGTGCCGCGGTGTCGGGCGCGCCCATCTTCTCGGCGGCATCGCGTGCGCTGAAGCCGCCGGCATCGCGCGCATCCGGGTTCGCGCCGCGCGCGATCAACAAGTCGACGATCTCGACGCGATTGAACATCGCCGCGATCATGAGCGCGGTGCGCCCGTCGGGCGATGCGCCTTCCACATCCGCGCCATGTTCGAGCAGCGTTTCGATTACCTCGCGAAAGCCCTTGAACGCGGCGCCCGCAATCGGCGTCTGGCCATTGTCGTTGCGCAGGTTGGCATCGGCGTTGTGCTGAAGCAGGACGCGCACGGCGTCGGCGTGACCGTGATAGCTCGCGAGCATCACGAGGCTGTCGCCCTTGTCGTTGCGCAGATTCGGCGGCAGGCCCTTGGTCAGGAGCGCGTCGAGCATCGCGGCGTCGCCGCGGCGAGCGACATCGAAGACCTCGCTCGCGAACGCGATCATGTCGTCATCGGGGCCATCGCTGGATTGCTTCGTCGGGGGCTCTTTCGGATCGTGCTGCATGGTTCACTCCAATTCGATCGCGCCGCGTGCGCGGGCCAGAGTTTGTCGGGATGCATCGGCGCGCTCGATGTCATGCTGCGCCGGCGGTTTGCACGCGTTCGGAATGCATTCAATCTGGCATTCAGAATGCACGGCGCATGCATGCAAAATGCGAAAGCGGACGCGGGATCAACCGGGAGCATACACAGGTTTGCTTGCAATCCGCGCTTTCCGCGCGCTTCGGGACAGCACGAATCGCGCCATGCCGGTCAGCATTGGCGGCTCGCCGTTATGTCGCTTGACGCGTCTTCGTGCGTCCCATTAGGCTCGTCGCGAATCGACCGTTAAGCGCCCGCACGCGCTCTCGCAATGAATCCGACACCATCCGCCTCCGGCGATACGCCGCCTCCCGACATTGCCGTGCGCCGCCGCGCGCCCGCCGCCGAACGTAATCGCGATGCGATTCTATCGGTCCTCAAGCGCGTCCTGCCGCAAAGCGGCGTCGTGCTGGAGATCGCAAGCGGCACCGGTCAGCACGCCGTGCACTGCGCGGCTGCACTGCCGGGCCTCGTCTGGCAGCCTAGCGATGCCGATGTCGAAGCACGCGAATCCATCGCCGCATGGCGCGCTCACTCGGGGCTCGCCAACCTGAATGCGCCGCTCGCGCTCGATGTGTGCAACGACGACTGGGGCATCGCGAACGTGGCGGCCATCGTGTGCATCAACATGATCCACATCGCGCCGTGGGAAGCGGCCGAGGCGCTCTTTCGCGGCGCGGGCGCGCGTCTCGATGCGGGGGGCGTACTGTACCTGTACGGGCCGTATCGGCACAATGGAGTGCATACCGCCCCGAGCAACGAAGCGTTCGATCAGCAACTGCGCGCACGCGATCCGCGCTGGGGCGTGCGTGACATGGAAGCAGTCGAGGCGCTTGGCGAGAAGGCCGGCCTCGCGTTCGTCGAGACGGTCGCGATGCCGGCCAATAACTTCAGCGTGGTATTCAAAAAACCCGCGTAACGACGTCCGCGTTCACGCTTCGCCCGGACGCGCTGCGAACATGCCGCGCCAGGACACGGTCGCCATCAGCGAGGCCGCGACGATCATCCCGCCGCCGATCCAGCCCGCCATCGACACACGTTCGCCGAGCCACGCGCTCGCGAAGAGCGCGCCGAACGCGGGCTCGCTGCCCATCAGGAGCGAGACGCGCGTCGGGCTGCTGCGGCCGATCGCGTAGTTCTGCGCGAAGAAGGCGAAAAGGGTGCACGCGCACACGAGATACAGCACCGATCCCCAGAACATGCCGTGACCGGCGAGAGCAGGCAGCGACTGCCATTGCGATGGCGCGAAAACCAACGCGATGACCGCGCTGCCCGATGCGACCACGCCCGCCTGCACCGCCGTCACCGTGAGCGCGGGCAGGGGAGCCGCGCGCAACACGCGCTTCGTCACGCAAACGGACAGCGCGCGCAGCACGGCGGCGGCGAGGATCAGTCCATCGCCGGCATTGAAGTCGAAGGACAGCGCGCCGTCGCTCGCGAGCAGCCACGCGCCCGCGAACGACACGCCGACCGCCAGCCACTCGGCCGCGCCGGGGCGTCGCCTGAGCAGCGCCCATTCGACGAGCGGCGTCAGCACGACGCACAAGCTGATCAGAAACGCGGCGTTCGCGGCGCGCGTATGGAGCACGCCGAATGTCTCCGCTAGAAAAATCGAAAGCAGCAGCAAGCCGAGAACGAGCACGCCGCGAAGGGCCGCCGCGCTCGCGTGCCGCAGATGCCGCAGGTTGACGGCGAGCAGACAGAACGTGATGCCGAAGCGCAGCGCGAGCAGCCCCAGCACCGGATAGAACGCGAGCGCGCTCTTGACGATGCCGTAGCTGCTGCCCCACACCATCGCGACGGCGAAGAGCAGGAGATCGGAAAGAGGAAGCAGGCGTCGGACGGTCATGGAGCGGCTCCGTGGGAAAGTAGCCGTCATTGTCGAATGATGCGTTCAGCGCGATAATCGGCTTCAGTCGCACAGCTTTCTTGTCACGAATGCACAAATGAATCCCGCCGATCTTTTCGACCTGATGCCGGACATGGCCGTATTCGCGCGCGTCGTCGATGCGGGCAACTTCTCGGTCGCGGCGCGGCAACTGGGCAGCACGCCGTCGACGGTCAGCCGCCAGATCAAGCGTCTTGAAGAGGCGCTCGCCACGCGGCTGCTCGAGCGCTCGACGCGCAAGATCCGCGTTACCGAGTCGGGGCTTCAGGTGTATCGGCATTGCCGCGACATGGCCGCGGCGGCGTCCGGCGCGGTCGATGCGGCGGGGCAGGTGTCGGGCAAGCCGCAGGGCCGCGTCGCGCTGTCGGCGCCGACGGCTTACGCGAAGTCCGTGATTCATCCGCTCGTGCCGGCGTTTCTCGCGGCGTATCCGGATGTCGATCTTCAGCTCGTCTTCAGCGATCACGATATCGATCCGCTCGACAGCGACGTCGATCTCGTCATCCGCGCGACGAGCCATCCGCCGCAAGGGCTCGCCGCGCGCCCGCTCGGACGCGTGCGCTGGCTGCTGTGCGCGTCGGCGGGCTATCTGCGAGAGCGTGGCGCGCCGGCGCATCCGCGCGAGCTGGCGCTGCACGATTGCATCCATCTGGGCGAAACCGCCGACGACAACCGCTGGCGCTTCAGCAACAACGGCGAAACGGTGACAGTCGCGGTGCGCGGGCGCTATATCGCGAATCACGCGGGCGCGCGGCTGGACGCGGCCGAAGACGGGCTCGGCATCGCGGCGCTGCCGGAATTCGCCGCCCGCGATGCGCTCGCGTCGGGCAGCGTGCAGGCCGTGCTCGCGGACTGGGACATGCAGGCGCGGGCGTATCAGGGACCGGTGTGGCTGCTTTATCCGCCGAATCGCTTTCTGCCGCCGAAGGTGCGCGCGTTGATCGATCATCTGCACGCGCATCTCGGGCAGCAAGCGTGAGCGCGAGAATCCGGCGCGCGCCGAAATGAGCGACGCCGTGTAGACTGCGAATGGTCGTTCATTGCGCCGCGCGGCTCGCGGCGTTCAAACCGATCTCCCTTCACCGGAGGCGTCGTACATGCACGCAGCGTTGCCGCAAGGCGAGCAGGAAGCCGGATCAACCGATACACCCGCCAAGCCGCCGCGGGATCTGCGCCGCGTCGACATTCATCCCGATCACTGGTATCCGCTCGCGTGGTCGCGCGAGGTGAAAGCGGGGCGCGCGCACGGCGTGCGTTTCGCGGGCGATCCGATCGTGCTCGTACGCACCGCCTCGGGCAAGGTCTTCGCGCTGGAAGACCGCTGCGCGCATCGGCAGGTGCCGTTGTCGGCGGGTGTCGTCGACGGGGAATCGATCCGTTGCTGCTATCACGGCTGGACCTACGACTGCACCGGCCGCTGCACCGACATCCCTTATCTCGGACGCGAACGCCTGCCCAACGGCGTGCGCGCGTATCCGTGCCGCGAGGCGGGCGGGCTGGTTTTCGTGTTCACGGGCGACCCGGCGCTCGCCGATGCCACCAAGTTTCCCGATCTCGGCTCCGCCACCGATCGCGCATACAAGACGCGCCGCTTCGGCCGCGCGGTGAAGTGCCACTACTCGTTCATGCACGAAAATCTGATGGACATGAACCATCAGTTCCTGCATCGGCGGCAGATGGGCAGCATGCGCGCGCGCTCGCTCGGCAGACGGCGCGGCGAGGACTGGATCGAAGTCGATTACACGTTCGCGCGCGAAGCGGGCAAGCAGCCGATCGGCGAAGCGCTCGTCTTCGGGCAAAAGCGCGGCTCGAAGCCCGACGACGGCCAGAAGGACGTGATGACGATCCGCACCGAGTACCCGTATCAGACGCTCAAGATCCGCACCAAGGACGACACGATGGTGATGGACCTGTGGATCGCCTACGTGCCGCTCGACGCCGAGCAGCGCACGAACCGCACGTTCGGCCTGTTGTCGATTCGCCGCCCGAAAATCCCCGGCCTGCTCGATGCCGCGTGGCCCTTGCTCGTGTGGTTCACCGAGCGCATCTTCAAGGAGGATCGCTGGATCGTCGAGCGCGAGCAGGAGGCGCACGACCGGCAGGGCGCGGACCACAATCACGAGGTGTTCCCGGTCATCGTCGAGCTGCGCGCGCTTTTGATGGAGCGCGGCGTGCCTCACGGCGCAGGCAGGGGCCCGCGGGACGCCCGGCGCGTGCACGTCATCCAGCCGGTGCAGGAACTGCCCGCATCCTGAGGCGTGCGGCGCTGTGCCTCGCTCGCACCCGATTGCACGCTTCGCGCCGCGGCGCTATACAGAGAGCAGAGAGCGGAAACCACACACGGAGGACCATCATCATGAACAGCGACCCGACCAAGCCGCGCGACGACGCATCGGGTATCGGCGAGGCGCATCCGGACGTCGAGCATTTCGATGCGGCCATCTCGCACGTCGACGAGTCCTACGCCGCGGGCAAGATGGCGGCGGGCGCGGCGAAGGGCATTCTGTACAGCATCATCGAGACGCTCGGCACGCTCGTCGGCGATCCCGATCTGCCCTCGCATGCGCGTTCGGGCTACGAAGGCCTGCTTGAAACGGCGCGCGAACTGCGCTCGAAGATCGAGCGTTAACCGACCCGGTCGGGCGACGCAAGCTTGCAGCGCGTTCGCCCGATGTCAATTTCGCGTCTGCGCATCGTCGGGTAACTGTCAGATCTATTCCGATGCAGCGCCGTCGACCGTCGCCTGCACGACGCACGCGAATTTTCCGCGAGCCTGTTCGGGCTATCGCGTTTCCCGTCCCCAAAGAATGGCAGTTGGCTGGTATCTCCGAAAGCGGACAAGCCTTGTCCCGTCAAGCCGCGTCCTTTCTGACTGCGGTCGAATCCCTCGTTATCTCTAGCCGCCGCGCCGTCGATTCGGCCCCGCTCGGACCGTCATCGCGCCACATTGCTGTCAGCTTTCTGTCAGTTTCGTGACCGTTTGCCCAATATCTGCGAACCAGAAAATACTGGTTAACCAGACAGTGAAAAAAAACGACACAAAACCGCGTCTTTCTTTCGGATTCGGACTGTAAGCCATACACTTGCCAGCGATAAAAGTTACGAGTTGAAACATAAGAAGTCGCCACGGCGGCACCGGTTCCAAGACTCGCATGCAAGTAAATTGCCCACCGCTTGAGGAGAAAAAATGAAGGGTTTCACGATGACCAAGGCAGCAATCGTCGCAGCCACGGCGTTCGCCGCCGCGGCACCGGCGTTCGCGCAAAGCAGCGTCACGCTGTACGGTATCGTCGACGATTCGATCGTCTATCAGAGCAGCCAGACCAATCTCGCAAAGACGAATCCGGGCCGCTCGAACATCAAGACCGGATCGGGCATTTGGGCCGGTAGCCGCTTCGGCTTGAAGGGCGCCGAAGATCTGGGCGGCGGCAACAAGGCCATCTTCCAGTTGGAATCGGGCTTCGACATCAACAGCGGACAAGCGCAGTTCACCAACGCGCTGTTCGGCCGCCAGGCATGGGTCGGTCTGACGAACCCGGCATACGGTACGTTGACTGCGGGTCGCCAGTACACCTCGTACTACACGCTGCTCTCGCCGTACAGCCCGACGAACTGGCTGACCGGCTACTTCGGCGCGCACCCGGGCGATCTGGACGGTTTGGACACGATCTACCGCGCAAACAACTCGATCGTCTACACGTCGCCGAAGTTCTACGGCCTGACGGTGAGCGGCTCGTACTCCTTCGCTGGCGTGCCTGACAGCGTGTACCAAGGCTCGACCTGGACGGCTGCGCTGCAATATCAGCAAGGCCCGATCGGCGGCACGGTGGCGTTCTCGCGCATCAACAACGCGGCGGAAGGCGGCGGCATCTACAGCAGCAGCTCGACGACGATCAACAGCACGGCAGCGACCGATGGTTCGGGTCAGCCGGGCGTGTCGGCGGTGACGGCTGGCTACCAGCGCGCACAAGCGCAGCAGCGCTTCGCGGTTGCAGGCGGCTACCAGTTCAACAGCGCGTGGGACATCTCCGTCACGTACACGAACGTTCAGTACATTCCGGGCGTGAACTCGCGCTTCACCGACGAAGCCGTGTTCAACACGGCCGGCACGGTGCTGCACTGGAAGGCGACGTCGGCATGGGATTTCGCAGCGGGCTACAGCTACACGTGGGCCAGCAAGGCGAACGGCATCAACGACGCAGCGTCGTACCACCAGTTCAACCTCTCGCAGTACTACTCGCTGTCGAAGCGCACGGGCCTGTACGCACTGGAAGCATTCCAGCGCGCGAACGGCAACACGCTGGCTGTTCCGTCGAACACGTCGACGAACCGTCAGACGGCCGCCAACGCGACAATCGGCGATGGCTTCCAAAGCGCGCCGTCGGCATCGCGCAGCATGTTCGCAGCGGGCGTGGGTATCATCCACCGCTTCTAAGCGATGCTTCGCGGCGTGATCCATTAGGCATTACGCATGTGGCATGCAAAAAACCGGACGCCTCGGCGTCCGGTTTTTTTTGTCCGCACGCGGCGCATTTCCTCGTGTCAGATGAACATCCCGCCCGATACCTCGACGCGCTGCGCCGTCATCCAGCGATTGCCGTCCGAGAGCATCGCCACGATCGCGCCGCCGATATCGTCCGGCACACCCGCGCGCCCGAGCGCCGTGTTGTCCGCGACGAACCGGTTGGTGTCGTGATCGTCGCGCACGACGCCGCCCCCGAAATCCGTCTCGATCGCGCCCGGCGCAATGGTGTTCACCGTGATGCCGTGCGGCCCGAGTTCCTTCGCGAGATAGCGCGTGAGCACCTCGATCCCGCCTTTCATCACGGCATAGGCCGCGAATCCCGGCAACGCGAAACGCGTGAGTCCGCTCGACACATTGAGAATCGCGCCTTCCTCATGCAGATAGGGCAGGAGCGTCTGCGTCAGAAAGAACGGTCCCTTCAGCTGGATATTGACGAGTTCGTCGAACTGCGCGGGCGTCGTCTCCGCGAAGAGCGCATGAATGCCGATGCCCGCGTTGTTCACGAGAAAGTCGAAGTTCTCGCGCTCGAACGTATCTTCGAGCGTCTTGCACAGCGCGTCGCCGAAAGCGGCAAAGGTGTCGCAATGCGCGACGTCGAGCGGCAGCATGGCCGCCTTGCCGCCGGATTTCGCGACCTCATCGACGAGCGAGCGCGCCGCGTCCGCGTTGCGGTTGTAGGTGCCGATCACGCCGGCGCCTGCCTGCGCGAGCTTCAATGCGGCGTTGCGTCCGAGTCCGCGGCTCGCGCCGGTGATGACCGCGATCTTGCCGCTCATGGTTCCATTCACGGTGACAGCTCCTTCGATTGCGTGGCCGATGGTTCATCGTAGGACGGCGCGACGTGCGCAGAAAGGCGCGTCGATGCTGCGATGCACAGATGGCGGGCGCGGCCTTTGCTGCACCGTCTCGATCAATGTGCAAACCGGAGAACGCACCATGGCCGATCGTGAAAGCAGGGAAATCCCTTCGGAGCCGCCCGCAAGTCTCGAACGCCCGTTCAGACTCTTTGCGGTGGAGCAGCGCGTGCTCGCGCAGAACGTCGACGGCAAGGTAATCGACATCGGCGGAATGGATTCGAAGAACGGCCAGTTCTGCGCCTGCATGGATTCGGGCGATATCGCCACGGAGCCGAAGCGCAGCGCCGAACTTGCGTTGAAGGCGCTCGTCGGCAAGCTGACGTTCGATTATCTCGACGGGCTGTTCACGAGCGAACGCGAAGCGGAGGTGAGCGGCCGTCTGCAGGATTATCCGAGTGTGGAGTTCGAGCTCGACGAGACCTTGCCGCGCGACATGACCGACCGCACGCCGCCGCATCTTTTCTAATGATCACATGCGCGCGAATGAAAGCGACTTATTGATACGGGTTGCTAAATAATTCCGAGACCATGCCGTCCAGCGTTTGTACGACAAAAGCGCCGCGCCGCGCAGCATTTCCCTCGATGTGCGATGCTAGTCGAGCGGCGACGCCCGGGGCTTGCCGCGCTCAATCGCGGGGTGAATCATGAAAAGAACGCCTTTCGCCACGGTCATCGTCCTTGCGGCGGCGACGCTCGCCGCACCAGCTTTCGCACGCGACGACGGTCCGCGCTTCGCGCAGGACCGGCTCGATGCGCTCGTCGCGCAACACGAGGAAGCGAGCCGGCACATCGCTCAGCCATCCGCACAGGCTAAGCACGCGCAGTCGAACACGCAGCGGCACGGCGCTTCGTGATCTGACGTTGCTCGGGGTCTGACGAAGGCGTCGGGTCGCCACGTCGTTGATGAGACGGCGCGCAACGCGCCGGATGGGATCGTTCGTGTCCAAAGGTATGAAATTTGCGGACGCCGCCCGGGTGTTCCGCGGCTGCGTGCCGACGATCCTCCTCATCACCCTCATATAAAGCCATGACAAGGAAAGCCGTATCGATCGCAATTCTCTCCGTCGCCTTTCTCGCAGCGGGATGCGCTGGCATCGGCCCGGGTCGCCTGAAGGCCGATCAGGTCGATTACGCCCGGGCGCTCGGCGATGCGAAGAAGCGTGAAATTCTTGCCGCGATTGTCGGCTTGCGCTTCGCCGATGCGCCGTCGTTTCTCACGGTGAGCAGCATCATCGCCGCGTACACGTTCGATACGACGGGCGGCGTCGTGCTCAACGCCGGCTCCGGCGCGCAGCCGAACTACGCGCAGGCAACGGGCAGCGTCTCCTACTCGAATCATCCGACTTTCACGTTCACGCCGACCACGGGCGACGCCTACGCCAGCGCTTATATCCGGCCGCTTTCGCCGACACTCGTCTTGCCGCTCGCCGAAAGCGGCATTCCGATCGATCTGCTGTTGCGCATCACCGCGCAGTCGATCAGTGGCTTGCAGAACGGCACGGCGTTGGGCGGGCCGAACGCATCTGGATCGCCCGAGTTCTTCCTGCTTCTGCAGGCGCTTCGCAGGCTGCAGCTAGCGGGCGAATTGAACATCGAGACGCGCAACGCGGATGACGACAAGAGCGGCAAGCCCGACAAGGCCGCGAAGGGCAACAGCGCCGACAAGGGCGGCGTATTCATCACGCTCGGCGCGACGCGCAGCGGTTCGAACAAGGCTGTCGTCGACGATCTCACGCTCGTCAGAAAACTGCTGCACCTCTCGCCGAAGATGAAGACTTACGAAATCGTCTATGGGCAGTCGTCGGACCACAACCGCATCCCGATGGTCACGCGCTCGGTGCTCGGCATCCTCACCGATCTCGGCGCGCAGATCGCCGTTCCTGACGAGCAGGTGGGCAGCGGCGCGACCAAGCCGGGCATCGGGTTGATCGGCGGAGAAACGCGGCCGACGATCATCGTGAAAGTTGGCGAGAAGGCGCCGCAGGATGCGTACGTGAGCGTGCTCTACGACAAGGCCAACTACTGGATCGATCGCAGCGACTTCGATTCGAAATACGCGTTCACGGTCGTGCAGAATCTGATGGCGCTTGCGGAAGTCACGGACACGGCGAAGTCGCCGGTCGTGACTATTCCGGCGAACTGACATCGAGCGTCTGAACCGGCAAGGTCGGTAGCGATAATGCAAAGTGCAAAACGCCATCATGCATGATGTATTCCGCACGCAAAATGCATAGGGCGACATCGATACGATGTCGCCCTATGCATTGCTGCTTATGCGATGCGTCTGTCGACGCTATCTGAACTTACTGGCCGAAGTATGTACCGAGCGCCCGCGGCTGAACGCCGGTGATGCGGCCTGATTGCGACGAACCATTGGCGACCGAACCGTAGGCGCGCGATTGGGGTGTCACTTGCGCAAGCTGCTCCGAGCTCACGCGGGCTTGCGCTGCCTGGATGTTCGACGGATAAGACGGGTCGCTGATGTTCGGGTTGTAGCCTGCCTTTTCGAGTTGAACCAGTTCGGCGCGTACCTGAGCGCGGCTCAGCGGCGCATCCGATTGCTGCGCGAACGACAGAGCGGGAACGGCGAGGGCAGCGGCGACGGCGACTGCGGAAATGAACGTCTTCATGATGACTACCTCCGATTCGGATTTCTGATCGTGCTGCCCGTTTCGTCTTAAGCAGCTTGTGAACGGAGTGTAAAGACGCGCTTGCCGAAGATCATTCTCGTTTCCGTTGAATGATCTTTGTCGATATCGGAATAATTGCGCGAGTCTCCATTGCATTGCGCGAAACTGACCGCGCGATGACGGTGACGGCTGGCTTGGTCGACGGTCTTTTCGCTCCACTGCATCGTTGGCGCCACCACGCGCCGATCGATCCTTACCGATTCCGTAAAGACGCTTCTTCGTCACGACGAATGATTGCTTGCAGTTGTGCACTTACACCCTGCGTCGTCCATTCGGCATGGCTCGAACCGCGAGTCGGCCGATTTATCGAAAACGGGGAGAGCCGGATCATGAAATCGTGGGTCAACGCAGTCGTCGCAGTCCTGGTGATGTCCGCACCGCTCGCATCGTTCGCCCAGTTCAGCGCGGCAGTGGGCCGTGCAGAACTTAGTGGTGAACTCGTTCAACTTCAGAAGGCAGGTTATTTGCCGGTCGCGGAAGACGCGTCGTACCCGGCGAAACTGCAGGCGGCCGAAATGCGCGTCGGCGATATGCGTGCGGCGCAGGCGCGGGCAGAAGGATACGGATCTTCGACAGGTGCGGCGGCGCAATCGGGCCGTGCGAGCATGCGGGTCGATACGCAAGGCGCGTTCTTCGGGCAGTGAGCGTCAGGAAGCGGCGGTGAGCCCCCGCGACGCGAGCGGTTCTGGTCGATTGCATACAAAACTCGAAATTCGCTTTCGCACGATTTGCGTGAACGTGAAGCGACCTCTGCCACCCAATCACCGGTGGTTTTGCCCAGTCCGGCTTTCGGCTGGGCTTTTTTGCGTGCGGATGACTTCATGGGTCAGACTCGGTTCCGGGTTAACGCGACGCTATCTATATCGACATAGTTGCATGCAAAATTAATCAACCGGACGGTCGGTTAATGGATATACTCGCTCCATCGCATCTCAAAAAGACGGCGGAGCCCCGCATGTACACGCAATCCCTCGACCTCCCCAGCGCGACGTCCGCAGCCGAAAGCCACGAAGCCGCAGCCTCCGCCGCCC
>NZ_JALQDZ010000009.1:0-3760 GCF_023630985.1 Caballeronia sp. ATUFL_F1_KS39 | reverse complement strand
CATGTACACGCAATCCCTCGACCTCCCCAGCGCGACGTCCGCAGCCGAAAGCCACGAAGCCGCAGCCTCCGCCGCCCAAACCCGCTTCGACGCGGTGATGCAGGCCGACGGCAAGATCGAGCCGCAGGACTGGATGCCCGAGGCGTATCGCAAGACGCTGGTGCGTCAGATCTCGCAGCACGCGCATTCGGAGATCATCGGGATGCAGCCCGAGGGCAACTGGATCAGCCGCGCGCCGAGCCTCAAACGCAAGGCGATTCTGCTCGCGAAGGTGCAGGACGAAGGCGGCCACGGCCTGTACCTCTACAGCGCGGCCGAAACACTGGGCGTCTCGCGCGATCAACTGGTCGCCGCGCTGCACGCAGGCAAGGCGAAATATTCGAGCATCTTCAACTATCCGACACCCACGTGGGCCGATGTCGGCGTGATCGGCTGGCTCGTCGATGGCGCCGCGATCATGAACCAGATTCCGCTGTGCCGCTGCACCTACGGGCCGTATGCCCGCGCGATGATCCGCATCTGCAAGGAGGAGTCGTTCCACCAACGCCAGGGCTTCGACGCGCTGCTCGCGATGATGAAAGGCACGCAAGCGCAGAAGGACCTCGTGCAGCAGGCGGTGAACCGCTGGTGGTGGCCGGTGCTGATGATGTTCGGCCCGAGCGACAAGGATTCGATCCACAGCGGCCAGTCGTTCGCGTGGGGCATCAAGCGCATCTCGAACGATGACCTGCGTCAGAAGTTCGTCGATGCGACCGTCGAGCAGGCGAAGATCCTCGGCGTCACATTGCCCGATCCCGACTTGAAGTGGAACGAAGCGCGGCAAGCGCACGACTACGGCGCGATCGACTGGGACGAGTTCTGGCGCGTGGTCAACGGCGACGGTCCGTGCAACAAGGAGCGCCTCGCCACGCGCGTGAAGGCGCACGATGACGGCGCGTGGGTTCGCGAAGCCGCACTGGCGTATGCCGAGAAGCAAAAAGCCCGCGCCCACCAACAAGCTGCATGAGCATGGAGACGATGAAGATGAACAAGGAATGGCCGATCTGGGAAGTGTTCGTGCGCAGCAAGCAGGGACTGGATCACAAGCATTGCGGCAGCCTGCACGCACCGGACGCGGGCGCGGCGTTGCGCATGGCGCGCGACGTGTACACGCGTCGTCAGGAAGGCGTGAGCATCTGGGTGGTGCCCTCGGCGGCGATCACGGCATCGGACCCGGCAGACAAGGCCGAGTTGTTCGAGCCCGCGGGCGACAAGATCTATCGGCATCCGACGTTCTTCGTGCTGCCCGACGAAATCAATCACATGTAAGGGCGCGCGACATGAGCCAGAAAGAACATCTCGCCTACGTGCTGCGTCTTGCCGACAACGCGCTGATTCTCGGACAGCGCAACGCGGAGTGGTGCAGTCACGGCCCGGCACTGGAAGAGGATATTGCGCTGGCGAACATCAGTCTGGATCTGATCGGTCAGGCGCGTTTGCTCTACACGCATGCTGCTTCGCTCGAAGCATCGCTCAACGGCAACAAAAAGACCGAAGACGATTACGCGTACTTCCGCACCGAGCGCGAGTTCGCCAACTACACGATCGCGGAGTTGCCGCACTTCGGCCCGCTCGCGGGCACGACGCGCACGGAGCGCGATTACGCGGTGACGATCGTGCGCAACTTCCTGTACTCGGCGTTGATGATGGAAGTGTGGAGCGCATTGCAATCATCGAACGATGCGCAACTCGCGGCGATCGCGGCGAAGTCGATCAAGGAGACGAGCTATCACCTGCATCACGCGCGCGACTGGCTGGTGCGTTTCGGCGATGGCACTGCGGAGTCGCATCGGCGTGCGCAGGCTGCGCTCGATTATCTGATGCCGTACACGCGCGAGTTCTTCGCGACCGATGCAATCGAACAGGCCGTCGCCGATGCGGGCATCGCGCCGCTGGCGAGCGAGTTCGAAGCGGCGTGGCGCGAGCAGGTTGCATCGGCGCTCGATGAAGCGACGCTCAAAGTGCCCGTAGAAGTGCAGCACGTCACGACGGGCAAGCAAGGCGAGCACTCGGAGCACATGGGTTATCTGCTGGCGGAGATGCAGAGCCTGGCGCGTCAGCATCCGGGCGCGAGCTGGTAATGCTGGCCATGCAAACCACGATCGAACGCGCGTGGCACGTGCTCGAGTCGGTGCCCGATCCGGAGATTCCGGTGGTATCGATTCGCGAGCTGGGCATCTTGCGCGATGTGCGTCACGGCGACGATGGCGTGCTCGAAGTGGTGATCACGCCGACGTACTCGGGCTGTCCTGCGATGTCGCAGATTGCTGAGGACATCGCGAAAGCGATCGCTGATGCGCAACTCGGCGCGCATCGCATCGAGACGGTGCTGGCGCCTGCGTGGACGACCGACTGGATCACCGATGACGCGCGCGAGAAGCTGCGCCGCTACGGCATCGCGCCGCCGACGGGCGCATGCGTTAGCACGGAAAATCCGATCCGCTTCGTGGCGCGCAAGCCCGCGACGATCGCGTGCCCGCGCTGCGGCTCGACGCACACGGAGAAGCTGGCGCAATTCGGCTCGACGGCGTGCAAGGCGTTGTATCGATGCATCGATTGCCGCGAGCCGTTCGATTACTTCAAGCCGTACTGAACCTCACTGACAAGCGAGCCGAGAAAACATGGCGACTCCGCAATTTCATCCGCTGCGCATTCGCGACGTGCGCCCCGAAACCGCCGATGCGCTCACTGTTTCATTCGATGTGCCGCCCGCATTGCGCGATGCGTTTCGCTTCACGCAGGGCCAGTTCGTGACGCTCAAGACGCATATCGATGGCGAGGAGACGCGCCGCTCGTATTCGATCTGCGTGGGCGTGACCGACTACGATCGCGATGGCGAATTGCGCATCGGCATCAAGCGCGTGCGCGGCGGGCGCTTCTCGAACTTCGCGTTCGAGACCTTGAAGCCGGGCCATGAGATCGAGGTGATGACGCCCGACGGACGCTTCTTCACGCATCTGAACGCGGATCACGCGAAGCATTACGTGGCGTTCTCGGGCGGCTCGGGCATCACGCCGGTGCTGGCGATCATCAAGACGACGCTGGACATGGAGCCGACGAGCCGCTTCACGCTGGTGTACGGCAATCGCAGTGTCGACGCGATCATGTTCGCCGAGGAACTCGAGGATCTGAAGAACCGGTATATGGACCGGTTCTCGCTGTATCACGTGCTGTCCGATGATTTGCAGGATGTCGAGTTGTTCAACGGCGTGCTGGATCAAGAGAAGTGCAAGGCGTTTCTTTCGACGCTGCTCTCGCCTGAAGAGATCGACGAAGCGTTCATCTGCGGCCCCGGCCCGATGATGGATGCCGCTGAAGCCGCACTGAAAGAAGCGGGCGTGCCGCCGAAGCAGATTCATGTGGAGCGCTTCGGCACGCCGTTGCCGCAGGCGGGTGCGCCGACGATCGAGATTACGGAGAGCACGCCGGCGGCGGATCTGGAACTGGTCATCGACGGCAAGAAGCGCAAGCTGCGTCTGCCTTATGAAGGCGTGAGCGTGCTCGATGTCGGTCTGAAGGCAGGGCTCGCGTTGCCGTACGCGTGCAAGGGCGGGGTGTGCTGCACGTGCCGCGCGAAAGTGCTCGAAGGCGAAGTGAAGATGGACAAGAACTACACGCTCGAACAACATGAGATCGATGAGGGTTTCGTGCTGACCTGCCAGTGCCATCCGGTGAGCGAGCGCGTGGTTGTGAGCTTCGACGAGCGGTAAGCGACGTCCCG
>NZ_JALQDZ010000008.1:0-41271 GCF_023630985.1 Caballeronia sp. ATUFL_F1_KS39 | reverse complement strand
TTCGTGCTGACCTGCCAGTGCCATCCGGTGAGCGAGCGCGTGGTTGTGAGCTTCGACGAGCGGTAAGCGACGTCCCGATTCATTAGAAAGTCGCGCATCGCAACGATGCGCGTGAAGCCGAAGCGATTCCAAATCTATTCAAGCGCCGAAGTCGTTAGCAATGCAACTATTGCGCGGCTTCGCTGCGATCGATCATTCTCCACATCGAGACTTGTCATGACTGAAGCCTTCATTTGCGACGCGATTCGTACTCCATTCGGCCGCTACGGCGGCGTTTTCAAGGACGTCCGCGCCGACGATCTCGGCGCCGTGCCCATCACCGCGCTCATGAAGCGCAACGCGTCGGTGGACTGGACGCAGATCGACGATGTGATCTACGGCTGCGCGAATCAGGCTGGCGAAGATAACCGCAACGTCGCGCGCATGTCGAGCTTGCTCGCGGGTTTGCCTATCGACGTGCCGGGCTCGACGATCAACCGTCTGTGCGGCTCGGGCATGGACGCGGTCGGCAGTGCCGCGCGCGCGATCAAGGCCGGCGACGGTTCGCTGTATCTTGCGGGTGGCGTCGAGAGCATGACGCGTGCGCCTTTCGTGATGGGTAAAGCATCGAGCGCATTCTCGCGTTCGGCTGATATCTTCGATACGACCATCGGCTGGCGTTTCATCAATCGCGCGATGCGTGTGCGTTATGGCGTCGACTCGATGCCGGAGACCGCGGAGAACGTCGCGGTCGATTTCAACATTTCGCGCGATGCGCAAGATCGCTTCGCGCTGCGCAGCCAGCAGCGTGCGGCACGCGCACAGGCCGATGGCACGCTCGCACAGGAAATCGTCGCGGTGAATGTGCCGCAAAAGAAGGGCGAAGCGATCGCGATCGATCGCGACGAGCATCCGCGCGAGACCTCGCTCGAATCGCTCGCGAAGCTGAAGGGCGTCGTGCGTCCCGACGGCAGCGTGACCGCGGGCAACGCATCGGGCGTGAACGATGGCGCATGCGCGCTCATCATCGCGAACGAGGATGCTGCGAGGCGTCATGGACTCACGCCGCGAGCGCGCATCATCGGCATGGCGACGGTGGGTGTCGAGCCGCGCATCATGGGCATCGGTCCCGCGCCCGCGACGAAGAAGCTGCTTGCACGTACAGGCCTCACGCTCGATCAGTTCGACGTCATCGAACTCAACGAGGCCTTCGCATCGCAAGGCATCGCGGTGCTTCGTCAACTGGGCCTTGCCGAGGACGATCCGCGCGTGAATCCGAATGGCGGCGCCATCGCGCTCGGTCATCCGCTCGGCGCATCGGGTGCGCGCCTCGTCACCACCGCAATGTACGAACTCGAGCGCCGCAACGGGCGCTATGCGCTATGCACGATGTGCATCGGCGTGGGTCAGGGCATCGCGATCGCAATCGAGCGCATCTGAGGGACCTGGCGACATGACACAGGCCATTCAGACATCGGCGATCGTCGGCGTGATCGGCGCCGGCGCGATGGGCGCAGGCATTGCCCAGGTCGCAGCGCTCGCGGGGCACACCGTGCTGCTTTACGATCTCGATGCGAAAGCGCTCGACAAGGCGCGCAATGCAATCGCGGCGAACGTGCAGCGCCTGATCGACAAGAAGAAGCTCGAAGAGTCCGCAGGACAGCAAGCCATCGATCGCGTGCGCGTCGTTACGAGTCTCGCTGACTTGCGCACGGCATCGCTTGTCATCGAAGCCATTGCGGAACGTCTCGAGCTCAAGCGCGCGCTGTTCATCGAGCTCGAAAGCATCGTGACGCACGAGTGCATGCTCGCGACCAACACGTCATCCATTTCGATCACGGCGATCGCGGCGCCCTTGAAGCATCCGTCGCGCGTGGTCGGGATGCACTTCTTCAATCCGGCACCGCTCATGGCCCTCGTCGAAGTCGTGCACGGACTCGCAACATCCGATGCGGTCGCACAAACCGTGCATGCCACAGCCGCGGCATGGGGCAAGACGCCGGTACATGCAAAATCGACGCCGGGATTCATCGTCAATCGCGTGGCTCGGCCGTTCTATGCGGAAGGCTTGCGCGTGCTCAACGAGCAGGGCGCTGACGCCGCTTCCATCGATGCCGTCATGCGCGATTCGGGCGGCTTCAGAATGGGTCCATTCGAGTTGATGGACTTGATCGGCCACGACGTGAATTTCGCCGTGACGCAATCGGTGTTCAACGCGTACTTCAACGATCCGCGCTTCACGCCTTCGCTGATTCAACAGGAATTGGTGAATGCGGGCTTTCTTGGTCGCAAGACCGGCCGTGGCTTTTATGACTATGGCGCTGATGCCACGAAGCCTGTCGCGCGCATCGAAACGAATGCTCATACGCCTTCGAAGATCGTGCTCGGAGAAAGCGTGCCTTTATACGAACGCCTGCAAGCGCGCATCGCGCCGGCGAGCGTCGCTAAAAACGACATGCCCGGGCTGATCGCACAAATCGATGATGCGTATCTTTTCCTTACCGATGGACGCACGGCGACGGAACGCGCGCATGCGCTCGGCATCGACAACATCGTGCTGGTCGATCTCGCGCTCGACTATGCGAACGCGCAAAGCGTGGCGCTCACGCACGCGCGTCAATGCTCCGGCGAAGCCTACGCTGCGGCAGCCGGCGCATTGGCGCAAGCCGGTTATGCAGTCGTGCCATTGAACGATGTCGCCGGCATGACCGTGATGCGAACCGTCGCGATGCTCGTCAACGAAGCGGCCGACGCCGTGAATCAAGGCGTTTGCACGAGCGCCGATCTCGACCTCGCGATGGAGAAGGGCGTGAACTATCCGCTCGGACCGCTCGCGTGGGGCGAACGCATCGGCATCGGCCGCGTTCACGACGTGCTGCTTCATCTCGCTGCGCATTACGGCGAAGACCGTTATCGCGCATCGCCGCTCATCGCGGCATTGCGTTATTCGGGCCAGCGCTTTCACTGAAGCGAAGACGCATCATTCATTCATCGAGCATTCATGCAGGAGACAACCGTGGTTCAATCCATTGCACAGCAAAGCGAACTGGAACCGATCGAGCGCGCGAGCCGGGACGAGCTTCAGGCTCTGCAACTCGAACGCCTGAAGTGGACGTTGCGTCACGCCTATGAAAACGTCGCACACTATCGCCGTGCTTTCGACGCTGCGGGCGTGCATCCAGACGACCTGCGCGAGCTATCCGATCTCGCGCGTTTTCCGACCACGACGAAAACCGACCTACGCGACAACTATCCCTTCGGGCTCTTCGCCGTGCCGCGCGATCAGGTCGTGCGCGTGCATGCATCGAGCGGCACGACGGGCAAGCCGACGGTGGTCGGCTATACCGCGAAAGACATCGACACGTGGGCCAACGTCACGGCGCGTTCAATCAGAGCTGCTGGTGGGCGCAGAGGCGACACGCTGCACAATGCGTTCGGCTATGGTCTCTTCACCGGCGGTCTCGGCATTCACTACGGCGCCGAACGTCTGGGCTGCATGGTGGTGCCGATGTCAGGCGGTCAGACCGAGAAGCAGGTTCAACTGATCCGCGATTTCGCGCCGAAGATCATTCTCGTCACGCCGTCGTACATGCTGAATCTGCTCGATGAAATGACACGGCAGGGCATGGACCCGGCGAACACGTCGCTCAAGATCGGCATCTTCGGCGCCGAGCCATGGAGCCAGGGATTGCGCAGCGAGATCGAAACGCGTGCGGGCATACAGGCACTCGACATCTACGGCCTCTCGGAAATCATGGGTCCGGGCGTTGCGTGTGAATGTATCGAGACGAAGGATGGCCCGACGATCTGGGAAGATCATTTCTATCCCGAGATTATCGATCCCGTGACGGGCGAAGTGCTTCCGGAAGGCAGCACGGGCGAACTGGTCTTCACTTCGCTCACGAAGGAAGCGATGCCGATGATCCGTTACCGCACGCGCGATCTCACTTCGTTGCTGCCGCCGAGCGCGCGCTCGATGCGTCGCCTCGCGAAGATCACGGGCCGCTCGGATGACATGCTCATCATTCGCGGCGTCAATGTGTTCCCGAGCCAGATCGAAGAGTTGATCCTTGCGATTCCGCGCCTGAGCGGCCAGTATCAGTTGTGCGTGTCGCGCGACGGCCACATGGATTCGCTGTCCGTCTCAGTCGAAGCACGCCCGGAAGTCTGCGCAACGCTGAACGAGAGCGACCGCGCCGGTCTCTCGCGCGAACTTCAGCATCGCGTCAAGACGATGGTCGGCGTATCGACGCAAGTGCGCGTGCTCGATTCCGGCGAACTGCCGACGACGGCAACCGGCAAGGCCAAGCGCGTACTCGATCTTCGTCCCGTAGCGGCATAACTTTCCGCATCGCCAAGCGCCTCGCGCTCTGCGAGGCGCAATTCATTTCCAACAATTGGAACGCGCGTTCCGTTTTCGGTGCGGCCCCGCATTCTTCTGCAGAAATCATTCCGCAAAAACCCTCGCAACCGTTTGCGCAAATTGTTTTGTAAGCTTCAGTTGTGTCATCGTATCGAGTGCATTTGCGTCTGCGGGCGCAGTGTCGTCGCATAGCATTCGAATAACGAACAACGAACGGGGCAGGCGAAACCTAGATGTGGATTGTCAGACTCGCGCTGAAGCGCCCGTACACATTCATCGTCCTGTCGTTGCTCTTGCTGATCATCGGTCCGCTCGTCATCGTGCGGACGCCGACCGATATCTTTCCGAATATCGATATTCCCGTTGTCAGCGTCATCTGGTCTTATACGGGCCTGCCGCCCGATCAAATGGAGCGCCGCATCACGCTCAATTACGAGCGCGGGTTGTCGGTGGCGGTCAACGACATCGAGCACATCGAGTCGGAATCGCTGCCGGGCATTGCGGTCATTCGCATCCACTTTCAGCCTAATGCGAATGTCGATGAAGCTATCGCCGAGATTACCGCGCTCTCGCAAACGCAATTGCGCTCGCTGCCGCCCGGCATCACGCCGCCGAATATCTTGCGCTTCAATGCATCGACGGTGCCGATTCTGCGGCTCGCGTTGTCGTCGTCGGAACTCAGCGAACAGCAGCTCTACGACTTCGGCAATAGCTTTCTGAAGACGCAGCTCGCGACCGTGCAGGGCGCTTCGGTGCCATTGCCTTATGGCGGCAAGCAGCGGCAGATCATGGTCGATATCGATTCGCGCAAGCTGCAGGCGAAGAACCTCGCGCCGACCGACGTGGTCAATGCAATCAGCGCGCAGAATCTGATTCTGCCGACGGGCACGACGAAGATCGGCGCAACGGAATACTCGGTCGGCCTGAACGCGAGTCCGGGCTCGATCGAAGGACTCAACGACATACCGATCCGCACCGGTCCTGGCGGCACGATCTATATCAAGGACGTCGCGCATGTGCGCGACGGCTTCCAGCCGCAAACCAATATCGTGCGGGTGGACGGCACCCGCGCTTCCTTACTCACGATCAACAAGAGCGGCAATGCATCGACGCTCGATATCGTCGCGCGCGTGAAGAACCTGTTGCCGACCTTGCGCGGCATGGTGCCCGAGTCGCTGAAGATCGAGCCCGTTGCGGATCAATCGCTCTTCGTGCGCGCGTCGGTGTCGGGCGTGCTGCGTGAAGCGGTGATCGCAGCGGGCCTGACTGCGCTGATGGTGCTGCTGTTTCTGGGAAGCTGGCGTGCGACGCTCATCATCGCGATCTCGATACCGCTTTCGATGCTGACGTCGATCGTCGCGCTCTCCGCGATCGGGCAGACGATCAACATCATGACGCTCGGCGGCCTCGCGCTTGCGGTCGGTATCCTCGTCGACGACGCGACAGTTGCAATCGAAAACATCAGCCAGAACTTAGAGCAGGGCAAGGAACTGGAGCATGCGATTCTCGATGGCGCGCAGCAGATCGCCGTGCCGACGCTCGTGTCGACGCTCTCTATCTGCATCGTGTTCATTCCGATGTTCCTGCTGACGGGCGTCGCGCATTACCTGTTCGTGCCGATGGCCGAAGCCGTCGTGTTCGCGATGCTCGCGTCGTACTTCTTCTCGCGCACGCTGATCCCGACGCTTGCGAAGTATCTGTTGCGTCATCACGAGCACATGGGCGGCGATGTCGAATCGATGAAAGGCTCGCGCAATCCGTTCGTGCGGATTCATCTCGCATTCGAGCGTCATTTCGAGTCCGTGCGCCATCGCTATCGACGCTTTCTCGAAGCGCAGCTCGCGCAACCGGGCCGCTTCGCTTCGTTGTTTTTGCTGTGCTGCCTGCTGTCGCTCGGGCTTGCGCCGTTCCTCGGGCGCGACTTCTTTCCGTCGATCGATTCAGGCGTGATCGCGCTGCATATGCGCGCGAAGACGGGCACGCGCATCGAGGAAACGGCGGCGCTGACGGATCGCGTCGATGCACGCATCAGGCAATTGATTCCGCGCGGCGAGATTCGCTCGATCATCGACAACATGGGCTTGCCGGTATCGGGTATCAATCTCTCGTACAACAACACGGGCACGGTCAGTTCCGCCGATGCCGACGTGCTCATCAGCCTCAACGAAGATCACGCGCCGACAGAAGGCTATATCCACGAGTTGCGAAAGCGCCTGCCGCAGGAGTTTCCCGGCGTGACGTTTTCATTCCTGCCCGCCGATATCGTGAGTCAGATCCTCAACTTCGGCGTGCCCGCGCCGATCGATATAGCGATCACCGGCCGCGATGTGCGCGGCAATCGCGCGCTGGCGAATCGCATGCTGGAAAAGATTCGCCGCGTGCCGGGTCTCGTCGATGCGCGCATCCAGCAGCCATCCGATCTGCCTGCGATCAACGTCGAGGTCGATCGCACGAAGGCGTTGCAAGCGGGCTTCACGCAGCGCGATGTCGCGAACAACTTGCTCATCACGCTGTCGGGCAGTCAGCAGACGACGCCCACGTTCTGGCTCAATCCGGTGAATGGCGTGAGCTATAACGTCATCACGACGGCGCCGCAATACGACATGAACTCGCTGCAATCGGTGGCGAACATTCCGGTGACATCGTCGAGCGGCAAGACCAATATTCTCGGCGCGCTCGCAACGCTTTCGCGCAGCGCGCGCGATGCGGTCGTCTATCACTACAACGCGCAGACCACCATCAATCTCTATGCGACCACCGAGCGGCGCGATCTCGGCGCAGTGGCGGACGACGTGCAACGCATCATCGACGAAGCGCGCGGCGAATTGCCCAAAGGCTCGACGATCGAAATGCGCGGCCAGGTCGAGACGATGAACGGATCGTTTTCGGGTCTCGCATTCGGCCTCATTCTCGCGGTCGTGCTGGTGTACTTGCTGATCGTCGTGAACTTCCAGTCGTGGCTCGATCCGTTCATCATCATCACCGCATTGCCGGGCGCGCTCGCGGGCATCGTGTGGATGTTGTTCCTGACGCATACGACGTTGTCGATTCCCGCATTGACCGGCGCGATCATGTGCATAGGCATCGCGACGGCAAACAGCATTCTTTTGGTGAGCTTCGCGCGCGCCGCGCTCGCCGAACATGGCGACGCAGTGCGCTCCGCGCTGGAAGCGGGCTATACGCGTTTCAGGCCGGTGCTGATGACCGCGCTCGCGATGATGATCGGCATGGTGCCGATGGCGATCGGGCTCGGTGAAGGCGGCGAGCAGAATGCGCCGCTCGGGCGGGCGGTGATCGGCGGCCTGATGGTCGGCACCATCGCAACGCTGTTCTTCGTGCCGGTCGTGTTTTCGATCGTCTATCGGCGCATGGAAGCACGCGGCAAGGGACCGGGCGCGGCGGCACGGAAAGCGGCGCAATAAAACAATCGAACAGCAGGCGGAGCAAGAATGGAAGAGCAGTTGTCGCAACGATCGGGCAACAGGCGGCGAGGGCGCTTATGGCTCGTGATCGCGCTCGTGGTCGTGGTCGCGCTCATCGCGCAGGGAATCCTGTCGCGCCGCGCCGCGCACGCGGAACTCGAACGCGATGCGAACGAGCACGGCTTGCAGACGGTCGAGGTCATCAAGCCGACGCGCATGAAGGCCTCGCAGGATCTCGTGCTCGCAGGCGATATCCGCGCGTTCTCCGATGCGCCGATCTTCGCGCGCACCAATGGGTATCTGAAGCGCTGGACCGTCGATATCGGCACGAAGGTGAAGAAGGGCCAGTTGCTCGCGGAGATCGATGCGCCCGAAATCAACGATCAGCTTCGTCAGGCGCGCGCCGATGCGCAAACGGCGCGCGCGAACTATCTGCTTGCGAAGACGACTGCGGAGCGCTGGGCGCAGATGCTGAAGAACAACTCGGTGTCGCGCCAGGAGACCGATGAAAAGAACGGCGACATGCTCGCGAAGGAAGCGGCGCTGAACGCGGCGCAGGCGAACGTGTCGCGGCTCGAACAACTCGTGTCGTTCCAGAAGATCTATGCACCCTTCGATGGCGTCGTCACCGCGCGCAACACCGATGTCGGTCAGTTGATCGACGCCGGCAGCGGCGCCGCCGGCCGCGAGCTCTTCCACATTCAGGATGCGTCGACGTTGCGTGTGTTCGTCGATGTGCCGCAAGCGTATGCGCGGATGATCACGGTTGGTTTGCCCGCGGAGTTGCTGCTCAACGAAGAGCGCAATCGCAAGTTCGACGGCGTCACGGTGCGTACCGCGGGCGCGGTCGATCCCGTCGCGCGCACGATGCGCGTCGAAGTCGATGTGAAGAATCCGGCGGGCGAATTGCTTGCGGGCGCGTATGCGCAAGTGCGCTTTCGTCTCACGAGCGCGAGTCCTTCATACACGCTGCCCGGCAATGCGCTGTTGTTCCGTCCGGATGGCGTGCATGCCGCGAGCGTCGATGCGAACAACCGCGTGAAGCTTCTGCCGATCACGCTCGGCACCGACTACGGCACGCGTGTGTCGATCGTCTCCGGATTGAATGGCGATGAGCGCGTGATCGTCAATCCGCCCGATTCGATCATCGATGGCGCGGCGGTGCGTATCGGCCGCGCGGGTTCGAGCGACGCCGCGAGCGGTGGTGCAGCGAAGGCTGAAGGAAGCGAGTCGTGATGAGGCGCGCATCGCTCGAATTAGTTGCATCGCTAACTATCGCGGCATTGGGCGGCTGCGCCGTCGGGCCGGATTACGTGCGGCCCGAAACTTCTACGCCTGCTGCGTACAAGTCGCAGATGCCGCTCGATGCGCCTGCGTCGGCATCGCAAGAATGGAAGCCTGCGCAGCCCGCCGATGCGAAGCCGCGCGCGCCGTGGTGGGAAGTCTATGGCGATCCGCAATTGAACGCGCTCGAAGAACGTGTCGCGACAGCGAATCAGACCGTGGCCGCGGCCGCCGCGCGTTTTCGTGGAGCGCGTGCGGCGGCCGCGCAGGCGCGTTCGGCGTACTTTCCGACCATCACGGCGAATGCCGCATTCAATCAGTCGCGGGTATCGTCGAACGTCCTGTACAAATCGAGCGCGGGCGTGACCGTGCCCGACTATCTGATCGACGCACAGATCTCGTGGGAGCCGGATCTCTGGGGCCGCATCTCGCGTGCTGTCGAAGGTGGCCGCGCAGAAGCGCAGGCGAGCGCCGCGGATCTGCACAGCGCGATTCTGTCGATGCAGGCCGAACTCGCGACCGACTACTTCGATTTGCGCGGCATCGTCGAAGAAGAACGGCTGTTGCAGGCGACGCTGCAAGCCTATGAGAAGGCGCTCGCGCTCACACGCGATCGTTTTGCGGGCGGCGTCGCGGCGGAATCGGATGTCGCGCAGGCCGAAGAGCAACTGCGCGCGACGCAGGCACAATTCATCGATCTGGAGACCACGCGAACGAGCCTCGTCAATGCGATCGCGATTCTCGTCGGCGAGAGTCCGTCGAGTTTTACGCTCGATGTCGCGCCGCTCAACGAAGCGCATTCGCCGCATCCGTCGGCGGCGCTCGCGGTGCTGCCGCCCGGCGTGCCGTCCGCGTTGCTCGAGCGCAGGCCGGATATCGCGGCGGCGGAGCGGCGCGTGGCCGAGGCGAATGCGCGCGTCGGCGTGGCGACGGCGGCGTTCTTTCCGAACCTTCTGCTCGCCGCGACGGGCGGTCTCGAGGCGACGCGCTTCAGTTCATGGCTCGAAGCGCCGAGCCGATTCTGGTCGCTCGGGCCACAGCTCGCATTCACGGTGCTGGACTTCGGCGGTCGCGCGGCGGCTCGCGATGCGGCGCGCGCTGACTACGACGAGAAGGTCGCCGATTATCGGCAAACCGTGCTGACCGCGTTCGGGCAAGTGGAAGACAACCTGAATGCGCTGGAAGTGCTGCGCCGCGAAAGCGAAGCACAACGCGATGCCGTCGATGCCGCCCAGCGCGCGCTCGGCAAGGTCAGCAATCGCTACGAGAACGGCGCGATCACGTATCTGAGCGTGGTGGTGACGCAGGCAATCGTGCTGTCGGATCAACGCACGGCGGTGCGTATCGAGCGGCGCCGCATGGCGGCGAGCGTCGCTCTCGTGAAGGCGCTGGGCGGAGGGTGGACCACCGCCGAATTGCCGAATCCGGAGGAAGTGTCGCGCCGCGATTGAATTCTGTGCTATGCGCGATGCATGCAAAATGCCATCGCGCATAACGTATGCAAAATGCAATTCGGCGTGCAGGACTCCGCGTCAGACGAATAGAAATAAGCCGCACGCGATCAATGCCGCGCTCCAGATCCAGTCGACGTTGATCCATCCGCTGCGTAGAAAGCCGAGTCCGCCGCGTTCCTGAAGGGACATCGCGAACATGGAGATCGTCGCGATGACGGCGAGCATCGCGCCGGTATGCACGGTCAACGCGAGTGCACTGGCTTCGAAAGCCGTCTTTGGCATCGCGCCCGTGCACAACGGCAAGAGCGCCGGCACCAGCATCAAACCTGCGCCGTGCGCGCTCGACATCATGAAGGACCATAACGCGAGACCGGCCAGCCCGGTACGCATGCCGACGGTCGGGCGTCCGCGATGCCCGCGCCACGCGCTCCACACGCCCCAGCCGATCAGCAGCGCCCCGCAGCCGCGTGCGAGCAGGTCATGGCCGACCGCCGCGCCGAGCGTGAGCGCGCCCGCGAGCACGAGCGCGACCGACGCCGCGTGGCCGAGCGCGATCGGCACGAGCGATACGAGCGCGACGCGGCGGCTTCGCGCATACAGGCCGAGCGCGACGGCGAAGAGCCATCCCATCGCGGGATTGAGACCGTGAAACGCGCCGAGGCCCGCGGCGGTGAGGAGGAGCGCGGGCGATGCGGCGTCCATGCGAAGTGTCTCGCGGCGGATCAGGGATAGCAGTACGAATCCGACGAGCAATCGCCCCCTTGCAGCCGGATCTGATGCGGCCGATGTCCCTTGGGCCAGTCGATGAAAAACTTGTCGTCGACGGCGAGGCCGCCGTTGGGATCGGCATCGAGCTTCACCATCCAGCCGTCGATGCCTTCGGGATAGAACTGCGCATCGACCGCGCCGTACAGCGAATTCGTGAAGTAGACGCGGCGGCCGTCGCGGCTCACTTCGACCATCTGCGGGCCGCCATTCAGCGCGCCGTTCTTCGCGCCCGGATGCGTCGCGCGCGCGACCACGCCGCCGATACGCACCTTGCCCGTCAGTTTCGGCGCGAAGGGATCGGAGACGTCGTATTGCAGCATGTCGCCGGTGCCCCAGCACGACACGTACAGAAAGCGGTCGTCCATCGACAGATCGATATCGGAGACGAGCGGCGGCACCGCATTGAAGCCCTTCAATAACGGCGGCAGCTTGTCGGCATCGGCGGGTTCGGCGGGAATGTCGATGATCTTTTTCACCGCCCACTTGTCCTTGTCGCGATACCAGGTCCAGATCGACGACGACAGATCCTTCAGACTGATCACGCAGTTCACGAAACCATATGCCTTGGTCGGATCGTGCGCGGGACGCAGTTCGAAGACGAGCTGATATTCGTCGCCGAAATCGATCTCCTGAATGTGCTTGCGCTTCGTGAAGTCCCAGAAATGCAGCTTGCGTCCGTACTTCGCGCCGAGCAGCAGATCGGGCACGAGGCCTTCCTCGAAGGTGTCGGGCGTGCCCCATTCGCTCGTGACCATCGTGTCGTAGCCGAGATGCCACCAGCCGTCGTACGCGAGCCGTTGCGGTCCGCGATCGACTTCCCATCGGCCGAGCGGATCGAAGCTCTGCTGATCGAGCATCAGCACGCCGCCGGGCGCCTTGCCTTCGGCGTTGCCGAGCGCGGTGATAAAGATGCCGCCCGGCCCGCAATGCACGGTATGCGGCCGCGTATAGCCGGTCTTTTCCGCGAGTTCCGCGGGCTCGATCGTCTTCACGATCACCGGCTTCTTCGGATCGGGCTTCGTGTCGATGATATGCACGCGCGACGAACGCAGCCCCGGCACGACGAGATAGCGCCGCTCCATGTGCGGATGCGGCGCATTCGGGCACAGGCACGACGAGCATGCGTTCCAACCGAAGTGATGCAACTCGTCGCCGACATCGGGCATCGCGATTTCGCCGACGATCTTCGTATAGTCCGGCGAATCCGGATCGACATCGACGACGGCGATCTTGTCCGGCGACTTGCGCTCGGGATCGAACGTCGCGACATAAGCCAGCGTTTCGCGCGGCGCTTTCGCTGCGAGCCGCGGGGAAGGATAGAAGCTCGGATCGGGTTTCCACGTCGCCATCTGCGTCTCCCGGTTGATTTCGTGGATCTTCAAACCAAACGTGCTAAAGCACTATAGGACATGGGAACACGTCATGCTTTCGATGACTTAGCTGCTTTCATGCGAAGCATGTGCGCGCGGGGCGTGATTCGTCGCGCGAAACAGCGCCTAAAATACAGGCATCGCCTGTCGGAGAAAGGAGGTAGCGATGGCCGAGCCAATGATCAGCCTGATGGCGGGACTCGTCCTGGTGCTATGCGTCGCGGTGGTAATCGTGATGCATCACCGGCATCCGCATATCCATACTCCGAAAGCGCGTTGGCTGGATACGCATCCGCCGCGCGACTGGCGGCACAGGCATTGAACGTGCAGTGAGATGCGAAGTGTGAAGCGCGAAATGTGAAGCGCGAAGTGGAGGGATGAAGCGCCGGCATCGACCGGCGCTTTCTTTTTTGCGCGGCGCGAGAAACGCGTTAGCGTCGTGGCCCTTTCATCGCTTCGGCTTCCATCGCGGCGTGCCATTCCTCGCTGTTCTCGATCGGGTCCATGCCTTCGTCGATGAACGCGGACGCGCGCTCTGCCGCCGAACGCGTTTCCTCGTCGGTTTCGTCGTCGGCGGGGCCGTCTTCGTCGCCTGGCGGCTCCAGCATGTCCTGCAGCATCGCCTCGAGTTCCGGCGTGTCCCACGGCTCGTCGCGCTGCTTTTTCTTCTTGATGTAATGCCGCACTTCGGCATCTTGCTCGGGTGTCAGCGGAAGTCCGCGGAAGGTGCGGTTGGCGTCGAAGTCACTCATGTTCGCTCCTCGCGCGCATAGCTGTGATGCGGTTTCAGGCGACTCAAGTGTAACCCCGTTCTTCTGCAGGTAAAAACGCGCAGCGATCAGCCGAGCGGCGGCAGGCGTCTTTCGATCGGCGTTGCCTTGATGATGGCCGTGCTCGTCGCGGCGCGCTCGGTGACGCGCGAAAGGATGTCGTCGAGATGCTCGATCGAGCGCAGATAGAGGCGGCATACGAAGCAATCGTCGCCCGTCACCTTGTCGCATTCGACGAACTCGGGAATGCGCCTTATCGCTTCTTCGACGAGATGCAATTGCCCCGGCAGCGGCTGCACGCGCACGATCGCCTGCAGCGTGTAGCCGAGCGCGCGCGGATCGATATCGACGGTGAAGCCGCGAATCACGCCTTGCGTCTCGAGGCGCCGCATGCGCTCGGCGGTGCTCGGCGCCGACAGGCCGACGCGCTTCGCAAGCTCGCTCACGGCGATGCGTCCATCGCTCGCAAGCACGGCGATGAGTTCGCGATCGATTGCGTCAATGCCCGCTTGCGGCGGGTTGCTCAGGTGTTTTCCCATGATGGCCTTCGATTCAAAGGTCGAAAGATGCGTGAGCCTAATTTTAGGCATGGTTTCGAACGATGCGCATCGATAGACTTGAAGCCATCGAAACTTGCATGACGGGCGCGAAATGAATAGCGAAAGAATCGATGCGCGGCTTGGCGGCGCATCGCGTGCGAATGAACTGCGTCGCGGCGCGATCGAGATGTCGCTCGCGATGCTGATGTCGGGCACGATCGGCTGGCTCGTGGTGTCGTCGGGGCAGACGCCCTGGAACGTGGTGTTCTTCCGCTGCGTGTTCGGAGGCGCGACGCTCATCGCCGTGTGCGCGGCGCTCGGCTTCTTGAAGAGGCGCTATTTCTCGTGGCGCATGATCGGCCTCGTCGCGCTCGGCAGCGTGGCGATCGTCGGCAACTGGCTGTTGCTTTTCGCCGCGTATTCGCGCGCGTCGATCTCGATGGCGACGACCGTCTACAACACGCAGCCCTTCATGCTGGTCGCGTTGGGCGCGCTCGTGTTGCACGAGCGCGTGTCGGTATCGACGATCGCATGGCTCGGCGTCGCGTTCATCGGCCTTGTGATGGTGGTGCGGGTCGAGCCGTCCGTGCTCGCGATGCCGGGGCAGTATCTCGAAGGCATTGCGTATGCGCTCGGCGCGGCTTTTCTGTACGCGATATCGTCGATCGTCACGAAGCGCCTCGCGGGCACGCCGCCGCATCTGATCGCGATGCTGCATGTGTTATTCGGCATCGCGATGCTCGCGCCGTTCGCGCGC
The DNA here is from genome assembly GCF_023630985.1 of Caballeronia sp. ATUFL_F1_KS39. Classification (NCBI taxonomy): domain Bacteria; kingdom Pseudomonadati; phylum Pseudomonadota; class Betaproteobacteria; order Burkholderiales; family Burkholderiaceae; genus Caballeronia; species Caballeronia sp. ATUFL_F1_KS39. The sequence goes on along the minus strand of NZ_JALQDZ010000008.1, from coordinate 26,565 downwards.
TTCGATGCGATGCCCGCGACGATCGGCGGCTGGACCGATCTCGTCGTGCTCGGCGTCGTCAACACGGGACTGATGTACGTGTTGCTGTACGGCGCGATCCAGAAGCTGCCGACCGCGACGACGGGCGCGCTGTCGTTCATCTATCCGGTGGTGGCGATCGTCGTCGACTGGCTCGCGTTCGGGCAACGGCTCGCGTGGCTGCAAGTGGCCGGCGCGGCGCTGATCCTGCTCGCCGCGGCGGGCGTGAATCTGCAATGGCGGATCGTGCCGCAAAAATGGCGCGCGAACGACTGACGCGCACTCGTATAGAATGGCGCCCCTTTCCGACTACATCGAAATCCCGCGCCATGTGGTTCAAGAATCTTCAGCTTCACCGTCTTCCCGCACACTGGTCCGTCACGCCGCAGCAGATGCAGCAATGGCTCGCGCCGCTCGCGTTCACCGCGGCGTCGAGCATCGAGAACGAGCGGCGCGGCTGGGTCTCGCCGCGCGGCGACGATGATCTCGTCTACACGGCGAACCGTCAGATGCTCATCGTCTATCGCGCGGAAAAGAAGCTGCTGCCCGCATCCGTCGTCACGCAGTTCGTGAAGGAACGCGCCGCCGAGCTCGAAGAGCAGCAGGGCTTCAAACCCGGCCGCAAGCAGATGAAAGAGCTCAAGGAACAGATCACCGACGAACTCCTGCCGCGCGCCTTCAGCATCCGCCGCGATACGCGCGTGTGGATCGATCCGGTGAACGGCTGGCTCGCGATCGATTCGTCGTCGGCGACGCTGTGCGACGACATCATCGGCTTGCTGGTGAAGTCCGTCACCGATCTGCCGCTCGCGAGCGTCCGCACGGCGCGCTCGCCCGTTTCGGCGATGACCGAATGGCTGCTTTCCGGCGACGCGCCCGCGGGCTTCACGCTCGATCGCGATACGGAACTGCGCTCGACCGGCGAAGGCAACGCGACCGTCCGCTACGTCGGTCACGCGCTCGAAACGGAAGACATGCGCCGCCATATCGAAGCGGGCAAGCAGTGCATGCGTCTCGCGATGACGTGGGACGACCGCGTGTCGTACGTGCTGACGCCATCGCTCACATTGAAGCGCGTGAGCGCGCTCGACGTCATCAAGGAAGCCGCCGATCCGACCGCGTCGAACGACGACGAGCGCTTCGAATCCGACTTCATCCTGATGACAGGCGAACTCGCGCGCATGCTGTCGGCGCTGACCGAGGCGCTGGGCGGCGAAGAAGACCTGCGCGCCGCCGCGTAGGAACGAGCGTCAGGCGGACGGCGCCGACGCGAACGCGTAGCCGTTCTTGCCGTTGCGCTTGACGGTGTACATCGTGTCGTCGGCAGCGGCGACGAGCCGCCAGTAATCGTCGACACGATCCGGAAAACTCGCGATGCCGACGCTCGCGCGCACAATCGACAAGCCCATCTGCGCGTCGGTTTCCGCGACGCACGCGATGATTCTCTGCGCGATCACCGCGAGCTCGCCATCGCTCGAAAACTCGCGCACGAGCAACGCGAATTCGTCGCCGCCGATACGCGCGACCAGATCGCCGCCGCGCACCGCCTGACGAAAACGCCGCGACACCGCAATCAGAAACTCATCGCCGATGCGGTGGCCGTGCGTGTCGTTGACGCGCTTGAAGCCATCGAGATCGATATACAGCACCGCGATGCGCGACGCCCCGCGCGCGCCGCTCGCGAGCGCATTCGCCGCTTCTTCCAGCGCCGCGAAGAGCTTGCGCCGGTTGGGCAGGCCCGTCATCGGATCGTGCAGCGACGCCTGCTCGAATTCATTGGAAATGCCGAGAAGTTGCCGATTGCGTTTTGCATACATGCCGAGCGCGGTGATGAGCACGCCGAATACGATCGCCGACAACGCGATCAGCGTATGCGACACGCTCAGGATGCGCTCGCGCACGTCCGCGCTCGTGCGATCGCGCTCCGCGCGCCACCAGGCGTAGGCCGAATCGAGCGCGGAGCTGGCCTCGCCGAGCGCGGCGGAAGGCGAGAGCACGGCGGAAGGCAGCGACGGCGCCGACATCGGACTCGACGACACCAGCGCGTGCAGCGCCGCGAGCCGCCCGGCCAATTCGATGCGCGCCTCGCGATACGCAGCCTGGCGCTGCGTATCGCTCGCGGGCGTGTTCTGCAGGGAAAGCGCGGTCGCGCGGGCGGTATCGGCGCGCTCGACCGCTTCGAGCACGAGCCCGACGTACTCCTGCTGCAGTTGCGCCGAAAAGATCGCGCGCACCTGCAACGCCAGGAACAGCAGCCCGATCAGCAGACACAGCAAGGCCGCGCCAGCGAGCGGCGCGGGGCCGGGCACGCGCAGGCGCAAGCGCATGATCGCGTGCCGCGCACGGCTCGCCAGCGTCTCCTCAGGGACGTGAATACTCCTCTCGCTGACGGGTCGGAACATTGTGTCGATAGCTCACTCGATGGAAGAACGCGCCCACGCGCGCGAACAGTCCGCCTTCGGACTGCTGCCTTGCGTTCGCGCGCGCCTGATGCCTGCGTGCCTGCGCGTACTGATCGGCGCGATTGCTCCGATCGACGGCCGCACGCTGCGTCGCGGACGGCGTGCCGCGGCGTTGCGCCTGTTGCGCCAAAGGTTGCGCGGAAGCCGTCGCGAGCGCCGCGGCGGCGGCCGCGCCCGAGCCGTCAGCGCCAGCGTTGGCGACGGTGGTTTCGTCGGCGGGATCGGCGGTGGGTGCGTTGTCCGCGAGCGATGCCGTATCGATGGGCGCGGCCGTCGGACCGTCGTTCGACGAGTACGGAATCGCGCTGCCGGGCGCGGCGGTCAGGGGCGTTTCGACGGCGCCGCCCGATTGCGTCTGCGCGGTAATCACCGGCTGATCGATGCCGAGCGTGCGGCGCGCGCTCGCCATCGCCTCGGCATAGACGCGCTGATCGTGGTTGAACCACATGCCGTACGCGACCGTGCCGAGCACGCCGATGCCAAGCGCGCTCGCCGACGCCATCCACAGCGCGAGACGCCCGAAGCGCAGCGGCGCGCGCATGGGGCCGGGTTCGTCGTCGTAATCGATTGCAGTCTCGGGCAAGTGAGTGACAGTGGGATCATTCGCAGGACTTGCGCGTTCCGCGATGCTCTCTTCGGGTAGCTTTGCGTGCTGAGGCATGACAGCGCTCTCCAGAACCTATTCGTCAGACAGCGGACCAACGCGGACTTACAGCGCGCGTCCGGCCCGATGCTTCACCTCGCGCGTCCCATCATATGAACAATCAAACGCGATGCGGCTTCGTCGGACGTAACAGCCGGTTGCCGGTTCAGCATCTGCCGCCGGCCCTTTTTTGCCAAACAATGTAACTCGCGCCACATATCGCCACAATCAGGGGCGGCGAGGAGGCGTTGGAACGACGCTGCGGATCATTGCGCCCGATGCGCGGCGCGCCTGCCGTGGCACGGTCCGGCGCACCGTTGCACGGCGATCTAACCTCATTGCGTGTCGCGACGGCGAAGCAACTTCGGCCAGTACGTCAGCATTTCCCGTTCCTGCCCCGATTTGAAGTGCGGTGCATGCATCATTCTTCAGAGGAAGTTCCCGCGCGTATGTGAGGTGCCGCACATACGCGCATGGCAGCCGTTTGCGTGTGGAACGCGCGCCACAGTTCGTCATCGGGGCTTCGACGACACGACGAGCGCGATGCCGCCGAGAATCGCGACCGCGCTGGCCGCGAGCCGCATCGTCAGCGTTTCGCCGAGCAGCAGCACGCCGCCCGCCGCCGTGATGAGCGGCACGCTCAGTTGCACCGTGGCCGCCGTCGCGGGCTTCAATCCTTTCAACGCCGCGTACCAGACGACATAGCCGAGCCCCGAGGTCAACGCACCCGAGGTCATCGCGTAGGCCAGGCCCGAGACATCCGCGTCCGTACCCGCAAACGCGAGCGCGAGCGCCGACACCGCGATCGCGAACGGCAGCGCGCGCAGGAAATTGCCGGCCGTCGCGGCGACGGGATCGGACTGGCCCCGTCCGCGCAATGAATAGACGCCCCAACCGATGCCCGCCGCGATCATCAGTGCGGACGACGCGGGATCGGGCGCCGCGAGTCCCGGCAGCACGAGCCACACGAGACCGGCGAGCGCGAGCAGCAGGCCGAGCCATTGCGCCGCGGCGAGACGCTCGCCGGTCGCGATGCCGTAGCCGATCATCGTCGCCTGCACCGCGCCGAAGAGCAGCAGCGCGCCGGTGCCCGCCGCGAGCCGAACGTACGCGAAGGAGAACGCCGCCGCATACACGATCAGCGCGAATGCCGATACCCAGCTTCCGGCGCGTCGCGTGTCGTCGCCGGGCGCGCCGCGCGCGAGCAGGATGATCCACAGCACGAGCGCCGCCGACGCGACGCGTACGAGCGTGAAACTCGCCGCGTCGATGCGCGCGCCCCTGAGCGCGAGGCGGCACAGCAGCGAGTTGCCGGCGAACGCGATCATCGCGACGACGGTGAAGAGCGCGATGCGCGTGCCGTGCGAGCGTGTGGGTGTCGACATCGGCGGCGCTGGACTGAGGGCGCATCACTGTAGCGCACGCGCGTCGCGAAGACATGCTGCGGCGCGTTCAACCGGTGGTGAAGGGCTGCGGCGGCGCATCGGCCTCGGAGCCGAAGCGCTCGAATTCGGAGATTACTTGCGCGCCGAATAGAAGCAGCGTCGCGAGCGCTTCGAGGCTGAAGAGCACGACGATCGACGTCGTCAGCGATCCGTAAACGACGCTCACCTGCGAGAGCGTCGCGAAGTACCAGACGAGCACATGCCGCGTGATTTCCCAGAGCACGGCGGCCGTCACGCTGCCGAGCAGCGCGAGCCGCAGCGAAGGCCGGCCGACAGGCATCACGAGATAGATCGACGTCAGCACGAAGATCTCGCCCGCGACGCCGAGCAGATACAGCAAAAGCCGCGACACGCCCCTGAGCGACACCTCGACGCCGAGCAGGTCGACGCTGTTGCTGCCCATCGCCTGAAGGCCGTTCGACACGAGCGTGACGATCAGCATGCCGACGCCGAGAAACAGGATGTAGCAGTAAGGCAGGAGCGCCGAGAGCAGAAAATGCCGCCGCCTGACCGCGACGCGATGCACGAAGATCACCGACATCGCGTTCTCGAGCACCGTGAAGGCAAGCGAACTGAAGAAGATCATCGTGACGAGCAGCAGCCAGCCGAGCACCGCGCGATGCGCAAGAAAATTCGCGAGCTCGCCCACGACGGCGTGCGCCTGGCCCGGCACGAGCCATTCGAGCAGATGCGCGAGCGTGTCGAGCAATTGCTGTTGCCCGACGAATTTCGACAGCACGATCACGATCAGGATCAGCAGCGGGACGATGGAAAGCAGCGCGTAATACGCGACCGCGCCCGCAAGCAGCAGGCCCTGATTGGCGCGAAAAGCCTTGAACGTGCGCATCGCAAAGCCGAACGGATGACGCGCGACGCTTCTCACCTGCGGGCCCAGCACAGGGCCGAGAATCTTCGACATGGAACCTCCGCGGCGCGATCGCTGGCCATCCTTTGTGGACGAGCAAGATCCGCACCCGTAGCGAAGGTCCGCACGCTTCAGCCTGTCCGGCGCGCCTCGATGCGTGCGGCTGCTTGCTGCGCGGCTTCCTCGAATGCGAGATTGAGGAAGACATCGACTTCGCACGCGCTCAGGTCGGCGGCATCGACGTTACGCAGCCGGCAGAAGAGCGCGAGCGCCTCGGCTGCGGCGGCGAAGGCGTTGTTCATATCCCGGGAGTGAAGGCGTTTTTTTCTCATGGCCAGCATAACGGCAGGCGCACCGACGACTTTAATGCGTCGCAACGCAACGCGCATGCCGTTTCATTTTCGCTTTTTGATGCATTAATCTAGGTTCATAACTCGAGCCCGCCGAAGGCACTGGAGGACATGATGGCCGCATCCCACGCAACCTCCGCCGCCGACGCCGCCGCGCTCGGTGCCGATGCCGAAATCGTCAACGCCGACGAGCGCCTCTACAACCACGACCTCGCGCCCGTGCCGCGCGCGAAGCGCACCTGGAACGGCTACAGCATCTTCGCGATGTGGATGTCGGACGTGCACAGCGTCGGCGGCTACACCTTCGCCGCGAGTCTCTTTCTGCTCGGCATCTCGGGCTGGCAGGTGCTGCTCGCGCTGACCATCGGCATTCTCATCGTGTATGTGCTGATGAACTGGGTCGGCAAGCCGAGCTTGAGACACGGCATTCCTTTCCCGGTGATGGCGCGCGTCTCGATGGGCGTGATGGGCGCGAATCTCGCCGCGCTGATTCGCGGCGTGGTCGGCATCGTGTGGTACGGCGTGCAGACGTATTTCGCGTCGAAGGCCGTCGCGACCTTGCTGCTGCTCTTCGTGCCGTCTGTCGCCGCGTGGCGCGATACGAGCTTTCTCAGGCTCGACATGCTCGGCTGGGTCAGCTTCCTCTTCATGTGGCTGCTGCAGCTCGTCATCTTTCAGCGCGGCATGGAGATCATCCGCAAGTTCATCGATTTTTGCGGACCGGCCGTGTATGTCGTGATGTTCGTGCTGATGGGATGGATTCTCTATCGCGCGGGTCTCGGCAGCCTGAATCTCACGCTCTCGGGCAAGGTGCTGACCGGCGACGAGCAACTTCACGCGATGATCAACGCGATCCTGCTCGTCGTGAGCTATTTCGCCGCGCTGCTGCTGAATTTCGGCGACTTCTCGCGCTTCGCGAAAAGCGAGCGGCAGATGAAGATCGGCAACTTCCTCGGGCTGCCGTTCAACTTCGTTGCGTTTGCAATCATCACGGTGATCGTCACGGCGGGCAGCGAGAAAGTGTTCGGCACGATGATCATGGACCCGGTCGAAATCGTCTCGCGCATCGAGAACAAGGTGTGGGTGGCGATCGGCAGCGTCACGTTCGTCATCGCGACGATGGGCATCAATATCGTCGCGAACTTCGTGTCGCCCGCGTACGACATCGCCAATCTGTTTCCGAAGCATGTGGACTTCAAGAAGGGCGGCCTGATCGCGTCGATACTCGCGGTGCTCGTGTGTCCGTGGATCTTCGTCGACAGCCCGAAGGCGATCACGATCTTCGTGTCCGTGTTCGGCGCCGTGCTCGCGCCGATGTACGGCGTGATGATGTCCGACTATTACCTCGTGAAGCGCGAGCAGGTGAGGACCGCCGAACTGTATTCGATGCAGCCCGGCGGACGCTTCTATTACGACGGCGGATGGAACAAGGTCGGGCTCGCGGCGCTGATCGTATCGGGCGTGATCTCGGTCGGCTGGGAACTGTCGACGCAGTTCTTCAAGCTCTTGCCGCCGAACAATCTCGGCTGGCTGATCGGCGCGGTGGCGGGCGCGCTCCTGTACGTGCTCTTCATGCGCATGGCGAACCGCAAATAGCGCTTTATTCGAGCCACTTTCGTACGTCCTGTTCCCAATCGGGCTGGCCGCAGTTCGGCGGATTCTCCGGCCCGAGCACGGTGATGTAGCCCTTGTCCTTCATGCACGCCTCGTAGGCGCGCACCTGCGTGCAACGGCCCGCGCCGGCTCTTTTCGCGGCGCCCTTGCATGCGGACATCGCGTTGTCCATGCCGCTGAAATCGGCATCGCCGTCGTTATTCCATGAAGGCGGATTCGCGCTCGCCGAAAACTCGACAGGCGTGCTGCACGCGACGAGCGCGAATGCAGCGGCGGGAAGAAGGCACAAGCGGAAGAATCGATTCATCTGCTTTAACTCCTTGTTCTTAAGCTCTTGTTGAACGCGCGCAATTCGCCGCCTATTATTCCCCGCTGCCGTTGGCGCGTCGCGTTTTCTTTTCTCGCGGGCGCGAACGACGATGTGCTTGCCGATACCAACGCGCGCCATCTCGAACAGATGATTCCGCGCGCGACGCTCGATGTGGTCAGCGACGCGGGACACGCGCTGATGTTCCGGTATCCGAGCGAGCTCGCGCGGCATATCGATGCGTTCGTCGCGAGGTGAGCGACGCCGAACACGTCTATCGCTTCATAGCGCACAGAACGCACGCGTTTTAGCTTGTCGGCGCATTTCCCGGCCCTTCATACTGTCGCGCAACCGCGATGCGAAAGCGCGCGCCGATAACAAGAAGAGCCGGGGAAACCACCATGAAGTCACGCTTCACTGCCGTTCACCTGCGTCCCGTCGAACTTGCCGATCCGCATCTCGCGCATCTCTACATGGAATGCGCCGATGCCGAGGCGCGTCTGTCGGGCGCGAGCAGAGTCGCGGCGGTCGCCGTGTACGAAGCCCGTGAGAAGACGCTCGATCGTCTGTGGTCGCGTCTCGATGCGCTCGATCCGAGACTGTGCCGCGAGCTGAAACACGCGGTAGAGGACTGGCACGAAATCGCGGTGAAGCTGCGCGGCGGCGACTGATTGAGACGCGCGCGCAGCGCAATGAGACGCTGCGGCATTCGCGCGGAAGGCCGCCGCCACTAACCTTTCTCCAACGACGCAAATCAAGGAGAAGGGCAATGAACGGCAACAATGGTACGAACAATCGCGCGCCGATGCCGGCTGCGTTCTTCGGCATCGCGGTCGGCGGGCTCGCGCTCGCGGGCGCATGGCGCGCGGCGGCTCGCGTGTGGGCGATTCCGGATGCGGTGCCCGCATGGCTGACGGCGGGCGCGCTCGTCGTCTGGATCGCGATGCTCGTCGCATACGGGCGCAAGTGGCTCGTCCAGCGCGATGCGGCCATCGCGGAAATGCGTCATCCGGTGCAGTCTTCGTTCGCGGCGCTCGTGCCGGTATCGGCGATGCTCGTCGCACAAGCCGTGCAGCCTTATTCGCGGCCGCTCGCGATCGCGCTCTTCGCGATCGGCGTCGCGAGTTCGCTCGCGCTCGGCGCGTATCTGCATGGCCGGTTCTGGCAGGGCGGCCGCAAGCCCGAGCTGACGACGCCCGCCATCTACCTTCCGACGGTCGCGCCCAGCTTCGTCGCGGCGACGGCGGCGGCCGGGCTCGGTTTCACGCAAATCGGCATGTTGCTGTTCGGCGCGGGCGTGTTCTCGTGGCTCGCGATCGAATCGATCGTGTTGCATCGCGCTGCCGTGCATGAACCGCTGCCCGAAGCATTGCGCCCTACGCTCGGCATCCAGCTTGCGCCGCCGGTCGTCGGAGGCGTGTCGTATCTCGCGATCACGCACGGCGTACCCGATACGTTCGCATACATGCTGCTCGGCTACGGTCTCTATCAGGCGCTGATGCTCGCGCGCCTCGTGCCCTGGATTCGCCAACGCGCGTTCACGCCTTCGTACTGGGCCTTCAGCTTCGGTGCCGCCGCATTGCCGACGATGGCTATTCGCATGCTCGAACGCGGCGCCGCCGGCCCGATGACGTGGATCGCACCGGCTGCGTTCGTCGTGGCCAACGTGGTGATCGGTCTCATGATCGCGGGAACGGTGCGGGCGATCGTGCGAGGCGAGTTGCTGCCGGCCGCGGTTACATCGGCGCCGGCGAACGTCACGCCGATCAGCATCGAGCGTCGTGCGGCAGCGGGTTCGCGTTGAACATCACAACGTCAGCACTTCGCCCGCGCGCAACGCACGCAGCGACACATCGGGCAACGCGGCGCGCAGTTCTTCCAGAATCTGCGCGCCGTGCGGCGGTTTCAGATGCGAAATCAGCAATTCGGCTTTCATCGCGCGGCCACGCAGATCATCGGCGATGAGCTTCGGGCAATAGTGATGCGCCGCACGCGCCAACGCGATCTGCGCATCCGGATACGCGGTCTCGACGATCACATGGCGCAGTCCCGGCAACGCGCACACGGCGGCCCAGAACTCGGGATTGCTCGTCGTATCGCCGCTGAACGCGATGCACGCCGTTGCGTTCGACACCGCCAGCCCCATCGACGGCACCGTATGCCGCGCGGGCAATGCCGTCACGGTGCGCCCGTTCAGCATGAAGCATTCGCCGACCTCCAGCGCTTCGAAGCGCACGCCCGGCGCATCGGGCGAAGGAATGCGCGTGAAGTCCGGCCAGATCAGATTGTTGAAGATGTGCGCCTGAAGTATGTCGAGCGTCGCGCGGCTCGCGTGAACGACGAGCGGCCTATCGCGCGAGTCGCTCGTGGCATCGATCATGAGCGGCAGATACGCAATGTGATCCAGATGCGAGTGCGTGAGAAACACATGATCGATACGCGCGAGTTCGTCGTCGGTAAGCACGGCGACGCCCGTGCCGGCATCGATCATGATGTCGCCGTCGACGAGCAGCGCCGTCGTGCCGCCGCGATCGCCCGCATCGTCGCCGCCGCTCCTGATCGCGCCGCTACAGCCGAGTACCCGAACGTTCATGATGATTCATTTCGTGTCGAATTCGCTTACGCAATCCCAGTCCTCGGGCAACGCAATGCCGCGCAGCGCATCGATGCGCCTGCGATACATCGCGTACACCTGTCGCTCAGGATACTGCGCCGCGAGCGTCGCGAGTAGCGTTTGCGCTTCGTCCCACTCGCGCGCGCGATAGTGCGCGAGCGCCGCGTGCCAGCGCGTGAGCGCATCGCCGTGTTCGTGCGGGGGCTGCGGCTCGAACACCGCAATCGGCGCGACGCGTCCTTTCACGCGCACGCGATCGATCTCGCGGAACGCGATATCCGTCACCCGTTCGCGCGTCGCTTCGCCCACGATGATGTCGATATCGAAGCGCCGCGTGAGGCCTTCGAGCCGCGCCGCGACATTCACGGCATCGCCCATCACGGTGTAGGCGCGGCGCACGTGCGAGCCCATGTCGCCGACGGTCATCGGCCCCGTATTGATGCCGATGCCGATCCACAGCGTCGGCCAGCCGCGCGCCGTGAGCGTGCGGTTCAGCTCGACGAGCGCCGCGCGCATGCCGAGCGCCGCCGCGACGGCGTTGCGCGCGTGATCCGGATCGTCGACGGGCGCACCCCAGAAACCCATGATCGCATCGCCGATGTACTTGTCGAGCGTGCCGCGATGCGCGCGGATCACTTCGGTCATCGTGCCGAGATACTCGTTCATCAGACGCGCGAGCGCTTCCGGCTCCAGCGTCTCCGCGATGGCCGTGAAGCCGAGCACGTCGCAGAACAGCACGGTCAACTCGGCGCGCCGCCCGGCCATGCTGTAGTCCTCCGGATGACGGCTCATTTCCTCGACGAGCTCGGGCGGCACGTATTGCCCGAACAGCGCGGTGAAATGGCGTTTCGCGCGCGCCTCGACGAAGTAGCCGTACGACATGTTGAGCACGTAGAGCGCGAGCGCGGCGAGCAGCGGCGACGCCACAGGAATCGACCAGCGAAGCCGCGCGAACGCGAAGAGATCCGCCGCGACGACGAGCGCGAGCAACATCGCGGTGAAGATCGTCGCGCGCGCGGGCATGTGCCACGGCCAGAGGAAGATCATCGCGAGTCCGATGAGCGCGAGCATCGACGCCTGCAACGCCGACGCGAACGGGGGTTCGAAGCGGATCGTATCGTCGAGCATGCCGCCGATCAGATTCGCGTTCACCTCGACGCCCGGATAAACCTCGCCGACGGGCGTCGTGCGCTGATCCATCAGGCCCGGCGCCGTCGTGCCGACGAGCGCGATCTTGCCCGCGAGCGCGTTGGCGGGAATGCGCTCTCCGAGCACGTCGGCGATGGAGTAATACGGGAAGCTGCCGGTCGGGCCGCGATAGGGCACGAGCGCCGCGCCGTTTTCATCGACAGGAATCGTGCGCGTGCCGCGCGGCGTCGTGAGCGCGAGTCCCGCGAGCGGCGCGGCGGGATCGGTTGCGTCGTCGAAGACCGGTGTCACCGCGGCGTCGCCGAACAGCGCGCGGATCACTTCAAGCGACAGCGCGCCGTACACGCCGTCGCGATAGGCCGCGATGAGCGGCACGCGGCGCACGGAGCCGTCGAAATCGATCACGGGATTGAAGTATCCGGCGCGCTTCGCCGCCTGTTGCAGCGCGGGCAGATTGCCGCCGTAGCTCGTCCAGTCGAAGAGCATGAGCGGATGCGCGCCGAACGCGCGCTCGCTCATCAAGGGCGATGGAATCGCGCCGCTCGATGCATCGCGATTCGAAAAGTAAAAGCCGAGCACGACGGGATGACCGGCAAGGGCATCGGCGAAACGGCGGTCGTAATCGAGGCGCGGAGCAAGCGCATCGAGCGTCTTGCGGTACGCGGCGTCCTCGGCGAGCGGGCCGCGCGCGAGTTCGTCGAGCACGGCAAGGCCCGAACTCGCGTCGGCTTCCGCGAACACCATGTCGAAGCCGAGCACCGCGATGCGCTCGCGCGAAAACAGCGTATCGACGAGCGCCGCCATGCGCGCGCGATCCCACGGCCAGCGGCCCAGTTCGGCGAGGCTTTTCTCGTCGATATCGAGAATCGCGATGCGCGCGTCCGTCGTGCGCGGCATGAAGAGACGCACTTTCGCGTCGTAGATCATCGCGTCGAGCGAATCGATGAAGCGGATGTCGTAGCGCGACAGCGCATGTCCCGCGAGCGCGACGACGATCGCGAGCCCGAGCGCCCAGCGCGCGCCCGAGCGTTTGAACGTGAACGCGAGCGGTTCTCGCACCCTCATTGCGCGGCCCGGATCTGCTCGTTCGCGACGACGAGCCGCGCCGCCAGCACGCGCGCGTGCGCATCGACGCCGAAAGACATGAGCGCCGCGTGCAACTGCGCTGCGCGCATGACGTCCGTATCGCGGCTCGTGTTTTCGCTCATCGTGGGCTCGCTAACGGCACGCCGCCGACGGCACCACCGGCGTCACGCGCGATGCCGGCAGCACGCCGAACGGCAGCCGCGGACTCACGACGATCGCGCCTTCGCCCGCGCGCACGATCTGCCTGTCGACCTGATTGATGACGACGATCTGACCATCGTAGACGACGATCTGATCGCCCTTGCAATCCGCGTTCGCGCCCGGTTCGAGATTCGCGCAATCGGTGACGGAATATTCGGTGCCGCGTATGCCGATGGTCGACGTCGGCGTCTTCACGCGATAGTTCTCCGGCTTGCCTTCCTTCGCGACGAGCCCGTCGAGCGCGCGCAATCCGCCTTTCACGAGCGACAGAAAGCTGCGGTCTTCCTGCGGCGCGTTCGCCGCGTAATGAAAATCGTCGACGCGAAACACCGAGCCGGGCTTCAGATACACGCGCTGCTTGTCGGTGAAGATCATCACGATTTCAGAGCCGACGCCGGTCTCCACGGTGTCGCCGTTGTCGATGTCGCCGCCGACCGCCGCCACGCGTTGCGCGCCGCCCGCCGATTGAATCGCGACATTGCCGACGAGCGCGGTGATCGTCGCGACCGCTTCGGCGCACGCCGCGCGCGCGGTCATCGCCAGGAAGAGGAAGAGAAGAAGGTGTCGGGCGCGCGTCATGTTCGGTCTCAGAAGGACTTCGTGAGCGCGATCCAGAAGCGGTTCGCGTGTCCGGTGCCGAGCGTCGAAGGCACGTAGCCGAGCGTGTGCGCGTACGACATCGACAGCAGAAAGTCGTGCGACGCGACGAACGTCGCGCCGACGCCCAGCCCGGAAAGCCGGACGTGATCGCTGCCCGGCGCGACCGGATGCGCGGCGATCTTCCCGTCGGCGGTATCGATGAAGCCCGATAGCGTCACGAGCACCGGCACGAGCGATTGCCTGATCGTCTGCCGTAGTTCGATGGTCGCGATATACGCTTCGTCGACGGGCGCGTCGCCGGTCGCATAGGCGCGCACGGCATACGGGCCGCCGAGCGAGATCTGCTCGGACGAATCGAGATTGCGCGAAGTCGCCTGGCCGTTGAGCGAAAGGTAGAGCTGCGTGCCGTTGGCCTGATCGCCGATCACCTGCGTGTGCGTCACGGCGAACACGAACTTCGTGAACGCACCGGCGATCTGCGCGGCGATCTGTTCCGGCTGCGGCGTCTTATAGCGCAGGTTGCCTTGCTGGATAGCCGTGTCGAACGTCGTGATGCTCTTTTCGAGCGTCAGATTGCCCGAGAGCCCGAGCCGGCCGACATCGCTCGTCTTGTCGCTGACGGAATCGAACGCGCCGAGGTGATCCGACAGCAGCTTGTGGTCGTAGCCGAGCGTCGCGAATACGTTCGCCGACGGCGAGCGCAGCAGCGCGTAGCTCAGGAACGTCGAGAAGACATTGGCGCTGCCGTAGGCGTCGAGTTCGTCGAACTGACCGCCGACCGAATACGTCGAGCGCGTGTAGCCGACGCCCCACGCGAACCCGCTGCCGCCGACCGGCACCGTGTAGCCGATGTTGCCGTAGAACTGCCCGGTGATCGAGCCGAGCAGCCGCGCGCCCAACTGATCGCCGATGCCGAGCGGATTGTTCCATTGCAGCGCGCCGATGAGACGCGCGGTGCCGGTCGTCGTCTGGCCGTAGTTGTCGGCCTGCACGCTGCCGGAGACGGGCCGCGCGGTCGGCACGGCGAGCGTCATGTCGGAGGTGCCGGGAAGAAGGCCCGGCGAGATCGTCGCGTTCGCGCCCGTCGTGCCGGCCGCGTCCTGCGCGAGCAACGTGGCGCGGGTGAGGGCGCGCTCGTCGATCACATCGCCCGGTTCGAGCGCGCTGAAAAATCGCGCGATGACGGGGTCGCGCGTGCGCGACTGGTTGTCGATGTCGATGCGACCGTAACGTCCCTCGCTCACCGCGATACGCACGATGCCGTCATCGATCTGCTGCGGCGGCACATAGGCGCGCGCGACCAGATAGCCGTGCCGCCGATAGAACGCGCTCACGCGATCGGCGGCGCTTTCGAGATCGTCGAGCGAACGCCCCGCACCGATGAACGGCCGCACGGCGTCGAGCAGTTCCGCCGTCGGGAAAAGCGTGTTGCCGGTGAACGCGAAACCTTTCACTTCGAAGCGGATGCCTCCTGTTTCGCCGGAGACGGGCGGCGGTTCGGGCGCGGGCGTCACGTCCAGACGCAGATCGGAAGGCGGGACGGGCGCGGGCGCTTGCTGCTGCTGTTCGCGCAGGATGCTGCCCGCGTTCGGCAGCGTCTGGGCGTGCGTTTCGCGCATGTCGCGCGCCGTCGCCGCGACGAGCGTCGCGATGAGCACGGCGAGCCGGCGCGACGCGACGCTGTGGCGTCGTTCGCGGGGCCCGAAGCGTCGCACGCGCCTGGGCCTCACATGCGGCATACGTGACCGGGCCATGCGTCGTCCGGCAGACGGCTGCCGTCGCTCGTCGAATCGGTGCGCTGCTGCACGAGCGGCGCGGACTCCGGCTGACGGCCCGGCGTCGCGTTGTAGAGCGGCGCGGGATTGGCCGCGTCGGTACGTACGGAATCGAGAATGCCGGGCAGCGCCGCGACGGTCGTGACGGGCGTTTCCGGTTCTTGCGGCATCACCGGCTGTACGGGGACGGACGGCGGCGCAGGCGGCGGCGTGCCCGCGATGCGCAGCGTGCCGCCTTGCGTCGTGATCGTGTAGCCGGTCGGGCCGCCCGTCGCCGTGACCGTGATCGCGTACGTGCCGATCGCCGCGCCCGGCGTCGCGCCGGTGCTCGTCACCGTGAAGACGAACGGCTCGTGGTTCGCCGGGCTGTCGGCGAATGCGTTGCCGTAGTTCGCGCCGTTGTAGCGCAGCGCGATCGTCACGTCGTTCGGACCGAGCGTGCGCGGCGTCTCGAACGGCACGTCGATGTTGATCGCCGTCAACGTGACCTGCTGCCGCGCATTGAACGCGAACCGGTTGCCCGATGCCGATGCCGCGCGCGCATCGGCGCCGCCGGTGTAGGCATCGCCCCAGAGCGCGAGATTGCCGCTTTGCAGTCCGCCGAAGGCGTCGGCCTCGGGTGCGTCGGAGTAGACGAGCCAGCGGCCGTTCGGCGCGGAAAGCGCGTTCGCTCCCGCGCGGTTCGCGAAGGTCGCCGCGGCGAGCGTGATCGCCGTGCCGCTCGCGCGGCTCGCAATGGGCGCGGCGAGCGTGAGCGCGGGCGCCGTGAGCGTGACCGCGCCGCTCGCCGAAACGCCCGACAAACCCGCGACGCGGCCGATCGTGAGCGGCGCGCTATCGGCGATGTCGACGGAACCGGCGTTCGCCGCCAGCGTGCCGATGCGATTGCCCGCGTTCGTCAGCCGGTACGCGCCCGCGCCGCCTTGCAGGGCGACATTGGCCGCCTGGATGGGCGCCTGTTGTGTCGCGGTGCCGGCGGTCGTCATCGCGAGCGTGCCGCGCGGCGCGCTGATCGACGCGTCGACGTGGATGCCGCTCTGCGCCGCGAGCGAAAGCGTGTTGACGCCGCTCCACGCGACCGGGCCGTCGATCAGCACGAGGCCGAACGGCGCAAAGCCCGCCGGCGACGCGGCGCTGATCGACACATTGGTCGATTCGAGCACGCGCGAAAGCGTCGCGCCCTGAATCGTGCCGAAGCGCTGTCCGAATGCATCGCCGCCGCCGACGAGCGCGGCGAAGTCGCTTGCAATGCGCCACGTTCCGGTTTGTCCCGATGCCGCCGCCGTCGTGACCTGCGCGTCCGGCGCGACGCGCACCTGCGTGCCCGCCGTTTCGATGGCGCCGCCGTTGCCGCCATCCGGCGCGGATGCGTCGAGCGTGCCGCCGGCCTGCACGACGCCTTTGTCCGCGACGAGGCGGATCACGCCGTTCTGGTTCACGGCGCTTCTCGCGCGGATGACGCCCGTGTTGTTCACGACATTGGCGAGGAGCGCGTCCTCGGCGCTCGCGACGAGCCAGGCCTGACCGCCATCGGCCTGAATCAGACCGTGATTGGCGGCGAGCGCACGCAACGCGCCGCGCTCCACCGACAAGCCGATCATGCTGTGATCGCCGAGCGTGACCGCGATGCGCTCGCCCGCCGCGAGCGCCGCGAAACCGCCGGGCGAGTCGATCGTGCCGGCGTTGATCGCGCGCGCGCCGATCAGCGCGACATAACCGCCGGGCGCGCTCGTGAGCGTGCCGAGATTGACGACCGCCGCGCCGTCCTCGTGATGATGATGATGCCGATGCCAGCGCCCGTCGCCCGAAAAGGTGTAGTGGCCGCTCATGAAATCGCTCGTCGACAGATTGAGCGTCGATGCCAGCAATCCACCGACGTTCACCTGCGCGCCCGGCCCGAAGATCACACCGTTCGGATTGACGATGAACACCTGGCCGTTCGCGTCGAGCTTGCCGAAGAAGGCCGTCGGGCGCGGTCCGACGACGCGGTTCAGCGCGATCGAATTCGCGCCCGGCTGATTGAACGTGACCGCTTCGCCAGGGCGCGTGCTGAACGAATTCCAGTCGATGGCGAGGCGGCCGCTATTCTGCTGAATGATCGTGTTGGCGCCCGCGCTCGTCACCGAGCCGGAACCCGCGACGACGCGCGCGCCGCTCGGTTCCGCGCGCGCGGACATGCACGCCATGACGATGAGCGTGGCGATGCAGAGCCATCGCGCGGGGAACGCGGTGCTCGCGCGCAGAGTCTTGTTCATGTCGGCCGACTCCTTTCTGTTGCGGCGCATCGTCGTGACGAGATGCAGGCGCACCATCAAGCAGTTTAGTGTTCCGAAGCATGCTTGCAACTACGCGTTTAGAGAACCTTCGCATACGCGCTGTTCTTCGCCATTCGTATTAGGAACGCGGCGTTTTATCCGACGATCACGCGGCCTGGCTCGCGAGCGTCTCTTCGACGAACTCGCGCAGGAACGTGACCCACGTGCGGATCTTCGCATCGAGATACTGGCGGGACGCGTACATCGCGTAGATGGTCATTGTCTGAAGTTCGCACTCGGGCAGCACGCGCACGAGCGCGCCGCTGTCGAGCCACGGCAGCGCGGCGAGCATCGGCAGCGGCGCGATGCCGAGACCGTTCGACAGCGCGACCGCGAGTGCATCGGCGGAATTGACGCGCAGGCGGCCCGGGTCGAGCTCCACTTCGACGTGGCCGCGCGGGCCTTCGAAGACCCATCGGTCGACGGGGAAAAACGTCGTCACGAGTTGCAGGCACGCATGGTTCTTCAGATCGTCGATGCGCTGGGGCGTGCCCGCCCGTTTGAGATAGCCCGGCGACGCGCACAGCACGCTCGGCATCGAGCAGATTTTCGTGGAGACGAGCGCGGAGTCGGGCAGTGCGGACGTGGTGACTTGCAGGAAGACGTCGAAGCCTTCGTCGAGCATGTCGGGGATATGTTGCGAAAGCGTAAGCTCGACGCGCACCTGCGGATGCTGCTCGAGATAGCGCGTGAGCGCGGGCACCACGTAGTGCTGGCCGAAGGTGATCGGGGCATGCATGCGCAGCACGCCCGTCGGCGACACCTGGGCGTTGCTCGCCTCGGCCTCGGAGAGATCGACGAGTTCGAGCACTTCCTTGCAGCGCGTGAGATAACGGTTGCCGGCATCGGTGAGGGCGACGCGGCGCGTCGTGCGATTCAGAAGCCGCGTGCGCAGATGCGTTTCGAGTTCGGTGACCGCGCGCGAGGCCTGCGCCGTCGTGATGTCCATCTGCTGCGCCGCGACGGTGAAGCTGGCCGCTTCAGCCACGCGCGCAAAGATTCTCATGCTCCGCAACAAGTCCATCGTCCAGGCATCCGTTTGACGAAGCCGGAACTATCCCACGTCGGCGCAACAGCGCGCAACCTGCGCGGGCGAAGCGGCGTCGCGTCGGCTTTTCGCACATTCGTTTCAGGATTCACATCTGTTACAGGCGTTGTAACGCAGCCCGCACGCGGCGCGGCTACGATGGATTCACGGCTGCATATGAATCCAGGATCGCATCGCGGTCTGCTTGTCGGCCTTCTCAGACGAGGACGAAATGAACATCAAGGGCTTGGTCGGGATCGGTATCGCGTTGTCGGCGGGACTCGCTTGCGAAGCCGCCGTGGCGGGCGTGAGCCTGGGCATCAATCTCGGGGTTCCGGTTGCGCCGGTTTATGCGGCGCCGGTGTACGTCGCGCCCGCGCCCGTCTATGCGCCGCCTCCGCCGCCCATGTACGCGCCGCCGCCTCCGCCCGTCGCCTATCAGCCCGCGCCGGTCATGGTTGCGCCCGCGCCGGCGATCGTCGTGGGTTGGCACGGCGACCGCTACTGGGATGGCTATCGCTACTGGGGACGCCGCGACTGGTACGCGCGTCACGGCGGCTATTACGGCTATCGGCACTGGTAAGCCGGAAGCCGGCGGCAACGGGGCATCATCATGGAAAATTCAACTCGAACTCGAACCCGGTCGCGCCTCGCGCGCTCGCTGATCGTGCCCGTCGCGCTCGTGGCGGCGGCGGGGCTCGGCGGCTGCGTTTATGCGCCGCCCTATGGCTATGCGCCCGCGCCCGCTTATGGCTACGCGCCTGCCTATGGCTATGCGTATGGACCGGGCTACTACGCGGCGCCATCGGTGTCGCTCGGCATCGGCTTCTCGAGCGGCGGCGGCGGTCACTGGCACGGCCGCTGACGCGCGGTCCATTCCGACTGGAACGTGCGTTGCTGCGATTTCTCTGACTCTTTCGGAGAAAGCGCAACATGACCGAGCAAACTGCAAGCTTGCTGTCGCAACACGCCCGCTGCGAGCATTTCATGCTGCCGCCGAACGGCTGGGTGCCAAATAACACGCGGCTGCCCGTCCTGGTGTGGCGCGGCGCGATCGACCCGAAAGCCACCGATTGCGCCGAGCGCTTCGAAGCGCTTTTCGCGCAGAACGGCTGGCCGCCGCAGTGGCGCGACAGTGTCTTCGACTATCACCATTTCCATTCGACCGCGCATGAGGCGCTCGGCGTCGCATCGGGCGACGCCGAACTGATTCTCGGCGGCCCGCATGGCCGCGTGATCGCGGTCAGCGCCGGCGACGCGCTCGTCCTGCCTGCCGGCACCGGCCATTGCCTGCTGACGGCCGGACGGCGCTTTCAGGTCGTCGGGGCTTATCCGCCGGGGCAGCAATGGGATATCCGCCGCGAAGCGATCAGCGAGCAGGAACGCATCGCGATGGAAGAACTGCCGTTCCCGCGAAGCGATCCCGTCGCCGGAGAGGACGGGCCGCTCGCGCGTCACTGGCATTAGCCGATCACGCTTTGCTTTCCTTCACGCATTGAGACCGGCGCGCGCCGACGAGCGGCACGCGCTTGATCACGCCCGTCGCGAGCGCCGTGCCGACCAGCACGATCGCGCAGGCGGCCGCCATGCCCATCGACACGCGCTCGGCGAGAAAGAGCGCGCCCCACAGAATCCCGAAGATCGGAATCAGGAACGTGACGGTGATCGCGCGTGCGGGCCCGGCGACCGCGATCAGATGGAAGAACATCATGTAGGCGAGGCCCGTGCACGCGACGCCCAGCCCGAGCACCGCGCCCCACGCGTGCAACGATACGGCGCCGGCCGGCCAGAAAAAGAGCGCGAAGGGCAGAAGCACGATCGTCGCCGCGCTCATCGTGCCGGCGGCGACCGTCAGCGAATCGACGCCCATCAGATGCTTTTTCGTGTAACTCGCGGCGACGCCGTACGAAGCCGATGCGGCGAGCGCGGCGAGTGCGGCCAGCGCGGTCGCCATCGGGGAGGCGGCGGCGCTTGCGTCGTGCGCGAACATCTGATCCCAGACGAGCGCGAGCACGCCCGCGAAGCCGATCGCAAGTCCCGCCACGCGCATGCGCGTCAGCCGGTCGCTCAACCACAGATACGCGACGATCGCGCCCCAGAGCGGCGTCGTCGCGTTGATGACCGACGTGACGCCCGCCGACAGCGTCAGCTCGGCATACGCGAAGAGACAAAACGGCGCGGCGGAATTGAGGACGCCGACGACGAGGAGCGGCCACGCGCGTTCGCGCATCGTCGAGAAGGCTGGCCGCGCCTTGCCGCGCAGCGCGAGCATCAGAAGCAGAAACAGCGCGCCGATGCCCACGCGCAACGCCATCAGCGGCGCGACGCCGAGATCGGTCACGCCGACGCGGATGAACAGGAACGAGCCGCCCCAGAGCGCGGCGAGAACGAACAGTTGAGCGAGATTGACGGGATTCATGGCGGCTTGGCGATAGAAGTTGGGAGCGAAACCATCGTATCGGCGTGCGTCGTGCCGACGTTTCGGCGCGGCGTGAAACGAAAGATGCGGCGCGATTCACCCGCTCGCCCAGCTCCCGGAATCCCGCATCGTAGGCGCGCGCCGATGCCGCCGCAAACGAGCATTTCTCACCGTTATGTGAGAAAAATTGCCAAGCGCCGCGCGACTCGACCGACCGCGGACGCCGAGGTTGCTGGCAGGCCCGATCGGTGCGACTCTTGCATGATCGAAAGATGGACGATGGTTCTTGCAGCGCGATGGACGCAGTCAACGGGAGAGAAGCCATGGACAATGCAAACGGCAACGCATCCACGATTCAGTCGATGCAAAACGGCGACCGGGCCGATCCGCCGCTCTCGCGCCGCACGGTCGCGAGCGCGATGGACGCGGCGCTCGCGCCCGGCATGGCGCACGGACAGGCCGCGAGCGTGACGCCGCTCACGCCGGGCGAGGCGCACAAGCCCGCAAGGTATTCGCCGTATCACGTGCACGGCGATGTGCTCGAAGGCGGCGACAGTCCGACGGTGCTCGCGCAGCCCGCCGCGACGCACGCCGCGGGACAGGGCAGTCAGTACCATCCGTCGCGACCGATGCCGCGGCGCGCGCGCGACGTGCTGGCGGGCGCGCAGGACGTCATCGCGACGCAGTACAGGCAGGCGAAGGAGGGCACGGACGATTACGTGCACGACAATCCGTGGAAATCGATTGCGCTGGCGGCGGTCGGCGGGCTCATCGTCGGTCTGCTGGCCGCACGCTGAAGCGCGGCGGGCCTCAACCTTGCTGGGTTGCTGATATCGGCAGAGGCTTATCGCCGTGCCGGACCGACATGGAAGAACGATCGTACGACCTCTGCACCGACCGGTGCGAAATCTGGAATCCGCTGACGATGGCGCTCGCCAGTCCGCGGCGCGTCTTGATCGTGCATTCGGAATCGAACGTCGGCGATTCGTTCGCGCTGCTCCTCGCGATGCGCGGTTTCGAGGCCGTGCAGATCGGCGATGCGGCGGCCGCGTCGCAATTCATCCGCAACTGGCGGCCGCAGGTGTTGTTCGTGGATACGCTCATCGGCGACGCGCACGACCACGCGCCGGCGCGCACGCTGCGCGAAGCGCTGACCGTCGATCGGACGGAGGGCGAAGTGGAGTTGCTGATTGCGCTCGCCGCCGATGCCAAGCAGGATCCGCGCGATGCATTGCACGCCGCGGGCTACGACGGCTTTTGCAGAACGCCGTGCCCGGTCTGGTGGATGTTCGACGTATTGAAGTGTTTCTACGTCCACTGATGCGGGCGGTGCATTGCGCCGCCGCCCGCCGCTTGAGACCTAAACCGCTCGCGATGCCTTGAAATCGTTGGTTTCCAGTTCGACCGACTGGCCGCCGTTGCGCTCGAGCGCGCGCCGGGCGGCGTCTTCGATTTGCACGCGTCCGCCTTCGAACGCGGAGAGGAGATCGTGCGACGACGTCCCGCTATTGCCGAAGTGATCGTTGAGCGCATCGAGGGAAATGCTGCACCACACCTCGCGGCCGTCCACCTTCGCCTCGAACGCGACACGCGCTGCCGCCACGACATGACGGCGCCCGCTGAACTCTATCGTCATCCTTATCACCTCCTGTTTTTCGTTCGGAACACGGTTGAGCGCGATCATCGCGAGAGTTGCAACGACGCGCCCGCGATGTCGATGCCTACGACTGCGTGCGGCCTTGCGCGCCGCGCACGTCGTCTTGCATGATACGCCCGCGCTGCGCGGGGCGTACGGGAGGTGACTTTGCAATGACCGTGCCCGCGCGGTACAAAGCGCCCTATCCGCAGCAGAGGCAGCCGCCGCGATGCCTCATGCCGTAACTGCCGGCTTCTTCGGCGGCGCCGGCGGATGCGCTCGAACCGCCCACGCTCGGCGCGCCGATCGTCACGCGCGCAGCGGTCGCGCCGCATTGTGGACAGGCCGCGGGATCGTCGCGCTCGGCGATGCGGCGGACGGCTTCGAACGCGCCGCAATCCGCGCATTCGTAATCGTAGACAGGCATGACGTTTTCACTCGGAGAAAGAGGGCATCGATCACGGTAGCAAGCGCTATGCAACGCCTCGCCGCGAAGCCGGGCGTGCCGATGTCAACGCCCGTCCTTGCGCAACAGGCGCAGACGCGCTTCTTCGAGCGACTCGAACTTGCTGTCGGCCTCGTCGTAGATCGACACCTTGCCGCGCCCGATGTCGTACACCCAGCCCTGCACCTGCAGCTTGCCGAGCGCGAGCCGCCCCGCGACCGCCGGATGCGTGCGCAGATGCGTCAGTTGCAGGCGGATGTTCTCCTCGACCATCGCCTGGACGATGCGTTCTTCTTCCAGCTTGCGCGCCATCACGACGCTGCGCGCGGCTTCGGCGTTGCGCAGCCATGCGTGAACCGTCGGCATTTCATCGGCGATGGCCGCGCCTGACGCGAGACCTTTCATCGCGCCGCAATCCGAGTGGCCGCAAATCACGATCTGCCGGACGTTGAGCGCGAGCACCGCGAATTCCACCACCGCCGACACGCCGCCGAGCATCTCGCCATAAGCCGGCACGATGTTGCCGATGTTGCGGCACACGAAAAGCTCGCCAGGGCGCGTCTGCGTGATCATTTCCGGCGATACGCGCGAATCCGCGCAGGTAATGAAGAGCGTATGCGGCGCCTGCTGGCGCGCGAGGCTCTTGAACAGCGCTTCGCTGTCGGGGAACACGAAACGGCTGAAGTCGTCGGCGCCTTGCAGCAGGTACAGCAGGTCGCCGGTTTCGGCGCCGTGGCGTTCTTCGCTCATCGATTTGTCGGACATGGTGTCGCCTTTGTTGTGCGGTTCCGACGCGCGTGCGTGCGCGTCACGTCAAGGCGAAAGCTTGCGGGGTTTTGAGATGGATCGCAAGTCGCTCCGATTCAAGACCTTCACGGGCGCACCAATTCGGTGCGAGGGCATCATCCGGTTCGGTTTTCCCGAAGTGACGCGCTCAAAATCTCCTATTTTTCGACGCGTACCATTCCGCTAGATTGTTTTCATTGAAAGCAATCAGAAAGGAACCGACATGAAATGCCCGGTATGTCCCGCGACCGAACTACTGATGACCGTGCGCGAGGGCATCGAAATCGACTATTGCCCGCACTGTCGCGGCGTGTGGCTCGACCGCGGCGAGCTCGATCAGATCATCCGGCGCGCGGCGCAGGCGTCGCTCGCGGAGGCGCAAGCGTCCGGGCGCGACGAATGGGACGAGCGCGGACACGATCGCGAGCGCCGCACGCATCGGCAGGACGGTTACCACTACGGCGATTCGCGCGGCAAGCGCGAACATGCGCGGCGCAAAAAATCCTTTCTCGGCGATCTGTTCGACTTCGACTGATCGGCGAGCGTCACGCGCATCGGCAGTAATTCGGCGGCAAAACAGCAAGGAGAACGGCAAATGTCAACGGTTAAGCAAGTCCTGAAGGCAAAGCGCGACACGACGGTTCACACCATCGACGCGGAGGCGAGCGTGTACGAAGCGATCGCGCTGATGTCGCGGGCGGAAGTGGGCGCGCTCGTCGTCGTGGTGGGCGACGCGGTGTGCGGCATCGTCACCGAACGCGACTATGCGCGCAAGGTGATCCTGCAGGACAAAGTCTCGCGGACGACCACCGTATGCGAGATCATGACCGCGCCGGTGATGTCGGTCAGCCTCGGAACGAGCGCCGACGAATGCATGACGCTAATGACGCGGCAGCGGATTCGCCATCTGCCGGTGATCGAGGGCGGCCGGCTCGTCGGGATGATTTCGATCGGCGATATGGTGCGGCATCTGATCGAGGAGCAGCAGTTCGCCATCGACCAGCTCGAAAGCTATGTGCGCGGCCCGCGCCACGATGCACCGACGTGCGCGCTCACGCGGCGTAGCGAGATTCCGCAGACACTCGCACTGCGTATCGTGTAGCGCGTCAGCGCGCTTGCGCCGTCAGAAGCGCCTGCAGGTTGCGCACGACATCGTTCCAGTCGCCGAGGCCGCGGGCGCGAACCAGGCGCATCGAGGCATACCAGGGCGTGACATGCGGATCGCGCTCGTAACGCCATTCCGCGACCTGATTGAGAAACAAGTAGCACGGCTTGCCGAGCGCCCCCGCGATGTGCGACAGCGCGCCATCATTGCCGACGAACGCATCGAGCCTGTCGATGATGCTCACGCTTTGCGTCAGCGTGACGTCGGAGGCGAGGGTGGTGAAGCGGTCGACGTCATTCGAACGCGGGGCGTTCAGCCAGCGCTTGCGCTCGAAGCCGCGCTGCATGACGACCCAGTGGATGTCGGGCGTGCTGTCGAAAAGCGGGACGAGATCAGGCAGGGCGAGGCTGCGGCTGGCGAAATTGTTCGCCGATTCGCACGACGACCAGAAAATGCCGACGCAGCGCCGGCCCTGCGCGCGCTGGCGGATCTCATCGACGATTGCATCGGCGGCGCAAGGATCGGCGGGCTCGATATAGCGTGCCGACGACGCATAACCGAGCACCGGGAAAAGCGCGGTAAAGAGCGCGAAAGGATCGGTCCACAGCGCGCCGTCCGTTGCGACGGCGAAGCCGGCCGCGCGCATGGCTTCGGCGTCTCGGGCGGATTCGGCATCGGGCATCGCGAAGCGATAGTTCCGGTCCGAGCCGTCGGCGTAGGCGATCTGCACGCCCAGCGCCTGAAGCGCGCCGGCGTAGCGCACCCAGTTCACTTGATCGCCGTGGCCCGACGCGATCGACGTCATCGTCAGATGCGCCGGCAGGACCCGCTGTCCGCACCAGTAATGCTCGATATCGACATCGGGAAACAGCACGCGGCGCGCTTCGTGCGATGACCAATAGCGATGCAACAGTTCGACGCCGCTCGCGATGCCGTTCAGGCGCATCGCGCTGCGTCCCTGATGATGTCCGAGCACATAGGCGGAATGTTCGTCGACGTCTTGCGCGCTCAGTTCCAGAACCCGGTCGTCGCAGCCGAGATAATGCCAGCCGTAGACGCGCCACAGGAATGCGAAGATCGGTGCGACATCGGGCTTGCATCCCACGTACTCGATCATGCTGAGCGCGACTTCCTTCAATCCGAGATGCGCGCACGCGTCGCACAGGCTGTGAAGCTGGAAGCCGAAGGTGTTCGATCGGCGCGTGAGCTCGCAGCCGATATCGACGGCGCGCAGAAATTCGCCCCCTCGCAGATGCGCGAGCGCGCGCGCGTGCAGGTACTCCGAGGTGTGTCCGTCGGCGGCGAAGCGACCATCGAGAAAACGGAAACATGCCTCGATTTCGCCTGCATACAGGCTGGAATGGAACTGCTGGTAACTGTCGATCATGGGAGCTTGCCGAGTCAGGTGGCGGCATTATTGCGTGCGCCGAAGCGTCGGGCGCGCAGGCGGCAAGCCTTTTCACAAAAATTTCGGATTCTTGATTAATGCGTTGATAATCCGACAATTTTTGAAAAATAGCGGCGCGTCTCGTTCGATTATAGGTGGCGTGCCGGCGGGGAAACTCGCTCGAGTCGGTCCCGGCGCGATGACCAAAACACGACATTCCAATTCGGCGTAACATCAAATGTCAAAGCAAAATTGAAATGTCGTACCACCGGCTAAATACAGATGTCGTGTTTTTGATGTGTGATTGGCTCTGTTT
>NZ_JALQDZ010000007.1:0-30195 GCF_023630985.1 Caballeronia sp. ATUFL_F1_KS39 | reverse complement strand
TCGCCAGCTTGCCAGTGGTCGCAAAAACACGACATTTGTATCTTGCTAGAACACGACATTCTCATGTTGCTCCTACATCAAAAACGCCGATAATTTGTCTTATGTTAAATCAATGACGCGATCGGACGAAGCTCATCTCTCACAGTCTCATCCCATCTCGCCAGCCCGCTCCAGCAGAAACGCGCGTTCCCGCCCGTTCTTCGTCAGCGAAGCCGCGCGCTCGAATTCCGCGCGCGCCTCGTTCTTGCGCCCGAGCTTCGCGAGCAGATCCGCCCGCACGCTCGGCAGCCAGTGATAGCTCTTGAGCGCGGGTGCGTCGGCGAGCGTGTCGACGATCGGCAGCGCGGCTTCCGGCCCGTACGCCATGCTCACGGCGACCGCGCGATTCAGTTCGACGACAGGCGTCGGCGCAGTCTGCATCAGCGCGTCGTAGAGCGCGACGATCATCGGCCAGTCGGTGTCGGCGGCGCTCGGCGCGCGCGCATGGCACGCCGCGAGCGCCGCCTGCAACGCATACACGCCGCGCGCACCGCCCAGCGCTTCGGATCGCTCCAGCGCGGCAAGCCCGCGCCGGATCAGAAGCGGATCCCAGCGGCTGCGGTCCTGATCCGGCAACAGCACCGGACGGCCTTCCCGGTCGACGCGCGCCTTGGTCCGCGACGCCTGAATCTCCATCAGCGCGACGAGCCCGTGAACCTCGCTCTCATCCGGCGTCAGCTCCGCGAGGATGCGCCCGAGCCTGAGCGCGTCTTCGCACAACGCCGGTCGCATCCAGTCGTCGCCGGCGGTCGCCGAATAGCCTTCGTTGAAAATCAGATAGATGACTTCGAGCACCGATCCGAGCCGCGCGGCGCGCGCATCGGCTTTCGGTACCTCGAACGGCACGCGGGCCGCCGACAGCGTGCGCTTCGCGCGCACGATACGTTGCGCGATCGTCGGCTCCGGCACGAGAAACGCACGCGCGATTTCATCCGTCGTGAGTCCGCCGATCAGGCGCAGCGTCAGCGCGGCGCGGGCATCGACGGACAGCACCGGATGACACGCCGTGAAGATGAGCCGCAGCAGATCGTCGCCGATGTCGTCCTCGCGCGCGGCATCGAGCGCATCGACGAAATCGGGCGTGATATGCGCTTCCCGCGCGTCGAGATCGCGTCCGTATTCTTCGTGCTTGCGCGCGTGTAGCGCGTGTTGCCGCAGACGGTCGAGCGCCTTGTTCTTCGCTGTCGTCATGAGCCACGCTCCCGGCTTCTCGGGCACGCCCACGCCCGGTTGGCTCCAGTGTTCCAGCGCGGCGACGAACGCGTCCTGCGCCAGTTCCTCGGCAAGCGCGACGTCGCGCACGACGCGCGCCACGCTCGCGATCACCTTCGCGGACTCGATGCGCCACACCGCGTCGATGGCGCGCCGGGCGGCATCGTCCGGCGTGCTGTGCCGTTTCGCGCGCCCGCTCACGCCGCTTCCGGATCCATGTGCACGAGCTCCCAGATATGGCCGTCGAGATCTTCGAATCCGTGGCCGTACATGAAGCCGTGATCCTGCGGCGCGCGCGGCGCACGTCCGCCCGCGGCGATGGCTTTCGCAACCAGATCGTCGACTTCCGCCCTGCTCTCGCACGACAGGCACACGAGCGCTTCGGTGCTCGCGTGGGCATCGACGATCGGTTTTTCGGTGAAAGTCTGGAAGAACGTTTCGACGAGCAGCATCGCGTAAATGTTTTCGCCGATGACGAGGCACGCGGCGTCGTCATTCGTGAACGCCGGATCGAAGCTCAGGCCCAGTGCCTTGAAAAACGTCATCGAACGCTTGAGATCGCGAACGGGAAGGTTCACGAAAATTTGTTTGTGCATGGCGGCGGTCTCCGGGTTGATCGCTGTTTTCAATACCACGACGAACGGCGCGCAGGAAAATCGACACGAAGCGCGTGTCAGGTATAGCAAGGGCCGACTTTTCGGACTTCGACGGTGCACCATTTCGCTGCCGGACATTCGGCCGCGATCGCGACCGCTTCGGCGCGCGTTTCGCAATCGATCAGAAAAAAGCCGCCAATCATCTCCTTAGCTTCGGCGAACGGTCCGTCGATGACGCGCGCATCGCCGTTCGTTGCGCTGACGCGCGCCGCATCCCTGAGCGATGTCAGCGATTCGACCGCGCGCAGCACGCCGCGCGCCTTCAGTCCTTCCGCGAATTCGCCCATCTGGCGATACGCCTCGCGCCCCTCTTCTTCCGTGCGCTGGCCACGCTGTTCGACCGGTTCCACGACGAGTAGCAGATAAGCCACGACGAGCCTCCGAATGTTTTTTGATGCGTTCAAGTCTATCTCGATATTGACAAACACGAACATGCCCATCGATACTGCGACACATGCACGCAGCCATCCTTTTCTCCATCGCCGCGATTAAAAACCGCATGAACGCCATCCGTGGCGGGTCATCGGGACAGCGTGTGCGCTAGCAGAAAAGCAAGCAGACAGATTCCGAAGGCCCCGCCGCAAGACGGGGCCTTCTTGTTTTTGCGTGCAAGGTTCCGTCTTCGGCTCACATCATGGAGAGCAGAGATGGAAAAGGTATCGCAAGTTTTCGCGCGTCATGGCGTCGGCCACGGCGTCGCTTCCGGGCGCCTTGCTGCATCGGGCGCGCGCGTCGTGGTCTTTGTCGAAGTGCATCCGCATCAGATGGTGTCGTGGCGGCTCACGCGCGACGCCGAACTGCGCATCGGCGATGCGGCGGCGCTGTCGATCTGGCTGACGCGTCATCGCGATCCGTACGATTACTGGATGAAGCCCGGCGATGTCGTGCGTCTCGCGCGCGGCGAGCGTGTGTGGCTCACGTCCGAGAGCGATCAGCCGATCGAGGTGTCGCTCACGTCGTATCGCGTCGCGAAGCGCGGACTCGTGTCGCGCTGGCTGGCGAGATACTGGCCGCGCATGTCGGACCGGCACGCCAACGCATTCTGACGA
Source organism: Caballeronia sp. ATUFL_F1_KS39 (assembly GCF_023630985.1). Lineage (NCBI taxonomy): Bacteria > Pseudomonadati > Pseudomonadota > Betaproteobacteria > Burkholderiales > Burkholderiaceae > Caballeronia > Caballeronia sp. ATUFL_F1_KS39. The sequence continues at coordinate 27,239 of NZ_JALQDZ010000007.1, read as the reverse complement.
TGCCGATGCCGATGCTCACGGCTCGACGCAACGGAAGCTCGCCGCGACGTTGATGCTGCCCTTGCCCATATAGCGCGGATAGTTCGGATAACGGCACATCGGCCGCGTGCGTCCGTTGGTGGCGGGCGCGATGTCGCTGCCAATGAGCGTCTCCGGCGCGATGCCGTTGCTCACCCAGTCGTCGAGCGCGCCGAGCTCGTCCCACGCGGGGATGAACACGCCGTTGCCGTGCTGGAATCCCGGCACCATGTAGAGCCGCATGAACGCATCGACGCTGTCCTTTCCGTAACGATCGACGAGCCCGCGATAAAACGCGATCGTCTGATTCGGGCTGATGACTTCGTCGGCGAGGCCGTGCATCGCGATGAGCTTGCCGCCATGCGCGATGAACGCGGTGAAATCCGGGTTCATCGCGCCGACGGTGTACGCGAGCGTGACGAGGCGCTGCTTGAAGCGCCCGGGCGTGTCGACGTCGAACGTGAGCGAGCTGAACGCGAGATCGCGCGTGACGAAGTGGCGGATATAGGCATCGCCTTGGGCGAACAGATAGCCGTTCGCGCCGAACGTCGGCGGATTGAGCAGCGTCGGCGAATCGCCGAGGCCGAGCGCGCCGGAGAAGTCCACGCCCTGAAACACGTTGTAGCCCGGATAGGCGCTGACGTCATACGCGAGCGGATACGGCAAGGTGACGCCGTCGCGCAGGGTCTCGAGCGTGTCGATCTGCGCGTCCGACAGACAACTGTCGCGCAAGGAAGGCCGCTGTCCGTTCTCGCAACGCAGCGACGCGATGATCTGCGGCTCCAGTTTCCTGCACGCCTCGACATTGCTGACGATCCCGTCCGCCGCGCCGTCGAGCCGGTCGCAATCGTGCACGACGGTCTCGAATACGCGCCGCTGCTGCGCAAGGCCGACGAAGCCGCCCGGCTTCGCATACGACGCCTGGCCGATCTTCACGCCCATCAGCCGCACGCCGGAAAAGTTGATGGCGGGCGCGTTGGCGATGACGCCGTCGTAGTCGTTCGGAAACCGCTCGATCACCGTGAAGCCCTCGCGGCCGCCGGTCGAGCCGCCCGCGAAATAGGTCTTTTCGGGCGCCCGCCCGTAGCCCATCTGGATCAGCGCGAGCGCGACGTCGCGGGTTTTCTTCAGATGGCCGAAGCCGAAGTTCACGATGGCTTCGTCGTTGCCGGCGAAGTCCGCGCGCCCCGAATTGCCGACGTGGCCCGAATCGGAGCCGAAGGTCGCGTAGCCGCGCGCGAGCGGCGTCGAATCGGGGGCGAAGGACATCGGCTCGGTGCCGGAAACGATGGTGCCGTTGTAGCCGCCGCCGCCCATCTGCAGGGCGCGGCCGTTCCAGCGGCTCGGCAGATTCACTTCGAAGCGGATATCGGGCGTCGTGTCCTGCAGCGCCCTGATGAAGCCGGTAATGCGGCAGTATTCGCCGTTGCGGTTGCCGAGCGCCGCCGCCTTGACGACCGATGCCGAAACGATCGTCGCGCCGCGCGTCGGCAAGCCGATGATCGACGCGGGCACGGTTTTCCCTTCGAGATCGGCGCAGTGCTTCGTCAGATAGGTCGCCGCGTGGGCGTTCGAGCACGCGGCGAACGCGATCGCCGCGAGAAGCGCACGGATGCCGGGCAAACCGGAAGTGAAGAAAAGGAAGAACCGAAACACGTCTTTTAAGGTGGCTACTTCAAACGCCGCACAATATATAAGAACAGTTTGCAGATAGCCATTCGGGTCTGCCGGTCGTTGCAGGGCCGCGTCCGGTGCGCTGCCCGCGCATGTCATTCGCCGTCCCATTCGCCGCGCAGATCGCTATTTTCCAGAAGCTGTAGCAAGGTTTCGGCCGGACGGCTCAGATGTTTGGCGCCGAACGCGATGAATTCCACTTCGGGCAATTCGGGCAAGTCGGCGCGATTCACCGGCGGCGCGAGTCCGCGCGCCGCCAGGAAATGCGAGCGCACCGTCAGCCCGAGACCGCCGCGCGCCGCGGCGATGCAGCCCGCGTGGCTGCTGCTCGTGCAGACCATCTGCCAGCTTGCGCCGGACATCGCGAGCGAATCGAGCACGACGCCGCGCGTGACGCTCGGCTCCGAGACCAGAATGAGCGGCAGAGGCTCTTTCGTATCGACGACCGTTCCCGGCTTCGCGAGCCATTCGAGCCGGCCGGAAAAAAGCCGCATGCCGCGCGCATCGCCCAGACGCCGCTTGCCGACCGCGAGATCGAGCTCGCCCGCATCGACCATCTGATAGAGCCGTCCCGTCATGCCGATCGTAATCTCCAGCTCGACATCGGGATGCGTGTCGCGAAAGGCCGCGAGCACGCTCGGCAGCGGCCCGAGCGCGATATCGTCCGATGAGCCGAGCCGCACGCGTCCGCGCAGCCGCGGCGAGCTGAACTGCGACTGCGCGTGCGCCATCGCTTCCAGAATCACGCGGGCGTGGACCAGCATCGCTTCGCCGTCGGCGGTGAGCGCGAGCGAATGCGTATCGCGCACGAAAAGCCGCCGCCCGACGCTCTCCTCCAGGCGACGAATATGCTCGGACACGCTCGACTGCCGCAGCCCGAGCTGGCGCCCGGCGTCGGTGAAGCTGTGCGACGCGGCCACCGTCGCGAATGTCGTCAGCCAGACTGGATTGAGCATGCGATATTGTTATCGCATATTCCGATGACAGTCAATGCGGCTAGCGGTCTTCCCGATGACGTGCGGAGTCATTAAGATTTCACATATCGCGCAAACGACCTTGTTTTCAAAAGGCTTTCGTGGGCGCGCGACCCTCCGCAACTCCGCTTCCACATGACCAAAGGTTCCTCCCACACGGCACTGCTCTGGATCGTCGCCGTGGGCTTTTTCATGCAGGCGCTCGACACGACCATCGTCAACACGGCGCTGCCTTCCATCGCGCGCAGTCTGAACGCCGCGCCGCTCGCGATGCAGTCGATCGTCGTCGCCTACACGCTCACGATGGCGCTGCTCACACCCGCATCGGGCTGGCTCGCCGACCGCTTCGGCACGCGCCGCGTCTATCAGGTGTCCATTTCGCTGTTCGTGATCGGCTCGCTCGCCTGCGCGAACGCGCACTCGGTGAACCAACTGGTGCTCGCGCGCGTGCTGCAGGGCGTCGGCGGCTCGATGCTGCTGCCGATCGGGCGTCTCGCCATATTGCGCGCCGTGTCGGGCGAAGCCTACGTTTCCGCGCTCGCGATGATCTCCGTCGCCGGCCAGGTCGGCCCGATTCTCGGCCCGACGCTTGGCGGCTGGTTCGTCGAGTCGTTCTCGTGGCACTGGATCTTCCTGATCAACGTGCCGATCGGCGCGGTCGGCCTGTATGCGGTGCAGCGCTTCCTGCCGAACGACACGGTGCATGACGCCCCGCCCTTCGACTTCGTCGGCTGCGGCTTGCTCTCGATGTGCATGGTGTCGTTCTCGCTCGCGCTCGATTGCCCGGTCGAGACGCATCGCGGCGCGGTATCGGCGGCGCTGTTCGCGCTCGCGGCCGTGTCGGCGTTCGCTTATGTTCCGTACGCGCGCAAGAAGCGCAATCCGCTCTTTCAGCTCGCGCTCTTTCGCGAGCCGAACTTCAGCGTCGGGCTGATCGGCAATCTGCTATGCCGGATCGGATCGAGCGCCGTGCCGTTTCTGCTGCCGCTTCTGATGCAGCTCGAACTCGGCTACAGCCCGCTGCATTCGGGTCTGATGATGCTGCCGATCGCCATCGCCGGCACGGTCAGCAAGCGCTGGATCGCGCAGCTCGTGAAGCGTTACGGCTACGACATGTTCCTGCTCGTGAACACGGCGCTCGTGGGCGCGTCGATCGTCGCGTTCGCGCTGTTTTCGCCGACGCTGCCGCTCGCCGTCGAAATCGCGATTCTCGCCGTGTTCGGCGCGTGCAACTCGATGCAGTTCGCCGCGATGAACAGCGTCACGTTGAAAGGCCTGTCGAGCAAGGACGCGGGCAGCGGCAACAGCCTCTTCTCGATGGTGCAGATGCTCGCGATCGGTTTGGGCGTGTCGATCGGCGGCTCGCTCGTGCAGCTCTTCCAGGGGTCGTTCTCGACTGCGACCGGCTTCAAGCTGAGTTTCGTGTGCATGGGCGTCGTCACGTTGCTGTCGGGTGTCGTGTTCCGCTATCTCGATGACGCGCCGGGCCGCTCCGCGCCTGCCGCAGCGGGCAAGCGCGCGGCATAGCAAGTATTCTGTCCGTCCAACCGATCTTTGGAGCGCAACCGTGCAATACCGCAAATTCGGCAATACCGGTCTCACCGTTTCGCGTCTCACCCTCGGCACGATGACCTTCGGCCTGCAGACCGAGGAAGACGTGTCGCGCAGCATCATGGACCGGGCGGCGGACGCGGGCGTCAATTTCATCGACACGGCGAACGTCTATCCGCTCGGCAGCGGGCACGATCTCGCGGGCCGCACCGAGGAAATCGTCGGCCGCTGGCTGAAAGGCCGTCGCGACCATTACATTCTCGCGACCAAGGCCGTGCATGAAATGGGGCCGCTCGCGTGGCACAAGGGCGCATCGCGCAAGCATCTGCTCGACGCGATCGATGCATCGCTCAAACGGCTCGATACCGATTACGTCGATCTCTATCAGCTTCACAACGACGATCACGACACGCCGCTCGACGAGATGCTCGAAGCGCTCGATACCATCGTGCGGCAAGGCAAGGCGCGCTATATCGGCGTGTCGAATTTTCTGGCGTACCGGCTGGCGCGCGCGCTCGGCCGCTCGGATGTGCTGCGCGCCGCGCGTTTCGTCTCCGTGCAGCCGCGCTACAACCTGCTCTTTCGCCAGATCGAGCGCGAATTGCTGCCGCTCGCGACCGAGGAAGGACTCGCCGTCATTCCCTACAACCCGCTCGCCGGCGGACTGCTGACGGGCAAGCACCGCTACGACGCCGCCCCGAGCGACGGACGCTTCACCGGCGCGGTCGGCAAGGCAGGCGCGATGTATACGCAGCGGTACTGGCACGAGCGCGAATTTCACACCATCGAAGCGATCAATGGAATCGTTGCGCCGACCGGACGCTCGCTCGCGAGCACGGCGCTCGCGTGGGTGCTGGCGAATCCGGCGGTGACGTCGGCGATCATCGGCGCGAGCCGGCCCGATCAGCTGAACGAGACGCTCGCGGCCGTCGATCAGCCGATCGATCCCGACATCAAGGCGAAGCTCGATGAAGCGACGGTCGAATACCGCTTCGGCGACGCGTTGCGCTGATCGTTCAGACGCGGGCCGCGCGGGCGCGAACCACGCCTTCGAGCGAGTAGATCGCGAGCGCGGTCCAGATGGCGCCATAGCCGATCACCTGATCGTGCCCGAAGAACTCGTGATAGATCACGACGCCGATCAGCAATTGCAGCGACGGCGTGATGTACTGGATGAGCCCGAGCATCGATAGCGGAATGCGCCGCGCGCCTGCCGCGAACAGCAGCAGCGGCACCGCGGTCACGGGCCCCGCCGCCGCAAGCAGCAGTTTCACGCTGAGCGAGGCATGCTCGAAGCCGCTGCCGCCGTGCGAATTCAGAAAAAAGAGATACAGCAGCGCAACGGGACACAACAGCATCGTTTCGAGCGTGAGTCCTTCGAGCGCGCCGAGCGATGCGGTCTTGCGCAACAGCCCGTAGCCGCCGAAGGTCAGCGCGAGCGCGAGACTGATCCACGGCGGCGCGCCGTTCACCCACGTCAGCCACGCGACGCCTGCCGCGGCGATCGTCACCGCGAGCCACTGCACCGGCCGCAGCCGCTCGTGCAGGAACGCCATCCCGAACAGCACGTTGACGAGCGGGTTGATGAAGTAGCCGAGACTCGCCTCGACGATGCGCCCGTCGTTCACCGCCCAGATATAGATGCCCCAGTTCGCCGACAGCAGCACGGCGCTCGCGGCGAAACGCGCAAGCAGACGCTTGTCGCGCAGGACGGGGCCGAGCCACTTCCATTGACGCCGCACGGTCATGACGATCAGCAGGAATGCCATCGACCACGCCATGCGATGCGCGAGCATCTCGACCGCGCCGATCGAATGCAAGGCCTTGAAGTAAATCGGAAAAAGGCCCCAGATGGCAAAGGCCGCGAATGCGTAGACGACGCCTGGATTCATTGTTCGATGCGTTGAGCGGATAAACGCCGCGTACGAACGATCGGCTCGTTCGCGCGCCTGCTCGCCGTGTTCCCGGAAAGCGATCCGCAAGGATTGGAAGCCGGATTTTAGTCGACGCGAGCGGTTCGGCTCCAGCAGTGACCGAACAATCGGCCGGTTCGCGGCGAACCCTTGGACGAATTCTTGCTCGAACCCTAGCGCGAACGCCCCGCTCTTCGCCCTTTTGTTTGTTTCCTGGCCGCTAATGAATAACCACAACGTCAATCAGAATTTCTTCCATATCCTGCTGTGCGTCGTGACGCTCGCGCTCGCCTGGGTGCTGCTGCCGTTTTTTGGCGCCATCTTCTGGGGTGCGATTCTCGCGATCCTGTTTCAGCCGATGCAGCGTTACCTCGCCGCGCGCTTCGGCAAGCGTCGAAACCTCGCCGCGCTGACGACGCTGGCCGCCGCGATTCTCATCGTCATCATTCCGCTCGCGATCGTCGCGGTGACGCTCGTGCAGGAAATCGCCCTCGTCTACGCGCGGATCAAGAGCGGCGAGCTGAATTTCGGGCTTTACTTCCAGCATGTGCTGCACGCGTTGCCGGCGTCGGTGCAGCAACTGCTCGGCCGTTATGGACTCGACGACATTCCCGGCGTGCAGCGCAAGCTGATGGAAGGCGCGTCGCAGATCAGCCAGTTCGCCGCGACGCAGGCGCTGTCGATCGGGCAGAACACGTTCCAGTTCGTGGTGAGCTTCGGCGTGATGCTTTATCTGGTGTTTTTTCTACTGCGCGATGGCGGCGAAATCGGACGGCGCATCCGGCGCGCGATTCCGCTCGATCCCGAGCCGAAGCAGCATCTGATCGCGAAGTTCACGACCGTGGTGCGCGCGACGGTCAAGGGGAACATCGCGGTTGCGGCCGTGCAGGGTCTTCTCGGCGGGCTGATTTTCTGGATCCTCGGCATCGGCGGTTCGCTTTTGTGGGGCGTGCTGATGGCGTTTTTGTCGCTGCTGCCCGCGGTCGGCGCGGCAATCGTGTGGGCGCCCGCCGCGCTCTACTTTTTCATGACGGGGCAAATCGTCAAGGGGCTGATTCTGGTCGCGTTCTGCGTCGTGGTGATCGGGCTCGTCGATAACGTACTGCGACCGATTCTCGTCGGCAAGGATACGAAAATGCCGGACTGGGTCGTGCTCATTTCGACGCTCGGCGGGATGGCGCTTTTCGGCATCAACGGGTTCGTGATCGGGCCGCTCGTCGCGGCGCTGTTCATGGCGAGCTGGGATTTGTTTTCGCAGGATGGGGTGAGCGGCCGGGGCGAGTGACGCGCGTTGGTCTGCCTGGTGTCGTGGCCTGCTCGTCTGTAACGAATCATCAAGAAGATGTGTCTTGGCGTGTAGGCTGTCTGTATGGTGGCGGTTTCGAACCACCATCCGGCAGTACCGCATGACAACCGATCCCAGACTCGCAAAACTTCGAGCAACGGCAACTGGCTTTTTACTTTGCGCGGTGCTCGCCGGTTGCAACGGCAGGCACGACGACATGCCCGCCGCGGCCGACGACGTTCCGGTGCTTTCGGTTCCCCTCAAGCGTGACGGCCACTGGCTCCTCGAGGCGCGCAGCGCGGACGGCAAATCAGTGCGGGTTCCTTCTGGATACAGGTGCGACCCTGAACGTATTCGATAGTCGCGGTCGGCTGGCCGCCGTCCCGATGACGCCGGCCGCCGAAACGGTTTTCCTCAGGAACGGCCTGCTATCGGAGCCCGTTGGCGACCGCGCCGTCACGAGCGGAACGGCGAGCGACACGATGCGCATGGAGCTTGGCACGAGTCCGGCGATCCGTCTCGACGGTTGGTCGATGGCGGCGGGCGGCGCTGTGCTCATCGGTGATATGGCGCGCCTTTCTTCCGTCGATGAGAGGCCTTTCGACGGCATCATCGGGATGGAGTCGATGCGCAATCTGACATGGCGAGCCGATTATGTTGCCGGGCGGCTCTCCGCGTATGCAGGCGAAGCACCTGCGCACGCATGGCAGCAGTGCGCGTTCATGACGCTGGATGCCGCGCAGCGAACGCCGCTCATCGAACTGCGTCTCAGGGACGAATCTTTGCCGTTCCTGCTCGATACGGGCGACAACGGGGATGTCGCGCTGCCACAGGAAACGTTCGATGCGATCGCGGAAGCGCAATGGTTCGAGCGCATCAATACGACCTTTTCCTACGATGCGACCGATCGATTCACGCCGAATCAGCAGGGTTTGATCGCCGGATTCGCCATCGGTCAGAAGGCGCTACCGAAACTCACGGTGCTGGCAGGCTCACCAACGCCTCGTATCGGCCAGGGCTTGCTGGAAAAGATGGACCGCTTCGAAATGGATTTCCGTCACTACCGGTTCTGCTTCGATCTTCCCGATACGCCCAAAGACAGCACGCCCTCGATCATCGGCGCTGGCCTGCAGCGCGCTGGCGATCGCTACAGGGTCGCCGCACTCGCACCGGACGGCAGATTGGCCGCAAGCGGCATCGAGATTGGCGATCGGGTCGTCATGGTTGAGCGGACGTCGGTTGCGACGCTTAAGTTCGTCCGTCTGCTCGAACTGTTGAACGCGGCCGCGACCGGCGAGGTGACTATCGAACGAGGGAAACGCACGCTGGTTATCAAGTTGAAGGCGATCTGAATTGCGGCGCGTAGTGGTGGTCTCGCAGCATTGGCGCGCTGCCATGCCACGTACCCCGGTTACTTCGAAGGTAGTTCCGACGCTGCGCTGCGCAGTTGTTCTGCGCGTCTGCTGTTGAGTTCTGCGATGCACGCGAGTCGCCTGATCTCGTGAGAATTCCCTGCGGCCCCACCATTGAGTGACGCTGAGAATTTGCATTGAGCCTCACGATACTGAGTGAACGACTTATTCGACGTTGAGAGACCCGCTCGGGCCGCGCGGCTGAATCTGTCGTCTTCATCCCACTGCGCGAGCGCGCTGATAGCATTCTGTTCGGCCTGTTTCAAATCGCGTTCGCTCTGATTTGCTTTTTCCTCCAGGCACGCGCGCACGTGCACCTGCGAAAAGTGGAGTGAACTGCATTGTGCGCGTAGTTCCTTTTCGCTCAACACTGAATTTGCATGACCGAAGAATGGAAAGCAGGCTATTAGACTCACGCCGACGCGCCTTAACGTACTCATGGCCTTCTCATTCTTCATCGCGCAATAATGGTCCAGACGTAGTCGAATTTTTTTGCGTACTCGCTGTCCCCACCGCCGTTATAGCGATTCGCAATCATGGCTGAGTTTATCGGTCGCCAGCCAGTGATGACTTGTCCGATCGATGCCTTTCGGCACTTTAAGATTTGACCCGAGCGCAGGATATTCGCTGCCGGATTCAGGCTTTTGAGCACATCGACCGTACTCCCCTGCGCCTTTGCGATCTTTTCGAGGCTATCGCCACCCTTGACGGTTACATCGAACGTTCTGGAATCGCCGTCCAGCACACTTCGGTACTCGAATCTTGCCGAACGCATGAGCAGATAACCCACTCCCGCCCGAATGTTATGAAGGGGGTCTGCTCTGACCGACGCGACCGTCAGGCGGGACTTCCATGCTGGCGGCAGAATCAAGTCTCCACCTTCCTTGGCAGAGAGCAGCGCTGACAGCCCCGGATCTCCTGCTACACCTATTTGCATCGGCTTCTTTTTTCCATTCGGAACTGTTGGCGCCGGATTCGACCCATGTCATTGCCTTGATGATCCGCCAATCGAGCGGTCGATATCCCGCGTTTCCGATCAGGTGATGATTGAATTCGCTGACCGCCAGCTGAACTTCATTGTCCCAACTGTTCCATCTATCATCCCCAACCGCTGCACTTATTCCGTCGCGCCATTTATCAGAACTGGGTGCTGAATTGTCCGCCATGGTTCGATCCTCCTGCGGACAATTCTCAGTCATGTAGCGCAGATTGTTTAGACGAATCCTCTTAATTCGTGGCTGACTGCGATCCATGCGAAGCGACGTCTGAGCAAAAAAAACGCGCCGTCCTTTCAAGACGGCGCGCGTTGTTCAGATAACTGTCGGAGGTGATGTCAGCGCGTACTCGGCGCCGTATACCGGCATTCGAACCGCTTCCTCACCGTTCCGTTTTCATCGACGCTTTCCAGATAAACGTCGAATTGCCACAAGCGCGCCATGTGCTTGAGCACTTCGTCGCTATCGTTCGCGAGATGGCGGTTATCCGTCATGAAATGCCGCAGCGTCAGGCTGCGATCCCCACGCGTGTTCACCGAATAAACCTGAATGTTCGGCTCCCGATGATGAATATCGTATTGCCGCGACAGCGCCTGACGCACGTAACGATATCCGCTGTCGTCATGAATGGCCGACACTTCCAGCGCATCGCGCATATCGTCATCGAGAATCGAGAACAGACGCATTTCCCGGATCAGATGCGGCGACAAATACTGCGCGATAAAGCTCTCGTCCTTGAAATTGCGCATCGCATAATGCAGCGATTCCAGCCAGTCGCTTCCCGCGAGTTCCGGGAACCATTCGCGATCCTCGTCCGTCGGGTTTTCGCAGATGCGGCGAATGTCGCTCATCATCGAAAAGCCGAGCGCGTACGGATTGATGCCGCTGTAATACGGCTTCGTCACCGGCGGCTGATACACCACATTCGAATGCGAATGCAGAAACTCCATCATGAAGCTGTCTTCGAGACGGCCTTCGTTATAGAGCGTGTTCAGCAATGTGTAATGCCAGAACGTGGCCCAGCCTTCGTTCATGACTTGCGTCTGCCGCTGCGGATAAAAATATTGCCCGATCTTGCGCACGATGCGGATCACTTCCCGCTCCCACGGCTCAAGCAACGGCGCATTCTTCTCCGCGAAATACAGCAGATTCTCCTGCGGCTCCGGCGGATACCGGCTCTCGGTTTCCTCGGGCGACGGCTCCTTGCCCTTGGGCAGCGTGCGCCACAGTTCGTTGACCTGCGATTGCAGATACGCTTCGCGCTCGCGGCGCATCGCCGCTTCCTTCGCCAGCGACAGTTTCTGCGGCCGCTTGTAGCGATCGACGCCGTAATTCATCAGCGCGTGGCACGAATCGAGCAGTTCCTCGACGCGATCCAGCCCGTAACGCTCCTCGCACTCCGCGATGTAATTCTTCGCATAGACGAGGTAATCGATGATCGCGTGCGCGTCCGTCCACAGGCGGAAAAGATAGTTGCCCTTGAAAAAGGAGTTGTGCCCGTACGCGGCGTGCGCAATCACGAGTGCCTGCATCGTCATGGTGTTCTCTTCCATGAGATACGCGATGCAGGGATTCGAGTTGATAACGATCTCATACGCGAGGCCCATCTGCCCGCGCCGATAGCCTTTCTCGGTCGCAAGAAAGTGCTTGCCGAACGACCAGTGGCGATAATTCACTGGCATGCCGACGGACGCATACGCATCCATCATCTGCTCGGAGCTGATGATTTCCAGTTGGATCGGATAGGTGTCGAGACCATAACGGTTCGCGACGCGCGATATCTCGGCGTCGTACTCCTCGATCAGTTCGACGCTCCAGTCCGACGGGCACGGCAGCGGTCGCCGCTTCTCCGATACATTCATTCTGCCTTCCTCGTGCGCGCCGTCTGCTTTCGCGGACGCCTTGCGTTGCCTGGCCTCTGATTCGAGCTGGGAATCCACACGATCGTCCGTGCCTTCCAGCTGATACCCACGCGTCTCGTTGTGCAAATGCCGCGTCGTCATGCGGCCGCCTGCTGCTTTTCGAACAGCTCGCGGAACACCGGATAGATGTCCGCCGCCGAATCGACCTTCTTCATGGCGAGTTCAGGCGCGCCCATCGCAAGCTGAGCATACTCCAACCAGAGATTCTGCTCCTCCGGCGCAACTTGAATATAGGCAAAATACCGGACCTTCGGCAGGATGTCTTCCGCGAGCAGCTTGCGGCACTTGGGCGAGTCGTCCGTCCAGTTGTCGCCGTCCGATGCCTGCGCGCCGTAAATGTTCCATTCAGTCGGCGAATAACGCTCGTCCATGATCTTCTTCATGAGTTCGAGCGCGCTCGACACAACCGTGCCGCCGCTTTCCGTCGAATGGAAGAACGTGTCTTCGTCCACTTCTTCCGCGCGCGTATGGTGCCGGATGAACACGACTTCGATCTTCTCGTAGTTCCGCTGCAGGAACAGATACAAAAGGATGAAGAAGCGCTTGGACAAATCCTTGCGTTGCTCGTCCATCGAACCGGAGACGTCCATCAGGCAGAACATCACGGCCTTGCTCGACGGCGTCGGCTGCTTCACGCGATTGATATAGCGCAGGTCGAACGGATCGATGAACGGAATGCGCGTGATCCGGCCCTGCATGATGACAATATCCGCTTCGAGCCGGGCGATGTCTTCGGGATCGCCGTTCTCTTCCTTCAGCTGTTCGAGCTGGCGCTCCATCTCACGCAGTTGCGATGCAAGCGGCCAGCCGAGCGCGATGCGCCGTCCGAGCGCGGAGCGCAGCGATCTCACCACGTCGATATTGTTGGGCGTGCCTTCCGCCGCCCAGCCCGCGCGCACGTTCTTCCACGTCGGCACGGCGAGCAGTTGCGTCTTGACGAGGCGCGGCAGTTCGAGATCGTCGAAGAAGTACTGCATGAACTCTTCGCGCGACAGCTCGAAAACGAAGTCGTCCTGCCCTTCGCCTTCGTTGCTCGCGCTCTTGCCGCCGCCGCCCGCGCCGCCCGGCGGGCGCGGAATCTTGTCACCGCGAATGTAATCCGCATTGCCCGGATGAACGTACTCGCGCTTGCCGCCCGGTCCGTGACGGAACGAGGGCTCGGAGATGTCCTTCTTGGGAATGGTGATGCTCTGAGTGCTTTGAATGTCTTTGATGCTGCGATCGCGCACCGCGTCGGAAACGGCGCGGCGAATGTAACTCTTGACGCGTCGCAGGAAGCGCTCGCGATTGGCGATGCTCTTGTTCTTGCCGGCTAACCTGCGGTCGATGATTTGGTGCAGCACATCCAGTCTCCCGCGTTATTGGCGAGGTTGTGAGGCGCTGCGCGGAGCTTCGACTGATCGCAGCGTCTTTCGTCTCGCAAACTGTCCACTGTGCGGTCCGGTTGCAATCCACGCGCCCGGGCCGCCGGGACTTCCTGACTATCGCTTTGCGCGGGACCGGAGCCAGGCGCTTCGAGCGCCGGCTCCCGTCTTGCCTTGCTTACATCACGACGACTTGCGCACGCGCAGATACCAGTCGCACAGGAGCCGGACCTGCTTCGGCGTATAACCCTTGGCGACCATGCGATTGACGAAGTCTTCGTGCTTGCGTTGCTCTTCGGCCGATCCTTTCGCGTTGAACGAAATCACCGGCAGAAGTTCTTCGGTGTTGGAGAACATCTTCTTCTCGATCACCACACGCAGCTTCTCATAGCTGATCCACGCGGGGTTCTTGCCGCCATTGGCCGCACGAGCGCGCAACACGAAGTTCACGATCTCGTTGCGGAAGTCCTTCGGGTTGCTGATGCCCGCGGGCTTCTCGATCTTCTCCAGCTCGGCGTTCAATGCCGCGCGGTCGAAACTCTCGCCGGTGTCGTGATCGCGGAACTCCTGATCCTGAATCCAGAAGTCCGCATACGTCACATAGCGGTCGAAGATGTTTTGTCCATACTCCGAATACGACTCCAGATAAGCGGTCTGAATCTCCTTGCCGATGAACTCGGCATAGCGCGAAGCGAGCACGTCCTTGATGAACGACAGATACTTCTGCTCCGTTTCCGGCGGGAACTGCTCGCGCTCGATCTGCTGTTCGAGCACGTACATGAGATGCACCGGATTCGCCGCGACCTCGCTCGAATCGAAGTTGAAGACACGCGACAGGATCTTGAACGCGAAACGCGTGGACACACCCGTCATGCCTTCATCGACACCCGCGTAATCGCGATACTCCTGATACGACTTCGCTTTCGGGTCCGTGTCCTTCAGGTTCTCACCGTCGTAGACCTGCATCTTCGAGAAGAGGCTCGAGTTCTCCGGTTCGTGCAGACGCGTGAGCACGGCCATCTGCGCCATCATCTTGAGCGTGCCCGGTGCGCAGACCGCCTCGGCGAGGGACGAATTGCGCAGCAGCTTCTCGTAGATCTTGATCTCTTCGCCGTAGCGCAGGCAGTACGGCACCTTCACGACGAAGATACGATCGAGCAGTGCTTCGTTGTTCTTGTTGTTGCGGAACGCCTTCCACTCAGACTCGTTCGAGTGCGCGAGGATGACGCCGTCGAACGGAATCGCGCCGAAGCCTTCCGTGCCCTTGAAGTTGCCTTCCTGGGTCGCGGTCAGCAGCGGGTGCAGCACCTTGATTGGCGCCTTGAACATCTCGACGAATTCCAGCAAGCCCTGATTGGCGAGGCACAGGCCGCCGGAATAGCTGTAGGCATCGGCGTCGTCCTGCGAATACGTTTCGAGCTTGCGGATGTCCACCTTGCCGACGAGCGACGAGATGTCCTGATTGTTCTCGTCACCAGGCTCGGTCTTGGCAATGCCGATCTGACGAAGAATCGACGGATAGCGGCGCACGACGCGGAACTTGCGGATGTCGCCGTTGTACTCGTGCAGGCGCTTCACCGCCCACGGCGAGAGAATGCTCTTGAGATAGCGGCGCGGAATGCCGTATTGCTCTTCGAGCACCGGACCGTCTTCGTCGTAATCGAAAAGGCCGAGTGGCGATTCGTTGACGGGCGAGCCCTTCAGCGAATAGAACGGCACCCGCTCCATGAGCTGCTTGAGTCGTTCGGCGATCGACGACTTGCCGCCGCCCACCGGACCCAGCAGATAAAGGATCTGCTTCTTCTCTTCGAGACCCTGCGCCGCGTGCCGGAAGTAGGACACGACGTTCTCGATCACTTCCTCCATTCCGTAGAACTCGCGGAATGCCGGATACACCTTGATGACCTTGTTTGCAAACACACGCGATAAACGCGGGTCGAGCCGAGTGTCGACCATCTCCGGTTCCCCGATGGCCGTCAACATGCGTTCGCCCGCTGTTGCATATGTGGCAGGATCTTCTTTGCAGAGCGCGAGATACTCTTCGAGCGAGAATTCCTCCTCGCGAGTTTTTTCGAAGCGCGTCGCGAAACTGCTGTAGATATCCATGCTACCTCCTCGCCGAAGTCAGAAAGCTATGCCGTGCGCAACGCGCGTAATCGAAACGACATCGCTTGAAATCATCCTAAACCCTTTCGAATTTTTTTTCACGCACTTGCGTTGTTCATTTGCTTCGAAGAATTCCTAGCTTGGTGCGCTATTTTCGTTCACCTACAATGTTCATCCCAATGTCGCTATCCTCTTGCGCGACATGGTCCCTGCCTGTTCGCTTCCCCGCGCTCTTCGCTACTTATCTACTGCTTCCGTCCGCCAATGCGACGTGCGCCTCACATCCTTGGTTACGTGGACAAGCGCTCAAGAGATGCACGCATCCGATAAAGACGATGCGCGTGCGACATCATCAATAATCGTTCCCGGTGCGGCGCATCCGAACATCATGCGAGCACCAATTCCAGTTCGCCGATGCGATCGATCGCACCATGCAGCATGCCCGGTCCATCGACGCGATACGCGCCCGTATAGGAACCTGTTGTAATGGTCCAGAACGGCTCGACCGTCAAACCCATGCGAGAACAATGGTTGACGAGCCACGGCAGCAATTCGCGCGGATCGCCCGCGGGATTGCCGAGCGCGGCCGGTGCGATCGACACGCCGTCGAGGGTGAATTCCAGTCGCGGCGTCAGAAAGTCGAAGCCCGGCGCGACGACGTCGTAAGGTTCCATGCCCGATACGACGAGCGCGCCGTTGTTCTGCGAATCCGCGAGCTGGGCCAGCGGATCGAGATTGGGCCATTGAGCGAAACGGCTGTCGACGACTTCGAGCGCGACCGCGATGCCGCCGATCGCGTCGAACACTTCCTCGCGTGTGTAAGGGTCGGGTCGCGCGGGCAGCGCATAGGAAAAGCGGAACGCGACTTCGAGTTCCACGAGCACGCGGAAAAACGATTGAAAAGGTAGGCGCGCGGGCGAAACATGGACGAGCGCGGCGTCGATGGGCGCGCCCGTGGCGAGCGCGTCGGGGGCGCGCGCGCCGATCTTCCAGGCGCCGATGCGCGCATCCGACTCTCTCAGCATCTCGTGCTGGATCGCGTAGGCGGTGGGCGCATCCGCAGGTATGTCGGCCGGCGCCAGCGTGTCGATCAGCTGATGCCGGCGGCGGGCGTCCGCGAGCTTCGCGGCGAGTGTCGATCCGGTCATGTCGATATCCTCGTGTGAGCGGTGAGGCACCCACCAGTGTACGGGTTACCGGATCGACGTTGGTCGCGCGCGTGTGCACTCGCGCGCATTCGGGCCTTAAGCGCCGTCTGTCGCGCTCAGAACGTCTCCCAGTCGCCGCTTGCCTCCGTCGTGGCGGACGCCTTCGGCGCGGGCGACGGCGCGGCGGGTGCGCGCTTCGCCGACTTCAAGGCAACGCGCGCAGGCATCGTTGCGCGCGGTGCAATTTTCGCCGCCATCGTGGATGCTGCCGGAACAGCAGCAAGCGCCGCGCCGTCCGCGACCTGGAACACCGCCACCGCCTGCCGCAGCCGCCCGGCCTGATCTTCGAGCGACTGCGCGGCGGCCGCCGCTTCCTCGACGAGCGCCGCGTTCTGCTGCGTGACTTCGTCCATCTGCGTGACGGCGCGCGACACCTGCTCGATGCCGCTCGACTGTTCCTCCGACGCCGCCGCGATCTCGCCCATGATGTCGGTCACGCGCTGCACCGCGCCGATGATCTCGCTCATCGTGCGGCCGGCTTCGTCGACGAGCGTCGTGCCCGTCTGCACGCGCGCGACGGACGTGTCGATGAGTTCCTTGATTTCCTTCGCCGCCGCCGACGAGCGTTGCGCCAGACTGCGCACTTCGCCCGCGACGACCGCGAAGCCGCGCCCTTCTTCGCCCGCGCGCGCCGCTTCGACGGCCGCGTTGAGCGCCAGAATGTTGGTCTGGAACGCAATGCCCTCGATGATCGTGATGATGTCCGCGATCTTCGACGAACTGCCGTTGATCTCGCGCATCGTGTCGACGACCTGCGTGACGACCGCGCTGCCCTTGCCGGCGATTTCCGACGCGTTCGCCGCGAGTGCGCTCGCCTGCCGCGCGTTGTCGGCGTTCTGGCGGACGGTGCCGGTCAGCTCTTCCATGCTCGACGCGGTTTCCTGCAGCGCCGATGCCTGTTCTTCCGTGCGCGACGACAGATCGGTATTGCCCGCGGCGATCTGCTGCGTCGCCGACGCGATCGATTCGCTGCCCGAGCGCACCGTGCGGACGGTCGTCAGCAGGCTCGCGCGCATCTTGGCGAGACCTTCGAGCAACTGGCCCATTTCGTCGCGCGACGTGATGGCGACCTCGCGGCGCAGATCGCCCGCGGCGATCGATTCGAAATGACCGAGCGCCGCTTCGAGCGGCCGCGCGATGGCGCGCCTGAGCGACAGCCACGCGAACGCGGCCGCGGCGATGCCGAGCGCGATCGCGCCGAAGCTCAGCGCGCGGAACCATCCGAAGCGGTCCTGCGTCTCCTCATAGCTTCTCGCGGATGCTTCGGTCAGATGCTTGCGCAGCGCGTCGTTGGCGTTGGCGAGTTCGTTGTACGTCGCCTGCATCGCCTTGGCGTTCGCGATGATGGCGTCGTGATCGTTCGCCAAGACCGCCGCGACGCCCTTGTCGACGATGCCCTGCAGCGCGAGGCGCCGGTCCTGAGCGGCGTCGGCGAGGCGCTTTTCTTCCGGCGCTTGCGGCAGCGCCAGGTATTGCTTCCAGTAGCCGTCCGCGCGTTCGCGCATCATGCGCGCGCGCTCGACCGTGGCCGCCACCTCCGGCGTGCCGGCGAGCAGCGCCGCGCGATCGAACACGAGACGCTCGCGCGCCGCATACATTTCCGCGTTGCCGACGGCGATCGCCGCGGGCATCTGCACCGAATAGGTGTCTTGAAACGCGCGATTCGAATGGCTCATGCCGGTGAGCCCCAACGCGCCGATCGCGATGAGCAGTGCCCCCAGAAACGCCATCGAGATGCCGAGGCGCGCCTTGATCGTCAAAGCTGTTTTCATTGAATTTTTCCCTGATGTCGCTCGCGAGCGGAGTCGTCGTTGCGTGGCAGCGTGCGCGCGGGACATCGCGCGACCGCTATCGATGTAAACGGCGCGAAAGTGTCGGCACTTGAGGAATTTGTTTCGTATGAAAAGAAAACGGCGCGTCAGACGCGCGTGTTTTCAATGAATATTGAAAAGTTATGCTGAAATTTCGCTGCGGTGCGGAATCGATGGTTGCGCGCCCTCGCGCGTCACCGCGATTGCCGCCGCGCGCTGGCCGAACGCGATTGCGTGCATTGCCGCCGCGCCGCGTGCGAGTTCCGCCGCGAAGCCGCCGATGAACGTGTCGCCGGCGGCGGTCGTATCGACCGCTTCGACGCGCGGCGACGGCAGATGAACGCCTTCGTCGTCCGCGCCGTCGAGCAAAGCCAGCACGCCTTGCGCGCCGAGCGTCACGATGACGTTGCGCGCGCCTTTCGCCTTGAGCGCCTGCGCGGCGCGGCGCGCGTCGTCGGGCGTTTCGATGGCGACCCCGGAGAGCGTCGCGGCTTCGAGTTCGTTCGGAATCAGATAGTCGATCAGCGGGAACCAGTCCGGCGGCAATTTGCGCGCCGCGGGCGCGGGATTCAGGATCGTCGTGCGCTTCAGGCGACGGCCGGCGGCGAGCGCGGCGCGCACGGCGTCCGGCGGCGTTTCGAGCTGGCACACGATGACGTCGGCGCGCGCGATGAGCGCCTCCTGCGCTTCGATGCGCGCGGGCGTGACTTCGGCGTTGCTGCCCGCGACGATGACGATCGCGTTCTGGCTCGCATCGTCGACGACGATGAGCGCGACGCCCGTCGGCGCGCTGGCGCTGGTCGCGAGCGCCGTGCAGTCGATGCCTTCCGCTTCGAGGCTGCCTCTGAGCGTGGCGCCGTTCGTATCGTCGCCGACGCAGCCGATCATCGCGACATGCGCGCCCAGGCGCGCCGCGGCGACCGCCTGATTGCTGCCCTTGCCGCCCGGCATCTGCGCGAACGCGTGTCCGGCGAGCGTTTCCCCCGGTCGCGGCAGGCGCGGCGCGCGCGCGACGAGATCCATGTTGAGGCTGCCGACCACGGTCACGCGGCCGGTCTTGGCACTGTCGCCCATCTCGTTTCCTTTGGTTCCTTTACTGCACCGCGGTCGTTACGCCTTCGCGCCGCGCGACTCGGGCACTACCGCGGTCGATTCGCGGCGCACGAGGCGCGGCGGCACCACGCGGCGGCGCGTCGTGCCCGTCAGCTTGCCGGTGATGCGCTCGATCAGCGTCTGCGCGGCCATTTCGCCGAGCGCGCGCACCGATTGCCCCACCGTCGACAAGGCCGGATAGGTGTAGCGCGACAGCTCGACATCGTCGAAACCGATGATCGAGCAGTCCGTCGGCACGTTGATGTGACGCTCCGCCGCCGCACGCAGCGCGCCGATGCCCATCATGTCGTTGCACGCGAAGATCGCCGTCGGCTTCATGTTGTCGAGCAGGAGCGAGGCCGCCGCGTAACCGCCCGTCGCGGAAAAGTCGCTCTGCTGGATCGCGTTCGGCGCGATTTCCATGCCGCGCTCGGCCATCGCGCGGATGAAGCCGTGCAGGCGCATCGCGGAAACGGCGGTCGCGACGGGGCCTGTGATGCAGCCGATCTTCGAATGCCCGAGCTGCAGCAGATGCCGCGTCGCGAGATACGCGCCCTTTTCGTGGTCGATCTGCACGAGGTCCGATTGCAGCCCCTCGATATTGCGGTCGACGATCACGAGCGGCTCGCGCGCGCCCGCGAGGCATTGCGCGAGCACCGAGTCCTCGCCCGCCGATGCAATCACGAGCCCGTCGATGCGCTTTTCCTGCAGCACGCGCAGATAGTTGCGCTGCTTCGCGGGATCGTCGTCGGAGTTGCAGAAGAACACGCAATAGCCGTTCTTCGCGCAGCCGTCCTCGACGCCGCGCGCGAGCTCGGCGAAATACGGATTCGTCGCGTTCGGCACGAGCAGGCCGATGGTCGCCGTCGAGCGCGCCTTCAGCGAGCGCGCGACCGCCGACGGCACGTAGTCGAGCTCACGGATCGCCCGCTCGACTTTCGCCCGCACGTCGGCCGAAACCGGCCGCGAATTGTTCACTACGTGGGATACCGTCGTAAACGACACCCCGGCAATGGCTGCCACGTCTTTGATCGTCGCCATACATCGTCCTTCGCTATGCTTTGGTCCAACTGCTCTTATTGGTCGTAAGGCGTCCGGCGCGACCACTTTTCATGCGCCGCTCTGCTTTCCCCGCGCCCTGCCTGCTTCATTGTGTGCGGCGGCGATGAATCCCCGTTCGCCGCTGCCGCCCGCTGCCTTCTCTCGTCGCCGGCCGTTGCTCCACCCCGTTCGGAGCGCCCGCCTGCGCCGCCCTTCGATCAAACCCGCTTTCTCCTGCTGCGGTATGTATCCAGCACCACCGCCACCACGATCACCGCGCCGGTAATGATGCGCTTGGTCGGCTCGTTCGCGCCGATCTGCGCCAGTCCCGCCGCCAGCACGGAGATAATCAACACGCCGAAAAACGTGCTGATGACCGAGCCGCGCCCGCCCATCAGGCTCGTTCCGCCGATCACGACCGCCGCGATCACCTGCAGTTCCAACCCCGCGCCGGCGTTCGGATCGGCGGCTTCGAGCCGCGAGATCTGAAAGAGCGCCGCGAGTCCGGACAAGGCGCCCATCAGCGCGAAAACGATCACCTTGTACGGCCGCGGATTCACGCCCGCGAGACGCACGGCTTCCTCGTTCGTGCCGATCCCTACGAGATATCGGCCGAAAACCGTCCGGGTCAAGACCAGATGGGCAATTATCATCACCGCGACCGCGATCAGGAACGCGGGCGAGATGCCGAACGCGATCGGATTCGACAGAAAATCGAACGCATCGCCGATGTACGCCGTGCGCGAATTCGTCATCTGATACGCAAGCCCGCGCGCGCCTTCCAGCACGCCGAGCGAGACGATGAACGACGGAATCCGCCACGCCACCGTCACGAGGCCGGTCACGGCGCCCGTCAGCGCGGCGGCCGCGAGCCCGATCAGCGCCGCCGGAAACGCCGGCCAGTGCCACTTCAGCGCGGCCACGCTCACCACCGACGCGCCCAGCGCCAGCACCGAGCCGACCGACAGATCGATGCTCGCGATGATGAGCACGAACGTCATGCCGACCGACATCACGACGAGATCCGGAATCTGGTTCGCGATCGTGCTGAACGTGTCGTACGTCAGAAAGTGCGTGCTCAGCACCGAAAACAGCGCGATCATCGCGGCGAGCGCGCCCGCGAGACCCAGGTAATTCGAAATGCCCAGACGCGTGCCGACGCCTTTCGTGCTCTTCGGCGCATCGGCGGGCAGATTCGCTTCGCTCATTCAATGCTCCACGTTGTCTTCGGGCGCTTTCGCGTCCGGGGCGATGGGCTCGTGCAGGATCGCCTCGCGCTTCGCGTAACCCGAGAACGCCGCCGCGAGCAGCGCGTCCTGCGTCCAGTTCGCGCGCTCGAACACGCCCGTCATGCGCCCCGCCGACATCACGCCGATACGGTCGCAGATCAGCATCAGCTCGCGCAGGTCGCTCGACACGACGACGAGCGCGCGTCCTTCGCGAGCGAGCGCGCCCATCAGCCCGTAGATGTCGAACTTCGCGCCGACGTCGATGCCGCGCGTCGGCTCGTCGAACAGCAGCACCGAGCAGTCGCGCGCGAGCCACCGGCCGATCACGACCTTCTGCTGGTTGCCGCCCGACAGTTCCGACACGGCCTGCGCCGGCCCCGACGTGCGAATCCGCATCGCGTCGATCTGCCGTTGCGCGAGCGCCGCTTCCCGGCGCGCGTCGACCACGCCGTGCCGCGCCACCGCGCCGACGTTGCCCAGTGAAACGTTCGCGGCGATCGGCAGGCTGAGCAGCAGGCCCTCGCCCTTGCGATCCTCCGTGATGAGCGCGATGCCTTCTTCGACCGCATCCGACGGCGATTGCACCGTCACGCGCCGCAGCGCCTGCCCTTTGCGCGCGACGGACACCGTGCCCGCGTCCGCGCGATCCGCGCCGTAGATGAGCCGCATCAGCTCGGTGCGGCCCGCGCCGATCAGCCCGCTCACGCCGAAAATCTCGCCCGCGCGCACCTCGAACGACACGTCGCGCACGGCCGGCAGCCGCGTCATGCCTTCCACTTTCAGCGCGACATCGCCGATCCGCCGTTCGCCCAGATCGATGCGCTCGCCGATCTCGCGTCCGACCATCAGCGTGACGAGCCGGTCGCTCGTGAGCGCGTCCATCGGACCGATATGCACGAGGCGTCCGTCGCGCAGCACGGCCGCGCGCTCGGCGATGCGCCGCAATTCCTCCAGCCGGTGCGAGATGTACACGAGCGCGACGCCGCGCGCCTTCAGCCTTTCGACCTGCTCGAACAGCAGATCGACTTCGCGCGCGGTGAGCATCGCGGTCGGCTCGTCGAGAATCAGCACGCGGCAATCGCCGATCAGATTGCGCGCGATTTCCACCATCTGCTGATGCCCGATGCCGAGACCGCCGACGAGCGTATCCGGATCGATCGCGTCGAGCCCGACTTGCGCCATCGCGTGACGCGCGTCTTCTGCGAGGCGCTTGCGGTCGATCCAGCCGAAGCCCTTGCGCGGCAAGCGGTTCAGAAAGAGATTCTCCGCCACCGATAACGTCGGCAGCAGGTTCAGCTCCTGCATCACCATGCGCACGCCGAGCGATTCGGCCTCCGAGCGGCTCTTCGGCGCGTAGGGCTGGCCCGCGAGCGTCATCGCGCCGGTCGACGGATCGGTCAGCCCGCCGATGATCTTCGACAGCGTGCTCTTGCCCGCGCCGTTCTCGCCGGTCAGCGCGAGCACCTCGCCCGCGACGAGATCGAGCGATACGTCCGTCAGCACCGGCTCGACATAGGTCTTGCCGATGCCCGTCACCGTCAGCACGTTCGCATCGTTCGGTCCGGTCATGGGGCGCTTCAAGGCTCGGTTGTGCATCCTCGGAATGATCCAGCACGGCTGGGCGAAGCCCGCGCGAAAGGCCGCGGAGCGTGCCCGCGCCGTCTGCCTTTCGCGCTCGTCAGTGTGTTATCGGCACGCCCGCCGCGAACTTGAGGCTTCGCGCCGGCTCACTTCGTCACGAGATCGACCGGCGTTTCCACGACCTGCGAAAGCTCCGACTGCTTCTTGTGGCCGGCAATCGCCTTCAACGCCACGTCGATGCCGAACACCGCCTGCTTC
This sequence comes from Caballeronia sp. ATUFL_F1_KS39, assembly GCF_023630985.1. Taxonomy (NCBI): domain Bacteria; kingdom Pseudomonadati; phylum Pseudomonadota; class Betaproteobacteria; order Burkholderiales; family Burkholderiaceae; genus Caballeronia; species Caballeronia sp. ATUFL_F1_KS39. The sequence continues at coordinate 3,805 of NZ_JALQDZ010000007.1, read as the reverse complement.
GCCGCGTACTGGTCGGCCGTGGCGAGCACGCGGCCGTCCTTGAGCATCGGCTTGATCGCGCCGATGTTGTCGAAGCCGACGACCTGCACCTTGCCCGCCTTGCCCGCCGCGCGAATCGCCGACACGGCGCCGATCGCCATGTTGTCGTTGTCGCACAGGAGCGCCTTCACGTTCGGATTGGCGTTCAGGATCTGCGACGCGACCGCGTTGCCCTTGTCGATTTCCCATTCGCCCGACTGCAGCGCGACCACCTTCATGCCGGCGGCGTCCATCGCCTCCTTGAAGCCCGCGCTGCGCGCCTGCGAATTCGTCGTGGTCGTCACGCCTTCGATGATCGCGACTTCATCGCCCTTCTTCAGTTTCGGCGCGAGATAGTCGCCGACCTTACGCGCGCCCTTCTTGTTGTCCGGTCCGACGAACGGCACGTTCAGATCCTTCGACTTGAGCACGTCCGGATCGAGCCGGTTGTCGATGTTCACGACGATGATCCCCGCGTCCGCCGCCTTCTTGATGACCGGCACGAGCGCCTTCGAATCAGCCGGCGCGATCACGAGCGCATCGACCTTCGAGACGATCATCTGCTCGACGATGCGGATTTGCGCCGCCGTGTCGGTCTCGTCCTTGATGCCGTTGGTGATCAGGTCGAACTGGCCGGCGTTGTGCGCCTGATAGTCTTTCGCGCCGGTTTCCATCGTCAGGAAGAACTCGTTGGCGAGCGATTTCATGACGAGCGCCACCTTGGGCTTGCCCGCCGGCTGCGCGAACGCCGATGACGACGCGAACGGCAATGCGGTGCAGGCGGCGAGCGCGACGGCAGCCGTGAGGACGCGTCGGCGGATGATTCGGTTCATGCGGATCTCCAATGCTTATTCTGGTTTGTTGGTCTTGCGAGATGCAGCGAACGCGAGCAACGCCATCGAAACGCGCCGGACGCTCGCGCGCCAATGCCTTCGACGCCCTTTCGCGCACGTTTGAACGTTTGAACGTTTGCTCGCCGTCGATTCTCGTTGGACAGGCGCCGGAGGTCAATCGGGCTAACGTGTAGTGCAGCACATACGACAACGCCGTCGAACGGCTGCTCGACGGCGTTTTCAGTTGCCTGCGGACAAGACTCAGAGATCTTCGACCGACTGCCCTTCGACCTTGTTGTCGATGATGTCGCGCGCGTAGTCGATGCCCGCGCGCGTCGCGTCGATCGGACTGTCGAACGGTTCCTGATCGGGCACGCCGAACATCACCGAGCGGCCGCTTTCGCCGTGCGCGCTCTTCGCGATCGTCACGACTATGTCGAAGTGTCGCGGGCTGTCGTCCGGCTCGTCGCGATCCTTCGCGCGCCTCAATGCCTGAACCTTGATCTCGAAGCCTTTGTAATGATCCGACAGCGGCGTGGACATGGACGATCTCCTTTCGCATTGACATGCATCGCACGATCATACGTCGGCTGCATCGGTCGTGCGGATCGCCGGCGACGAAAGGCGTTTGCAAGCCTCGTTCCCGCGACTCCCGATTTCACCCTATCCCGCACACCGTTCATATTGTGTTTGCCATAATGCGCGGGCGACATGCCGATACAGACACGCGCCGTCGAACAACAACCGTCACTCAAATCAGGGAGCGTCACATGACCATTCGAGCCACCGCCCTCATCGCCGTGCTGAGCCTGACGCTCGGCGCGAACGTCGCCTTCGCCGCCAACAGTCAGCAAAGCAAGATGACCGATTGCAACAAGCAGGCGGGCGACAAGAAAGGCGACGACCGCAAGGCCTTCATGAAGAGCTGTCTGTCCGCCGCGCCGGCTGCCGCATCCGCGCCGATGACGCAGCAGCAGAAGATGACGGCGTGCAACAGCCAAGCAGGCGACAAGAAAGGCGACGACCGCAAGAGTTTCATGAAAAGCTGCCTCAGCAACAAGGGCTGATCTCGCCTGCGTTCGCGTTCTGCACGCCGCGCCGTTCGCGCGCGGCGCCCCTTGCGTATTTACGCTCCCTACCGGCCGATATTGCACTGCACCCAAGCTAGTGATTCGCACCGTCGTCTTTTTCTCATAAGATGGCGCGAAGGCGGCCCCTTACGAAATACAAGAAAGACGCCATCGGCCGCCGCCGTTTCGAGCGAGGCGAAAAGCCGCGCATGGAGGCATCGGATGGCATGGAGACACAAGAACCGCTGGTTCAGGCGGTGGCTCGTGGCGATCACGTTCTGGTTCGTGCCGGTGCTGATCGTCGCGGTGAACGAAGTGCGCGAGGAGATGGCGTACAACAACGTCGATCTCCAGAAGTCGCTTGCCAGCTGGGAGTTGACCGATGGCCAACGCGCGGCCGGCGCCGCGGCGCGCTGCCACGGCACGTCCGAAGAAGCGCGCGCAGCCGGTTGTCCCGAAGATGCCATCGCCGCCACCGAGGTGAAGCATCAGGAAGCGCTCAACGAATACGCGCATCGCAAGGCGACGCTCGCCGATTATCTCTGGCATGCGTTCGTCGGCTACTGGATCGTGCCCGCAGCGTTCCTGCTCGTGCTCGGCGTGCTGATCGGCGGCATCCGGCGCGCGCTGCGCCGTCCGCAACACACGCCCGCGCCGCCCTCCGCCGAAGTAAAAACGACGACCCATCCGTGACCGAGCCTCGGGTACGGTCGTTGCTACTTCCTTCAGCGGTTTTCTCGTACGACCTAAAGGCAGCGTCACGAAAATTCTGCTCGCCTTGGGCCGCACTTCGGGCGAAAACGCCGTTTCCATTTCGGTTTGGTCAAAGCTTCGTCTAACCTTGTATCAGACGATGTGTGCTTCGAAAGATTTGTGTAATTTAACGACGCGCCTGACGCTTATGGGGACGGATTCGGAGTAAGCTAGGTCCGGCTTGTTCGCCCGAATGTTGCGGAGCCTGAAGACCCAAGCCTGACAAGGCTTTCGGCGCATGGGCCGAGGCTCGCGGTTTCACCTTGCTGTGCTATAACTTGGCGTGCCTCACCCTCCCGCTCTTATGGGGTTTCCTAAATTCCACGATGGAGAACAATGATGCAAAGACGAAACTTCATGCTCAAGTCGACGGCCGTGCTGGCAATGGGTGGCCTCGCGCTTGCCGGCTGCACGGCAAACCGGAACGCCGGCAGCGAAGCGGCCGCGGGCGCCGCCGATGACCGCCGCGCCATCGACGCAGATGTCGACAGCACGATCCAGCGTCTCTATGCCACCGTCGGCGGCTCGCGCGAGCTGGTCGCGAAAGCGCGCGGCGTGCTGGTGTTCCCGTCGGTGCTTCAGGCCGGCTTCATCGTCGGCGCGCAATACGGCAAGGGTGCGCTGCGTGTGGGCGGCAGCAGCGTCGGGTACTACAGCACGACGTCCGGCTCGTTCGGCCTGCAGGCAGGGGCGCAGTCGAAGGCGCTGATCTTCCTGTTCATGACGCAGGATGCGCTCGACAAATTCCGCAACTCCGACGGCTGGTCGGCGGGCGCGGACGCATCGGTGGCGTTGGTGAAGATGGGCGCGAACGGCGTGATCGACACGACCACCGCCACGAAACCGGTCGAGGCCATCGTGCTGACCAACGCCGGCCTGATGGCCGACGTGTCGCTGCAAGGCACGAAGGTGTCGCGCATCAAGTACTGAGCGCGTCGCGCTTTACCTCGCGGCGAATGCAAAACCGCCGTGTGGTGCGACCTTCCGGGTCGCGCCACACGGCGGTGTTTTTTTTTTTACCGCGTCGTGTCGGGTCGCGCGTCAGGTCGTCGTCGCGCGTTCGCTCACATTTAATCGCGCACCCTTCTTCGCGCGCACCACCCACAGATAAGCCAACACATATTTCCGAGC